>DASXSX010000197.1:0-20393 GCA_036505815.1 Thermoanaerobaculia bacterium
TACAGCTTTCCGCCGTGTCGCACTGGCCTGCCGAGGGTCGGCAGACCGCGGTGCTCTTGGCATCGGCGGGGCAGGCGGCGCTACTACCGGTACAGGACTCGGCCACGTCGCAGACTCCGGCCGAGGCGCGGCACGTGAAGCTGGCCGCCTGGAAGACATCCACGCAGGAGTTGCTGGTCCCCGTGCAGTGATCGGCCGCGTCGTTGTCGCAAGCGCCGCCCTCCGACGTACCCGTGCACGCCGCCGTGGCTGCCTTGAAGCTGTCCGCCGGACACGCCCCACTCGACCCCGTGCAGCTTTCCGCCACGTCGCACTGACCCGCCGAAGCGCGGCACGTGAAGCTGGCCGCCTGGAAGACATCCACGCAGGAGTTGCTGGTCCCCGTGCAGTGATCGGCCGCGTCGTTGTCGCAAGCGCCGCCCTCCGACGTACCCGTGCACGCCGCCGTGGCTGCCTTGAAGCCGTCCGCCGGACAGGCGTTGTTTGTTCCGTCGCAGCTCTCTGCCACGTCGCACTGGCCTGCCGAGGCACGGCAGACCGTGCCCGCAGCCACCTTGGCATCGGTCGGGCAGGCCGCACCCGTGCCGGTACAGCTCTCGGCCACGTCGCAGACTCCTGCCGAAGCGCGGCACTCGAAACTGCTGGGCCTGAAGGCGTCGGTCGGACAGACGCTGCTCGAGCCCGTACAGGTCTCCGCCACGTCGCAGACGCCCGCCGAAGCGCGGCAGACCGCGCCGGCGTTGCCCGCAGCGTGCTGACACGTCCCGCTGCTGTTGCACAGATCCGTCGTACAGGCGTTGCCGTCGTCGGTACACGCCGAGCCCGATGGCTTGGTCGCGTGCGCACAGTTGGGGTTGCTGGGGTTGCCGTTGCACAGATCCGTCGTACAGGAATTGCCATCGTCGGTACAGGCCGTGCCCCCCGGCTTCACGCCGTCAGTCGGACAGCTCGTGCTCGTGCCCGTACAGGTCTCCGCAGCGTCGCACTCATTCGTAGCCGCTCGGCAGATCGCACCGGCGTTGCCGGCGGGGTGCTGACAGGCGTTGCTGGTGCCGTCGCACTGATCCAACGTACACGGGTTGCTATCGGCGGTACACGCCGTACCCGCCGGCTGCTTGGCGTCGGTCACCGGACAGACACTGCTGCTGCCCGTACAGGTCTCCGCCGCGTCGCACACGCCTGCCGCCGCGCGGCAGACTGTGGTGTTCGAGGCAAAGCCGTCCGCGGGACACGTCGTGCTCGTTCCATCGCAGGTCTCCGCCACGTCGCAGACCCCCACCGAGGCCCGACACACGGTTCCTGACGGGGCCGTCGTGTGAGAGACCGCTCCGGTCGAGGTGTTACACGAATCCGTTGTGCAGGCGTTGCCGTCGTCGATAGAGGACTGAACGTAGTTGGCGAAGTAGTCCGCACCAGTCCCTGTGACGCAGATAACGCGCGGAGCGACGGGCGTGAACGCACCCGAACTCGTCCAGCTCACGAACGCCCCGCACTGATCCGAAAAAGCGGCCGCCTCGAGCTTGACCGAGTTAGTGCTCCCTCCGAAGCTCACCGTCACGCCACCGGAGTCCACCGTCTTGTCGGGTTGCGCACTGCCGGTACCGGTGCAGTTGCCACTGGTGTACTCCGTCGCTTTCAAGGTGAAGGTCGTGCCCGTCGGCGCCGCTTTTACCTTGACGTTGTTGGCGTCCGTGAACGTCGTCTCGGCCGTGTACCCGGAAGACTGGCCGGTCGCCGTCAGGAGGAACGTGACGCCCAGGTCGGTCTGCTGGACGACCAGGTCCGAGTTCTGGAAGTTGCCGTCGGCGTCCGCGACGGCGGTTAACAGGGTGTCGGGGGGGTTGTTGTTGTCCCTGTGAACGTTCAGGCTGACCGTCTCTCCAGGCTGCCACCCGCTGCCGGTGATGACGACGGTTTCGCCCGGCGCATAGTCGGTCTTGTCGGTCGTCACAATGGCTGAAGAGGCGCTGAAGAGAACCGCCGTCTGCTGGGGGGCGCCGGTCGAGTTGACGCCGCCCACTGCGATCGCCTGGTTCACATCGGGGATTTCCGTCAGCGAGTAGCCGGTCCGGTCGAGGAGGTCCTGCAGCGCCTCGGAATCCGCCCATTCGCCGCGTGAAGGGATCAGCGCGCGGGACCGTCCGATGACGGCTGCGCGACCCGAGCTGCGCAGTGCCGCCGACAGGGATTCCGGTCCGCTGACCAAGTGCGCATAGGCCGTGAAGTAGCGACCTTGCGGGTTGAAGATCTCCATCGTGCGCTCGGCGTCACCGCCGATCGCCTGGACCTTGCCGTCCGGCAGAACACGCAGGGTCAGGCCGGATCGCGCCGCTTGCATCTCAGCGCGTGCCGAAAAGGACAGAGTCTCCGGGTCGAATATCTCCGCCGAGCGAAGCGGCTCTCCGTCGAGGCCGACGCCCCCGGCGACGAGAACGCGGCCATCCTGGAGAAGGACGGCAGCGTGCGAGCGCCGCGCAACGGAAAGATGCGCGTTCAATTCTTCGAACCGTCCCGTCATCGGATCGAACAGCTCGGTGCTCCCCGCCGCATCGCCGCCGATCACGATGATTCTTCCATCGGCGAGACGCGTCGCGGTGTGACCCGACCGCGCCTGGCCGAGGTTGGGGCCTTCGGAGAAGGTGCGGGTTTTCGGCTCGTAGAATTCGGTGGAAGCGAGCAGCCCGTTGGAGCCGCGGCCGCCCACGATCAAAACGCGCCCGTCCGATAAGGCCGTCGCGGTGTGGTCCGCGCGTGCCTCCAGAGACATGACGGGGGGAGCGAAAGATCGAAGGCTCGAATTGTAAATCTCGGAAGCGCAAGTGAGCCCGGTCGCGCTCTCGCCCCCGACGATCAAAACCTGCCCATGTTTGAGGAGAGTTGCCGTGTGGCCGTGGCGTTCAACGTTCAGGCGCGCCGATCCGATGATCTCGTTGCCCTGCGAGTACGCCGCGGTCGCTGCGCCTTGGCCGAGTAACTTTGCTGAAAGCAGCAGCAAGAGCATCGCCGCTGCGCTGATACACTTCGACACGCAGAGAGTAAGATTCTTTCGGGTACTAGCCACGGTCTCCCTCCCCCTTAAGAGCCTTCTGCCGTCTTCGTTTTGAACAACCTGGGTCCGCAGTACGACTTTTAGTCGCGGGTACGCTGTCCGTCAATTAGATCTTCGTCTATGCGACTTCGGTCGAGACGCGGATCCGGATGTAACCGAATCCTGAACAGCGAGGTCAGAGCCGAATGACAGCCGTGATTACAAATGCCAGCAGCGCGAGGATCGCGAGGAACCCGAGAACGTAGGCGAGGATCGGCAGGAAAGGAGTCTTGCGCGGATCGTTCTGGGAAGTCATGAGATCACGGGGAAAGCAGCGCGCTCAACCCTGCCTCTCCCGGCGGGAGAGGAGAACACGATCAGCCGTGGATGCCCCGCGCGGCCAGCCACCTCTCGGCATCGATGGCGGCTTTGCACCCCTCACCGGCCGCCGAAACCGCCTGACGGTACGTGGGATCGGCGACGTCGCCAGCTGCGAAAACTCCCTCGATCGAGGTGCGCGTCGAGGGGTGCTGCACTTTGAGATAGCCGACCTCGTTCATCTCGAGCTTGCCCCGGAAGATCGCGGTATTGGGGAGGTGTCCGATCGCCACGAAGACGCCTCCGGCGGGCATCTTGGACAGCCCGCCGCCCCGGGTGTCGCGCAACGTGACACCCGTGACGCTCCCTTCGTTGCCGTGGATCTCCTCGACGACCGCGTTCAGCTTCCAGTGGATCTTCGAATTCGCGCGGGCGCGGTCGAGCATGATGCGCGAGGCTCGGAACTCCTCGCGCCGGTGGACGATCGTGACCTTGCTCGCGAACTTCGTCAGGAAGGTCGCCTCTTCCATCGCTGTGTCGCCCCCGCCGACGACGACGAGATCCTTGCCGCGGAAGACGGGCAGCGGACCGTCACACGTCGCGCAGGCGGAAACGCCCGGTTGCCGCTCGGAAGGGATGCCGAGCGCCTTCGCCGACGCTCCCGCCGCGATGATGACGGCGTCGGCGGTCAGGTTCGCGCTGGAGTCGAGGGTGAGACGGAACGGGCGCGCTTCGAAGTCCACGTCCGTGACGATGTCGAGCAGGACTTCGGTGCCGAACCGCTCCGCCTGAGCCCGGAAGATGTCCATCATTTCGGGTCCCTGGATCCCCTCCGTGAAGCCGGGATAGTTCTCCACGTCGGTCGTGATCGTGAGCTGCCCGCCCGGCTGCGGGCCCTCGATCACGATGGGCTCGAGGTCCGCGCGCGAGGCATAGAGGGCGGCCGTCCAGCCCGCGGGCCCGGACCCGATGATTGCGACTCGGTAGTGGATCTTGCTCGGAGGCATTTGCGATTCCTTGCCGCGCGAGGATATGCGAGCGACGCGGACTGGGTAAATACGCGGTGCCGGAGGCCTGCGGTGCGGCGTCATACTGCGCAACGTGGCAAGTGGAGACCTGACCCCCAATGTGGCAAGTGGAGACCTGACCCTATGATTGCGAGCCGGCTCGCGGGCTTCGGCACGACCATCTTCACGGAGATGACGCGCCTCGCCGTCGAGCACGGCGCGATCAACCTCGCGCAGGGGTTTCCGGACTTCGACGGACCGGATTTCGTCAAGGAGGCGGCGATCGCAGCGATCCGCGACGGCCACGGCCAGTACGCGCGCATGAGCGGGATCCCGGAAATTCACGAGGCCCTGGCCGCGAAGTACCGGCACGACTACGGGCTGGACTACCGGGCCGGCGAGGAGCTGACGGTCACTTCGGGCGCGACCGAGGCGATCTTCGCGACCATCCAGGGGATTTGCGATCCGGGCGACGGCATCGTTCTCTTCGAGCCCTACTACGACTCGTACAAGGCGAGCGTCGTCATGGCGGGCGCCGTCCCGGCGTTCGTGACCCTGGAAGCCCCGGACTGGCGCTACGACCCGGTGGCCCTCGAGCGAGCAGTCACCGACCGCACGCGCGCGATCCTCGTCAACACGCCGCACAACCCGACGGGCAAAGTCTTTTCGGAAAAGGAGCTGGAGGCGATTGCGCGCCTTTGCGTGGAACGCGATCTCGTCTGCATCACCGACGAGGTGTACGAGCACATGGTCTACGAGGGCCGGCACGTCCCGATGGCGACGCTGCCGGGAATGCGCGAGCGCACGATCACGATCTCGAGCTTCGGAAAGACCTTCTCGCTGACGGGCTGGAAGATCGGCTGGGCCGCGGCGCCCCGGGAGCTGTCGGCCGCGGTGCGGGCGGCGCACCAGTTCATCACCTTCGCGACAGCGACTCCGCTCCAGCACGCTGCCGCTTGCGCGCTCTCGGCGGGGCAGGAGTACTACGATCACCTCCTCGCTGGCTACCGCGAGCGGCGCGACTACCTCGTTGGCGAGCTCGCGCGGATCGGTTTCGGGGTACGTCCTCCGGCCGGCACCTACTACGTCTGCGCCGACTTCCGGCGGTTCGGTTTCGAGGACGACGTCGCGTTCTGCAAGCAGCTGATCGAGGACGTGGGCGTCGCGGCGATCCCGCCTTCTGCCTTTTACGACCGCCCGGAGAAGAGGCGCGGCTACGTACGTTTCGCGTTCTGCAAGAAGATGGCAACGTTGGAGGCCGCGGTGGAGAGACTGGAGAAGCTGTGCGCGTAGCGCTGCTGCAAATGGACCTCGCCTGGGAGGACGTCCTCGAGAACCACCGCCGCGCGGCACTCCTGCTCGAGCAGGCGGCGGCGGGCGCGGCGCGGCTCGCGCTCCTCCCCGAAATGTTCTCGACCGGGTTCTCCCTGGACTCCAAACGCATCGCGCAGCCGCCCGGCGGTCCCTCGGAGTCGTTCCTGCGCGAGCACGCGGCGAAACTGGCGCTCTGGATCCTGGCGAGCGTGCCGGAGGCGGGGGAGCCGTCGCCGCGGAACATGGCCCTTCTCGTCGCGCCGGACGGATCGGTCGTGCGGTACGCGAAGATCCATCCGTTCTCCTATGCCGGTGAACACCGCGTGTACGCCGCCGGCGACCGCGTCGTGACGGCGGAGATCGACGGAGTTCGGGTGACGCCGTTCGTCTGCTACGACCTGCGCTTTCCCGAGCCGTTCCGCATCGCGGCGGCCGACACGGACCTCTTTGCGGTCGTCGCCAACTGGCCCGACCGGCGCCGCGAGCACTGGCGGGCGCTCCTGCGCGCGCGGGCGATCGAGAACCAGGCCTACGTGGTCGGCGTCAACCGCGCCGGCGACGGGAACGGGCTCCACTACGCCGGCGATTCTGCGGCGATCGCGCCGCTCGGAGAGACGATCGTGGAGGCGGATGAGCGCGAGCAGGTGCTCTTCTGCGAGGTGGACCCGGAAGTGGTGAAGAAGCTGCGCGCCCGGTTCCCGGCGCTGGAGGACCGCCGCCCCGAGGCCTACCGACGATAGGGTCAGGTCTCCACTTGCCACATCCGAGACGCTTTCGTTCAGGTCGCGTTTCGGCTCGCGTCAAGCCTCGCGTCAAAATCGGCGACGAGGTTCTCGACCCGCTTTCGCAGATAGGTTCGGCGTCTCTTCTGCATCTCAGCCATGATGTTCCCGACCCTTCCTCTCTTGATCCCGAAAGCATCTCCGACTTCGCGGGCGGATTTTCCGCAGAGCCTGCGAGAGAGGTAGATTGCGGCGAGCTTCGCGTCGCCAGCCTCGCGTCCGGCGAGCTCGTCTGCTGACAGACCCCATTCTTTGGAGACGAGTTTCAAGATCTCGTCAATTTCGAAAACCGAGGGCATCCGATGCGTGGCAGGGATCTCGGGGTTCGGCCGGCGGTGCTCTGCGTGGTCGGCCATCTCCTCGAGAAACCGCCGGTCCCCGAGGTAGATCTGTCGACGGACGTGCTCCAGTGGCGAGCCCGGCCGGACCGCGCCGTCGGCGACGAATCGAACGTACGCTCCGTTCGCCCCGGAACCGAAAGCGGCAAACAGCGAAAGGGTCGAGCCGACTTCGAGCCACGCGGGCGGCACGATCGCTCCGGACGTCGCCCGGTAGTTGCTCCACGGCCAGTCTTGGGGACGACGTACCAGGCCAGCGCGGACCGGATTCAGGACGATGTATCGATGAAGTTCGAGCAAATGCGGCTGCTTCTGAACGACGATTGCTTTGAAGCGACCCTCGAACACGTGACCCGCGCGGTCGTGCCGCCGGTTGAAGTGCTGGGAATAGCGAGCGTTCAAGGCATGCATCCCCCTTGAGAGCGTCGGACGGCCCGTTTCCAACAGCAGGTGGTAGTGGTTCCCCATCAGGCAATAGGAGTGGAGGAGCCAGGCCTGATCGGGGATGACGGAGGCGAGAAGGTTCAGGAAGTGGCGGCGATCGGCGGAGTCGCGAAAGATCGGTCCGCGTTCATGGCCGCGGCTGGTGACGTGGTACAGCGCTCCCGGGAACTCCAGACGAAGAGGTCTCGACACGTACACTCGCTTCTATGAATTGTCATGTGGCAAGTGGAGACCTGACCCCGGATGTGGCAAGTGGAGACCTGACCCTCAGCAACGCTTCGACGCCTTCCGCGATCGTCTCCTCCGGCACCGAGAAAGAGAAGCGCAGGTGGCCCTCTCCCTCCGGGCCGAAGACGAGCCCCGGCACGGTCGCGACGCGCGCGGTGTCGAGGAGCATCGCCGCCGCGGCGCGGGAGTCGGCGCCCAGGGACGCCGGAATCTTCGGAAAGAGGTACAGCGCCGCCCGCGGGGTCTCGACCTCGAAGCCGGCGGCTCGCAGCCCTTCGGCCAGCCGATCGCGGCGGCGGCGATATCCCGCCTTCCACTCTTCGAGGAACTCCAGCCGCATGGAGAGCGCCTCGAGAGCCGCCCACTGGGTCGGCGTCGAAACGCCGTTGGTCGAGTAGAGAACCGCCGTGCGGATCGGGGACTGGTAGCGCTCGGGAGCGATGACGTAGCCGGCGCGCCAGCCGGTCATCGAGTAGCTCTTCGACAGCGTGAAGACCGAGACGGTCCGCTCGGACATGCCCGGAAGCGATGCGGGCGACACGTGCGGTTCGCCTTCGTAGATGAGGTCCTCGTACGCCTCGTCGGAGATCATCGCGAGCCCGCTCCCCGCGACGAACGCGCAGACCTCCTCGATCTCGCGGCGCGCAAAGACGTCGCCGGTCGGGTTGTTCGGGGAATTCCAATACAGGACTTTCGTGCGCGGCGTGACGGAGCGCGCGAGCGTGGTGGAGATTCCTCTCTCTCTCGCCCGCTCAGTGGGAACGAGAACGGGAACGCCGCCGTTCCAGGTGACGAGGTCGGTAACCGGCGTCCAGTAGGGAGAGAACATCAGCACTTCGTCGCCCGGATCGAGCAGGGTCGCAAACGCCGCGAAGAGGCCCTGCATCCCTCCGTTGACGACGATCGGGCTCTCCTCGTCCGCCGCGATCCGGTTCTTCGTGCGGACCTTCTCCAGGATCGCGCTCCGCAGCTCCGGGATCCCCGAAGAGGGCGCGTAGCGGGTCTGATTCCGGGCGAGCGCATTCTCCATCGCCCGCTTGATCGCCTCGGGCGTCGTCATGTACGGCTCGCCCCCCTCGAAGCGGTGGACCTTGTGCCCCGCGGCGAGCAGCTCCATGACGCGGTTGCGCACCTGGACGATCTCGGAGAAGCCGACGTTGTCGAAGCGCCGGGAGGGGGCCGGAATCTGCGCGCGGGTCATCATGTCGGGGAAGGTCAGATCACTTTCCGGCGGCCGGGACCCATCAGGAAGTAGAGGATCATCCCGACCACCGGCAACAGGATGACGAGAAGCGCCCAGAGGATCTTCGTTCCGCTGTCGGCCGAGCTCTTCAGAAGCGAGACGAGCGCGATGACGTCGAGGACGAAGACGACGAGACCGATGAGTCCGAACATATCTCCTTTCCGGTTGGCGGCTAGAGCTTCTCGGAGATCGCCTTCGCCTGCGTGAAGAGGTAGAGATACTCGCGGCCGCCGGCCTTCGAGTCGGTGCCGGACATGTTGAAGCCGCCGAACGGGTGCACGCCGACGAGCGCGCCCGTGCACTTGCGGTTCAAATAGAGGTTGCCACAGAAGAGCTCCCGCTTGCCGCGGGCCAGCCGCTCGCGGTCGCGCGAATAGAGAGAGCCGGTCAGGCCGTACTCGGTGTCGTTGGCGACCGCGATTCCCTCGTCGAAGTCTTTGACCGTCAGGACCGCCAGCACCGGTCCGAAAATCTCCTCGCGCGCGAGACGCGCTCCCCGCGCGACGCCGTCCACGATCGTCGGCATCACGAAGAAGCCGTCGCCGGGGCCGGGCTCCCCGCCGACGACGATGCGCCCTTCCTGGCGGCCGAGGGCGACGTAGTCGAGGATCTTCTTCTGCGCGCCCGCGTTGATCACGGCGCCGACCGCGTTGTTCGGGTCGCGCACGTCGCCGACGGTCAGGGTCCGGGTCTTCGCGACGATCCGCTCGAGGAGCTCGTCGTGGACCTTCTCGTGGACGATCAGCCGCGAGCAGGCCGAGCACTTCTGTCCCTGGAACCCGAAGGCGGAGGCGACGATGCCGTTCGCGGCCTCTTCGAGGTCCGCCGTCTCGTCGACGAGGATGAAGTCCTTGCCTCCCATTTCGAGGATCGCGCGCTTGATCCAGAGCTGGCCGTTCGTGACGCGGCCCGCTTTCTCGCTGATCTGGAGTCCCACGTCGCGCGATCCGGTGAAGGCGATCATGCGGGTCTTCGGGTGTTCGACGAGCGTATTGCCGACGGTCGAGCCGGGGCCGGTGACAAAGTTCAGCACTCCGTCGGGGATGCCCGCCTCTTCGCACGCTTCGAGGAAGAGAGTCGCGATGGCCGCCGCGTCGGAAGAGGGCTTCAGGACGACGGTGTTGCCGGTGACGAGAGCGGCCGTGGTCATGCCCGTGAGGATCGCGAGCGGGAAGTTCCACGGCGGAATCACGGAGCACACGCCGAGCGGGATGAACTCGAGCTCGTTCTTCTCGCCCGGGTACGGCGTGAGCGGCTGCGGCTGCGCGAGCCGCTCCATCTCGCGGGCATAGAACTCGCAGAAGTCGATCGCCTCTGCCGTGTCCGCGTCGCCTTCGGCCCAGGATTTCGACTCTTCGAGGACCATCATCGCGGAGAACTCGTGCTTGCGGCGGCGGAAGATCGACGCGACGCGCAGGAGAAGCGCCGAGCGCTCCTCCGGCGGCACGCGCGACCATGCGGGAAACGCGGCCGCCGCGGCCTCGACCGCGCGCTCGGCGTCTTCCTTCGTTCCCTGCGGGAACCGGCCGATCACCTGCCTGTGGTCGCACGGGTTGACCGACGTGAAGTGCTTCGCGGCGCCGACCGTCTTGCCACCGATCCGGTTCTTTCCCTCGATCGGCAGGCGCGATTCGACTCGCGCGAGCGCGGCGCGGAAGGCGCTGCGGTTCGATTCGAGAGAGAAATCGGTCAACGGCTCGTTGCGGAATTCAGGGAGCAAGGCGGCCTCCGGCGGGGGAATTTTAATGGGGTCAGGTCTCCACTTGCCACATTCGGGGTCAGGTCTTCACCCTCGCCCGCTACTCCACCACCTCGACGGTCGTCGCGGAGCGGTTCGAGCCTTCCGCGAAGATCGACGCCTTCCAGCGATTCTCGGTCTCTCGATGTCGGGTCACGAGCCGGTGACCGGCGACGGCAAACGCGTTCTTGTCGGTGGTATCGAATTTTACCTTGAAGATCAGGCGGCGCACCTCGGTGTGTGTCTGGACCTCGGAAGTCACGGGAGCGCCGCCGGCATCGATCCAGATCTTCGCCGTTCGTGCGACCTTGAATCCCTTCTCCTGATCGATTCCGCGCGGCGCGCGCAGCGTGAGCTCCAGGACTCGCGCGGCGCCGCCCGCACCCCCGTCCGCCTTCTCGGAGACGAGCTGCGCGCCGTCCAGGTCGTCCAGGAGCTTCTCCGCCGAGCGGAGGAGGTCGAGAACCCGCAGCGCGTCGAGGTCGCGCACCGCATCGCCCGGACCTCTCGAGTCGCGCCGGCCGGCCCGCTCGCGAGCGGCCTGGGTCAGCATGGCGTCGTCGTACACGAGCCGCAGCGGCTGACCCGTTCCGCCGTCTTCGGCGACGATCGTCGCGCGCCCCTGCCGCGTGCGCTTCTGCCCGTCGTCGTTGAACTCTCCCTGGTTTTCTTGAGCGATCCGCGCGCGAATCGCCTCCTTCGCGCGGAGCTTCTCGAGCGCGCCTCGCAGATCGTCGAGGCCGCTCCCTTGCGCGAGCGACGCCGGCAGCAGAAGCGTAACCGCGAGCCACGCTGCCCGCCTCATGCCCGCTGCTCCCGCCGCGCCGCGAGCGCGTAGAGCCCGAAACCGACCGCGATGAACATCGCGGCTCCGCCGCCGAGCAGCACAACCCGGAGCAACTTGCGGGTTTCTTCCGGCGGCGGGATGCACGACAGCACGATCGCGAGCGCGGTCATCAGAAACCCCGACGCGTTTGCGAGAACGTTTCCCGCGCGTCCGCCCGGAATGGGAATCGCTCCCGGCGCCCGCTCGGTGTCGGGCCGCAGCGCGATGCACGACGCGAACATGTAGAGGTAGGGAATGAACGCGAGAATGGTCGTCAGGTCGGCGAAGAAGAGGTAGGCGTTCTGAACGGAGGTTCCGACCGTCGCGAGGAAAGTCAGCAGGACCGCGATCCCTCCCTGCACCAGAAGCGCGACGGCGGGAGTGTTCCAGCGCGGATGGATCCTCGAGAAAGCGGGCGGGAGGTAACGGTCGAGGCCGGCCACGAAGAGGAGCCGTCCGCTGCCGGCGAACCAGGCGGCGAGTCCTCCGAGACCTGCGATTGCCATCAGGAGCGCCGTGGGAGCCCCGAGAAATTCCAGCCCGACCCGCGCGCCCGCTGTCGTGACGGCCTGGTTGATGCCGGTGACGATCGAAGTCTGGGCGGTCGGAAGGGCGACCAGGAGGGCCAGCGTCCCGACGATGTAAACGAACGCGATCGAAGCCGCGGAAATGAAGATCGCGCGGGGCAGCGTCTTCCGCGGCTCCACAATTTCCTCCGAGACGATTGGCGCGAGCTCGAACCCCGCGAACGCGAAGCAAAGCTTGGAGAAGACCAGAATGAGTCCCAGCTCGGAAAACCGGGGGAAGAGCAGTGCGAGGCGGATCGGGTTCGCGGGGCCGAAGCGGACCAGCACGAGGACGGCGATCAGAATGAGAAAGACGATCGGAAGCCAGTTGCCGAGCCCGCCCAGGTTCTGGATCCATTTCCCGGCCTGCCAGCCGATGACGCTCACGAAGATCGCGATCAGGAGGAGCGCGAGCGATGCAGTTAGGCCGTACGCATGACTTTGTTCCAGATGCGCGTACCGAGTTCCGAAGATGTACAGCCCCATGCCGGCCGTCGCGAGCGCCAAGGACGGGTAGTAGAAGACGTTGCTCATCCAGTATGACCAGCCCGTCACGAAGCCGTGGACGTCGCCGAATGCGCGCTTCGACCACGCGTAGAGGCCGCCCTCCTGCGGAAACGCCGAGGACAAGGCGGTGATGCAGAGGGCGTTCGGCACGAAAAAGAAGATGCTCGCGGCGACCCACAGCCCGATGGAGGAAGGGCCCGACGCCGCGGCGAACGCCATCCAGCGCGGAGAGAGAATCGCCGCGACGTTCATGAGGACCAGATCTCGCGTGTCGAGCTGTCGGCGGAGCTCGGGCATCGTCCGGATCATAGAGAATTCCGCGAGATGAACCTGAAAGGCGCGGCGCCGGAGAAGTTCGGGGCGATCAAGTCGTTCTTCTATCGTCTGTGGGCGGAGCCGACGATCGAGCCGATGCACCGGCGCATCGCATCGGAGGTCCCGATCGAGAAGGGCAGTCTCCTCGACGTCGGGTGCGGCGGCGGGAAGCTCGACGGATTGATCGCCGCCGCGCGGCCAAACGTCCGCGTCGTCGGCCTCGACTCTTCCGAACCGATGCTGCGGTCGGCCCGGAAGCGTTTCGCGGGATCGAACGTGGAGTTCCGGCTCGGCACGATCGAGGAGTCCGGATTCTCCGGCGAGTTCGACTTTGCGCTCACCGTCCTTTCGTTCCACCACTGGGAAGAACCGGTCGAGGGGTTGGCCGCCGTGCGCCGGGCGCTCGTTCCGGGAGGGCGTTTCTGGATCTACGAGATGGATCCCGACGGGCCGGCCGAGGCCATCCGCCGCGACCGCGGCGCTGTCTGGGGATTCCTCCGGATGCCGGTGCGAATGCAGCGCGCGATGGCGCATGATCACGGGTTCACGGCGGCGGAGGCTGAGATGCTGGTTCGGCCGGTTGTCGAGAAGAGCGGATTCGGGGCCTTCCGCCTCCATCGCACCGGATCGACTCTGCGGATGGAGCTCGAACGATGAGTCGCCGACAAGCTCTGGCCAAAGTGGCAAGTGGAGACCTGGCCCCCAATGTGGCAAGTGGAGACCTGACCCCATGAACCTCGTCGCGGCGATCGGCCGCACGCCGCTCTTCGAGCTGGATCGGATCGCGTCGCGGTACCCCGGCATAAGGCTTCTGGCGAAGGCCGAGCATCTGAACCCGGGCGGCAGCGTGAAAGACCGCCCTGCGCGGGCGATGATCTTGGACGGCATCGATCGGGGCCTGCTCACGCCCGGCAAGGCGATCCTGGAGGCGACGTCGGGAAACACGGGCATCGCCGATGCGATGATCGGCCGCGCACTCGGTTTCCGTGTCGCGCTGTGCCTGCCGGCCAACGCGTCGGCGGAGCGTCGCGGGATCCTCGGGGCGTACGGCGCGGAGCTCTTTCTGACGGACCCGCTCGAGGGAACGGACGGCGCCATCCGCAAGGCGCGCCAGCTCGCGGCCGCGCGGCCGGACCTCTACTTTTATCCGGACCAGTACTCGAACGCGGCGAACTGGCGCTCGCACTTCGAGACGACCGGCCCGGAGATCTGGGACCAGACCGGCGGCCGCCTGACCCACTTCGTCGCCGGGCTCGGAACCTCCGGGACG
Source organism: Thermoanaerobaculia bacterium (assembly GCA_036505815.1). Classification (GTDB taxonomy): domain Bacteria; phylum Acidobacteriota; class Thermoanaerobaculia; order UBA5066; family Gp7-AA6; genus Gp7-AA6. The sequence continues at coordinate 13,925 of DASXSX010000197.1, forward strand.
TTCGTCGGCACAACACGCTTTCTGGTGGAGAAGGACCCGTCGGTCCGCTTCGTCTCGGTCGAGCCCGACGGACCTTTGCACGGCCTCGAAGGGATGAAGCACATGGCCTCGGCGATGGTTCCGGCGATTTACGACCCGACGCTCGCAAACTCCAAGCTCTCGGTCGCGACGGACGACGCTTACGCGATGTGCCGCCGGCTCGCGAAGGAGGAAGGTGTCTTCGTCGGACCGTCGTCGGGCGCGAACGTGACGGCGGCCCTCCGGGTCGCCCGCGAGGCGGCGGAACCGGCGACGATCGTCACGGTTCTGCCCGACGGTGGAAGCAAGTACCTCTCCGGAGAGCTCTGGAGGGAAACGTGATCTCGGTCGCAAAAGACCTTCTCGAAGAGATCCGCGCGCACGGCCGCGACACTTACCCGGAGGAGTGCGTCGGGGCGCTTCTCGGCCGGAAAGGGGACCCGGCGCAGGTCGTAGAGCTCGAAAGGATCGAGAACATCCGAACCGAGCGGGCGCGGCGCTACGAGATCTCGCCGCAAGATTACCTGCGGGTAGAGCGGCTGGCGTCGGAAAAGAGTCTCGCGCTGCTCGGCTTCTACCACTCCCATCCCGACCATCCCGCGGCGCCTTCCGCGTACGATCGGGAGCACGCGTTCCCCTTTTTCCATTATGTTGTGTGCGCCGTCGCCGCCGGCCAGCCCGGCGACGTCACGGCTTGGACGCTCTCGGAGGAGACCGGTGAGTTCGAGAGAGAACCGATTCTCGAAGAGGAGACGTAGGTAAACACGGGATGGCCCGCATTCTTCTGCCCACGCCTTTGCGTCCCTACGCGGACGGCGCCGCTTCGGTCGACGTCGGAGGCGCGACCGTCGCGGCCGCGCTCGACGAGCTCGTCACGCGGCATCCGCAGCTCCGCAAACACCTGTACGACGACGCCGGGAAGGTCCGCTCGTTCGTGAACTTCTACAAGAACGACGAGGACGTCCGGTATCTCGAGAGGGAAGGGACGGCGCTCGCGGAGGGCGACTCGCTCTCGATCGTGCCGTCGATCGCGGGAGGGGCGGAGGATCTGTCGAACGAGGAGATCCGGCGGTACTCGCGGCACCTGATCATGCCGGAGGTCGGGATCGACGGGCAGAAGAAGCTGAAGGGCGCGCGCGTGCTCGCGATCGGCGCGGGGGGCCTCGGCTCGCCGCTCGCGGTCTACCTCGCCGCCGCCGGCATCGGCACGATCGGGATCGTGGACTTCGACGTCGTCGACGACTCGAACCTGCAGCGTCAGATCCTCTACGGAGCCTCCGACGTGGGCCGGCCCAAGCTCCAGGCCGCGACGGAGCGCATCCGGGACATCAACCCGAACGTCGAAGTCATCCCCTACGAGACGCGGCTCGACAGCTCGAACGCCCTCGAGATCTTCCGCGAGTACGACGTCGTCGCGGACGGGACGGACAACTTTCCGACGCGCTACCTCGTCAACGACGCGTGCGTCCTCACCGGCAAGCCCAACGTGTACGCGTCGATCTTCCGGTTCGAAGGGCAGGCCTCCGTCTTCTGGGCGGAGAAGGGACCCTGCTACCGCTGTCTCTACACCGAGCCGCCGCCGCCCGGCCTCGTCCCGTCGTGCGCGGAAGGGGGAGTCCTGGGGATCCTGCCGGGTCTTCTCGGCGTCATCCAGGCGACCGAGACGATCAAGCTCGTGCTCGGCAGCGGCGACTCTCTCGTCGGGCGTCTCCTCCTCGTCGACGCTCTTTCGATGCGGTTCCGGGAGTTGAAGCTGCGGAAGAATCCCAACTGCGTCGTCTGCGGCCCGAATCCGACGGTCACCCGGCTCATCGACTACGAGCAGTTTTGCGGAATTCCGCAGGAGGCTGCGATCGCCGCGGCGAGCGCGAGCGGAATCCCCGAGATCAGCGTGCAGGACTTCAAGGCGATGCGTGACCGGGGCGACGACTTCGTTCTCGTCGACGTCCGCGAGCCGCACGAGTTCGCCATCTGCGCCTTTCCGGAGTCGGTGAAGATCCCGCTCGGCACCCTGCCTCAGAACCTGAATCGGCTCTCGACCGCCGACGAGATCGTCGTGCACTGCAAGATGGGCGGGCGCAGCGCGAAGGCGGTGCAGTTCCTGCGCGACGCGGGCTTCCGCAAGGTGCGCAACTTGGCCGGCGGGATCGACCGCTGGGCGCAGCAGATCGACCCGAAGATGCCGAGGTACTGACTGAATCGGCGTCTCGGAATCGTCGTCCTCGTGGTCGGGCTCGCGGGATTCGTCTTCGCGGGCGTGCAGCGGGGCGCCTACGACACCGTCGAGGGCAAGATCAAGGCGGCGGTCTCGACTGAGGAGAGAAAGAAGAAGGACGCCTGGGAAACGGCTCGCTGGCTGTCGCTCGGCGCCGCGGTCGTCGGCCTCGTTCTGGTGATCCTGCCGGGGAAGAGGGAATAGCCGGGACGAAACTCTTAGCCCGCCGTCACGCCGCTCCCGGACGGCTCCTCGAGAAGGCGGTCGATCTTCGCCGCCATGATGAAGTCGTTCTCGTGGAGCCCCCCGATCTTGTGCGTCCACAGAGTCAGCTCGACCTTGTTCCAGTGGATCGCAATGTCGGGGTGATGACCCTCCTCCTCGGCGAGGACAGCGACGCGATTGACGAACTCCATGGCGGCACGGAAGTCGCGAAACTCGAAGCGGCGGACGAGGCGGGTGCCCTTCTCGAGGAGCGCCCAGGCGGGCGTGGCCGCCGCGTACTCGCGCGCTTTCTCTTCCGTCAGCGGAGGGATCCCTCCGCGGCAGGGGATGCAGGTCTTCGAGGTCAGCTCGTGAGCGTCCATCGATACTCCCCGTTCACCGGTCGACAAGCGACATCAGCCGCTCGTTGTAGCGGGGACCGGCGACCTTATCCGGCGCGAGCGCCCGGTCGAGCTCCGCCACTTCGGCCGGAGAGAGTGTGAGAGCGGCCGCGCCGACGTTCTCCTCGAGATAGGGCCGCCGCTTCGTGCCGGGGATCGGCACGATCCGATCCCCTTTGTGCAGCAGCCACGCGAGCGCGATCTGGGCGGGAGTCGCGTCCTTCCGCGTCGCCAGCTCCCGGACGGTCGCCGTGGCGCACATGTTCGCGTCGAAGTTCTCGCCGGCAAAGCGAGGGTCCCCCCGCCGGAAGTCACCTTCCGGATACTCCTCGGCGCGCCTCGCGGTGCCGGAGAGGAAACCGCGGCCGAGCGGGCTGAATGGAACGAGTCCGATGCCGAGCTCGGAGAGGAGCGGAATGATCCGGGACTCGAGGTTCCGTTCCCAGAGTGAGTACTCGCTCTGGAGAGCCGAGATCGGGTGCGCCGCGTGCGCGCGACGGATGGTCTCTTCGCCCGCCTCGGACAGGCCGAGGAAGCGCACCTTGCCTTCGCGCACGAGGTCCGCCATCGCGCCGACCACGTCCTCGATCGGCACCGCGGGGTCGACCCGGTGCTGGTAGAAGAGGTCGATGTAATCGGTCCGCAGCCGCGAGAGCGACGCCTCCGCCACCTCGCGGACGTGCTCCGGCCGGCTGTCGACGCCCGCCGGCTCCCCGTCCACGATGCGGAATCCGAACTTCGTAGCGATCACGACTTCGCGCCGCCGACCGGCGAGCGCCCGTCCCACCAGGTCCTCGTTGGTGAAGGGGCCGTACACCTCGGCGGTGTCGAAGAACGTGACCCCGAGATCGAGGGCGCGATGGATCGTGGCGATCGACTCCACTTCGTCCGCCTCGCCGTAGGACTGGCTCATCCCCATGCAGCCGAGGCCGAGCTCCGAGACCTCGAGGCCCTGGCGGCCGAGCTTCCGTTTTCGGAGCGCGATCACTGCAGAATCCTACGTCACGGTCTGGCGCCGTCCGACCGGCGCTCTCCGGCCCGGGCCGTTTCGATCTCGTAAACGTCGATGCCGGTCCCCATCCGGGCAAAGGCATCGATCGGGCTGCGCCGGCTGAGCCGGTTCCACCACGGCCTCCGGCTTTTGCCGAAGATCGCCATCGTGATCCCCTGCTCGCGGGCGAAGCGGAGGAGCTCGCGGGACACGTCGTCGGCGGACCTCCACACGACCTTCGCGCCGAGCTCCATGGCCAGCGTCACGTTCTCCGAGAGGAGGCGGTGCTCCCGAGCCGACATCCTCTCCGGAGTTTCCCGGGGTATGCGCACGTAGACCGCGAACCAGTTGGTGTTCATCCGGCCGGCGAGGGCGGAGGCGCGCCCTGGGCGCCGTGTGAGACTCCGTCCTTAGCGTGACCCGGCCGAGGGACCGGCGTCCCCCTGTGGCGCAGACCGGACACCTCACCGTTTCGCTCTTTGGGGGCTTCTCGGGCGCCGGCCTTGATCCGAAGAACTGTCGGCTCGCCTTCTTTCAAGAATCTTTCGGGTTTCTTTCGGGTCTCTTTCGGGTTTCTTTCGGGGGCGTCCGCTATAAACCTCGGCGCATGGGAATCCTGGTTTCGCACCTTTTCGGACGGACAGATCTCTGAGCAGAGAAGAAAAGGACGTCGTCGGAAGAGACCAAGAGACCCCGCCGCCGTCCAGTCCTCTCGAAGAGCCCACTCTCCTCCGACGCGTACGACACGCCGTAATTGGAAAGCCGCGTGACCCGACCGACCCCCAGGTTTTTCATCACCTCTCCCTCGTCGCCTTCCTAGCCTGGGTCGGACTCGGCGCCGACGGCCTGTCGTCCTCTGCCTACGGCCCGGAACAGGCGTTTAGGGCCCTCGGGCAGCACATACCGCTAGCGGTGTTCCTCTGTCTGATGACCGCAGCGACGGTATTCATCATCTCTTTCGCCTACAGCCTTCTCATCGAACACTTCCCAGGCGGCGGTGGCGGATATCTGGTCGCCACGAAGTTGCTCGGCCCGCGCCTCGGCGTCGTGTCCGGGTGCGCGCTCATCGTGGACTACGTACTAACGATCACGGTTTCAGTCGCCACGGGCTGCGACGCCATCTTCAGCTTTCTTCCCGCGGGCTGGGCGCACGCAAAGCTGGAAACGGAAGTCCTGGTCCTGATCCTGCTGGTAGTGCTCAACCTGAGGGGAGTCAAAGAGTCGGTCACTTTTCTGCTCCCAATCTTCCTGGTCTTTGTGGTCACGCACTTCGTCCTGATTTCGTACGGGCTCGTCGCGCACTTCTCAGGTTTGTCGAGCGTTCTCCACGGGGCGGCCGCCGAGGCGCGGCACACGACATCTGTTCTTGGCTTCTTCCCGACGCTGTTCATTTTGCTCCGCGCGTACTCGCTCGGCGGAGGGACCTACACAGGCATCGAAGCAGTCTCAAACGGTGTCCAGATTCTGCGTGAGCCGAGGGTCAAGAACGCAAAGATGACGATGCTCTATATGGCTCTGTCCCTGGCGTTCACCGCGGGAGGGATACTGTTCTGTTATCTGTTGATCCGCGCCCAGGCCTTCCCAGGAAAGACCTTGAACGCAGTGCTGGCTGAGCGGTTGTTCGGGCCCTGGCGACTGGGCGGCGTACCAATAGGGCAATACCTCGTTGTCATAACGCTTGTGGCGGAGGGCGCGCTTCTCTTCGTGGCAGCGCAGACGGGTTTTATCGACGGGCCTCGCATTCTCTCGAACATGGCGGTGGACTCGTGGGTTCCGCGTCGGTTTGCACGGCTCTCCGACCGGTTGGTCACGAAGAACGGCATCTTCCTAATGGGGATGGGCGGAATTGCCGTGCTCCTCTATTCGAAGGGACAGAGCGATCTGCTCGTCCTGATGTACTCGATCAACGTGTTCCTAACGTTCACCTTGACCGAGCTGGGCATGTCGCGCTATTGGGTCACGACTCGCCGCGACCCGGCTCACGAGCACTGGCTCCGAAACCTTGCGATTCACGGCACGGGTCTAACGATGTGCCTATCCATACTCATCGTCAGCATCGTGGAAAAGTTTACGGAGGGAGGGTGGCTTACCGTTGTCGTGACTTCCGCGTTCATTCTGCTCGCGTTTGTGATCAAGAGTCACTACCAGAAGGTTCGGCATCAGCTGCGCCGACTCGACGACACTCTCTTGCATATTCCGCTGAAACCGCGCGAAATATCAACGGCCGGCGCCGATCCGAACGCACCCGTTGCCGTGCTCCTCGTGAATGGATTCAGCGGGCTCGGCATTCATACGCTGCTGTCGATCCAGAAGCTTTTTCCAGGGCAATTCAGGAATTACGTTTTCGCTTCGGTTGGAGTCATCGACTCGGCTTCCTTTAAGGGAGCCGCGGAGGTCGAATCCCTCCGACACCATACGGAGGAGGATCTTGAGAAATATGCTGCCTTTGCGCGAGGCCTGGGCTTCCGCGCGGAGTTCAGGGCCGCGATCGGTACCGAAGCGGTGGAGAAGGTGCTGGAGCTCTCCCAACAATTGCGGCGAGAATTCCCGAGGTCAGTGTTCTTCCTCGGCGCGCTGGTATTCGAGCGCGACACGCTCTTTCACCGAATCCTTCACAACGAGACGGCCCTCGCGATCCAA
>DASXSX010000198.1:0-28002 GCA_036505815.1 Thermoanaerobaculia bacterium
CCATGAAGATGATCAGGAGCACGAGCATGACGTCGACGAGCGGCGTGACGTTGATGTCCGCCAGATGGTCGAAAGGGTCGCCGCTCTCGCGCTGGAAGGCCATGGGGAAGCCGCGGGGTCAGGTATTCACGAGTCGCTGCAGTTTCGAGTCGACTGAGATGCTCTTGCCACTTCGCTCCGCGAAGTGGCAAGTGGAGACCTGACCCCGCGGCTTCGACCCATCAAGTGAAATTCCGCTCCGCCAGATTGATGAACTCCAGGGCGAAGTCCTCCATTCCCGCGCGTTGCTGGCGGACCTTGCCCATGAAGTAGTTGTAGAAGATCAGCGCCGGGATCGCCGCGGCGAGACCGGCCGCGGTGTTGACGAGCGCCTCCGAGATTCCCGGGGCGACCGCCACGATCGAGGTCGACCCCGTCGTGCCGATCGCGCGGAACGACTGCATGATTCCCCAGACCGTGCCGAAGAGGCCGATGAAGGGACAGGCCGCCGCCGTCGTCGCGAGAAACGTCATGTACTTCGTCAAGCGCGAAAGCTCGACTCCGATCGCGCGCTCGAGTGCCCGCTCGATCCCGGAGATGTTCCGGATCAGAAATCGCTGGCTCATCGTGACTCCGCTCGCGGTGGCGCCCGGGTCGTCCGGACGGTTCGCCTTGACCTGCGCGTCGAGCTCGGCGTAGCCCGCCTTGAACAGGGTCGACAGGGGTGTCTCGGTGAGCTGGTTGGCGACCGTGTTGACTTCCGAGAAGCGGCGCGACTTCCGGAAGAACTCGACGAACTTTTCGGACTGGCGCGACACGCGGCGCAGCCTCAGGAACTTGGCGAAGATGATGATCCAGGAGACGAAGGAGAAGAAGAGCAGGATTCCGAGGACGACCTTCGCGGTCGGCCCGGTTTCTTTGAAGAAGGAGAGGATTCCCTGCCCTCCGCCGATATTTTCGACCGAGACGGGCTGAAACCCGGCGGAGATCATCGGGATCGAACGTAACATAGGGACTCGGGACCGTCAAAGACGGGCCGGTTCGGTCGGAGGAGCGCAAGGGAATGGAGCCGAGAAGAGGTCGCGTTTTGCGAGGTGTGAGGTTTTCTCTTCGCCCGGCTCTCGGTTGCGCGCTGCCACTCGCTCTCGCTTCCTCGCTCGCGGCTGCTCCTCTTGCGGCGGTCACGGCATCCGAGTCCGCGGCTCCTGCTCCGGCACTCCCCTCCGATCGTCCGACCGAAATCTTTCCTGTCGAGAAGCTCGTCGCCGGCATGAAGGGCTACGGCTTCTCGGATCTCGGGGGAGGTAAGGGCATCCAGCGTTTCGACGTCGAGATCCTGGGAGTGCTGAAGCGCTACGCACCGAAGCAGGACCTGATCCTCGCGCAGGTCTCGGGAGCCGGCCTCGAGCACTCCGGGATCATCGCGGGCATGAGCGGCAGCCCGATCTACGTCGACGGCAAGCTCGTCGGCGCTCTTGCCTACGGCTGGCCGTTCTCGAAGGATCCGGTGTGCGGCATCACTCCGATCCAGAGCATGCTCGACATCCGACACGCGCCTCCCGCTCCGCCGGTGCCGATCGGGGGCCCCGCGGTCCGGGCGGGGACGCTCGTCTCGATGTTCGGGCAACGCCAGTTCTCGGGGGCGCTTGAAGCGCTGCTGGCTCCTTTCCGCCGCCCCGAGGGCGCCGCCTCGCTGTCGTCCCTGCCGATCCCGGTCTCGTTCGCGGGCGGCCCCGGCGGCGCGCCCGGCTGGTTCTTCGGAAAGGTCGCCGAAGCCGCCGGCTGGGTCGCGGCTCCCGCCGGCTCGTCGGGGTCCAAGGTCACGACGGCGGACCAGGCCGTGCGGCCGGGTTCTTCGCTCTCGACCGTTCTTCTCTCGGGCGACATGCTGCTCGCCGCGACCGGCACGGTCACGTGGGTGGACCGCGACTCGGTTCTCGCCTTCGGCCATCCCTTTCTCTCGATGGGGCCGATCGAGATGCCGATGGCGCAGGCGGACGTCCTGACCGTTCTGCCGTCGGTATACCGGTCGTTCAAGTTCGCGGACACGGGGCCCGTTTTCGGATCGGTCACCCAGGACCGTTCGACCGGGATCCTCGGCACCTTCGGCACCCGCGCGAAGATGGTCCCGATCACGGTCCGCATTTCCTCCGACGAGCTGCCGACGCAGACGTACCACTTCGAAGCCGTGCACAACTCGATGCTGACCCCGGTCCTCGCGGCGATCGCGATCGACAACGTCCTGACGACGCTCGAGAAGCGTGCCGGTGAGCGCACGCTCGTCTGGAAGTCCTCGATCAAGACTCCCGACCGCGACGTTCGATGGGACACCGTGTTCTCGGGTCTCCAGGCGCGGGAGGACGCGGTCACCTCGCTTGCGCTGCTGGCGAATTACCTGATGGCCAACGAATTCCGGGACCTGCCCATCCTGGGCGTCGACGTCGAGATCAAACACTCCGACCGGCTGCAGAACGGCCGCATCGTCAACGTCGAGCCGCGCAAGGAGCGGTTCCGCGCGGGGGAACGCGTTCCCGTCCGCATCGACGTCGTGGACTTCCGGGGCGGCTCGCGGCGGGTGACGCTCGATCTCGACGTTCCGAAAGACACTCCTCCCGGGCCGCTGACCGTCTTCGTGGGGGACGGCAACGCGGCGACCGCGTACGATCTCGCCGTGTATCCGGCCGACCCGCAATCCCTCGATCAGGTTCTCGACTTCCTGGGAAGGATGCGCCCGCCGAACAGTATCAATCTGATCGCCTACCGTCGCGCCCCCGGCGCGGTCGTCGCGGGAGAGCCGCTCGCGGCGCTGCCTCCGTCGGTGGCCGCTCTTCTGCGAGATCGCGGGCCGGGCGACGGCACGCCCGACCTCTCCTACGTCCGGCTCCAGACCCGGACGGTCGAGCAGCCGGTGCCGATCAGCGGGTCGGTGCAGCTCAACCTGGAAGTGCTGCCGAACAACTGGTGAAGGCTTCGTTCTCGATCCGCGTGACGGCGCTCCTCGCCGCGACGCTCGTGTCTTCGGTCGCCGTCGCCGCGACGGCGAAGATCTGGACGTGCGACTCGACCGGCGACTTCTCGGCGGGCGAAGCGCGGGGTGTCGCGGTGACCGTCAACGGAGAGCTCGTTCTCTCGCGGCCTCTGGAGCGCGTCGAAGGGGTCGGAGAAGCCGTCCTCTATGACGCGGCGACGGCGAAGGGCGTCGTCTTCGTCGGCACCGGAGAGGCGGGGCGGATACTCCGCGTGTCACCCGCCGGCAAGGTCGAGACGTTCGCGACGCTCGCCGAGAAGCAGGTCACCGCGCTCGCTCTCGGGCCGGACGGCGTCCTGTACGCTGCGGGGTCGCCGGGAGGAAAGGTCTATCGGGTGGACGGCGGCAGACCGTCGCTCTACTACGACACGAAGGCGCAGTACGTCTGGTCGCTCGCCTTTTCCGGCTCCGCGCTCTTCGTCGCGACCGGTCTGCCCGGAGAAATCCACCGGATCGACGGTCAAGGAACAGGAAAGCGCGTTCACGCTTCCTCGGATGCCCACGTCCGGACGCTGCACGCCGTCGAAAACGGCGAGGTCTGGGCCGGGACGTCCGGCTCCGGTCTCGTCCTGAAAATCGACGCCGCCGGCAAAGTGACGACGGTCTACGACTCCAGCAAGACGGAGGTGACCGCGATTGCGTCGGGTCCCGACGTCCGCGTCTGGGCGTCCGTCTCCTCGTCGGAGGGAGCGAGCCCAGGAGAGCCGGTCTCCGCGCCTCTTCCGCAGCCGGCGCGCACGCCCCGCCCGAGCGCGCCGCCCGAAGGGGGAGACGACAAGGAGAAGAAGCCGGAGGTCACGGTCACCGTCGGCACGCCGCGCCTCGCTCCCGCGCGGCCGGCCGGACGAAGCGGCTACTCCTCAGAGGTGATCCTCTTCGAGAAAGGGGAGCCGCCCCGCACGGTCTGGTCGAGTTCCGACGAGATGGTCTTCGACCTCGGCGACGCCGAGGCTTCCTCGGTCCTGGCAGGCACCGGTCCGAAAGGGCGCCTCTACCGGATCTCGCGCGACACGTGGTCGCTCGATCGGACTTTCGACGAGAAGCAGGTCTCGATCATCGCCGGCGAAGCGATCGCGACGAACGGAGCGAGCGCGTTCTACCGCATGAGGGAGGGGGAGCGGACCGGGGAATACGTCTCCGCGGTCAAGGACACGGCGCGTACGAGCACGTTTGGAGCGTTCCGGTTCGAGGGAGAAGTGCCCAGGGGCTCGCGGCTGGAGGTTGCGTTCCGGGCGGGAGAGTCCGCCGCGCCCGACTCGACCTGGAGCGAGTGGTCCGCATTCCACCCGGCCGCCGACACGCCGAAAATCCTCGCTCCGCCGGGGCGCTACCTCCAGTGGAAGCTCCGGATGACCTCGGGCGGAAGCTCCTCGCCGGTCATCCGCCGGGTCGAGGCCGCCTATCGCAACCGTAATGCGGCTCCGGTCATCGAAGCGTTCCTGGCCATGGGGCCTTCCGAGGTGTTCGCGCGTTCGGCGGGCGGGGGAGGGAACGTCTTCGAGACGACCGCGCCCGACGAAAAGGGGATCTTCACGAGCCTCGAGGAGCCGAAGCCGGAGAGCGCGCCGCGCAAGCTGCTGCGCAAGGGGTACCGGACCCTCACCTGGAAGACGAGCGACTTAGACGGCGACACGCTCGTCCATTCGCTGGAGTTCCGCCAGGCGTCGTCCAACCGGTGGATTCCGTTGAAGTCCGACATCCGCGACACCTTCTACTCCTTCGACACGAGCTCGCTGCCCGACGGCGAATACGTCTTCCGCCTGACCGCGTCGGACGCCGAAGCGAATCCGGGGGAAGGGAAGACCGCGTCGCGCGAGACCAGCCCCGTGTCGATCGACAACACCCCGCCGGTCATCCGCCGAATCGGCGGAGGCAAGGGAACCTTCCGTTTCGAGGTCGAGGATGCGGCTTCGCCGCTCACGGACTTCGAGTACAGCGTCAACGCCCGCGAATGGATTCGCGTCGAACCGGAGGACGGGCTCTCCGACTCGCGAAAGGAAACGTACTCGCTCGAGTTGAAGCCGGCGGACCGCAACGGCTATCTGCTCGTGCGCGCGACGGACGCCTCGCGCAACGTCGCCGCGGCTTCCTTCAACGCGCCGTAGGGCGCGCCGCCGCATAATTGCGGCGGTGAGGCGGCTTCCTCTCGCAATCCTCCTGTTCGCATTAGGCGCGTGCCGCGGCAGCGAGCAGACTGCCGGCCCGCCTGGCGCAATCGCGCGCACGCCGACGGTCGCTGCGGCGCCCGCCCTCGGTTTCCTGGACGAATCGCGCGAGGGAACCCCCGTCGAAGGGGGCATCCTGCGGCGGCGGCTCGTGGGGGAGCCGGCGACGCTGAACGCGGTCCTCCAGTCGGGCCTCCCGGAGCAGCAGGTGCTCCAGTACGTCTCGCGACAGCTCCTCGACTTCGACGCGCAGCTGGCGCTCACTCCGGGCCTCGCGCAGCGGTGGGAGGTCTCCGACGACGGCCTCGAATACCGATTCTTCCTCGAGCGGCAGGTATTCTGGGAAGACGGCAGCGCCGTGACTTCCGCGGACGCCGTTTTCACGATCCGCCAGATCACGGACCCGAAAGTTCCTTCGCCCGTTTTCAAACCGCTGTTCGAAGATCTCGAGCTCGTTGAACCGCTCGACGCGAGATCGTTCCGCGTGCGCTTCCGGAACCGGGACGCCCTCCACGCGTACGCCTTCGCGCTGCCGCTCCTGCCGGAGAGGCGCTTCTCTGAGAGGTCGATTGTGAAGACGCGCGAGAACCGCGCGCCGCTGTCGAACGGGCCTTACCGCGTCGCTCGCTGGAAGACCCAGGAGTCGATCGAGCTCGAACGCAACCCGCGCTGGTTCGGGGTCCCCGGGCACTTCGACCGGATCATCTTCCGGATCGTTCCGGAGAACGCGGTCGCGTACCGGGCGATCGTCGAGGGCAGCCTCGACGAGAGCTGGATCGATCAATCGTTGAAGGAGCGGAGCGCGAAGGATCGGCGCTTTCAATCGTGCTGCCGCATCGTCGAGTTCTACAACCTCGACTACAACTACATCGCTCTGAACAACCGGTCGCCGCTCTTCTCCGACTCGCGCGTGCGCCGCGCGATGACGATGCTCCTCGACCGGCCGGCGATCGTGAGCGGCCTGTATCACGGCTCGGCCCGCATCATCTCCGGGCCGTGGGCGCCCGACTCGCCGGCGTACGACGCGTCCGTGACGCCGCTCCCGTTCGATCCGGCGGCGGCGGCGGAGCTGCTCGATCGGGCCGGGTGGCGGGACACGAACGGCAACGGCACGCGCGACCGCAATGGCCGCGAGTTCGAATTCGACCTTCTCTCTTCGGCGGGCTCGACGATCGGAGGTCAGATCGACGAGGTGTTCTCGGGAGAGCTCGCACGCGCCGGCATCCGCGCGCACGTACGGCCTCTCGAGTGGTCGGCGTTCGTCGAGCGCGTCGACTCCGGCGACTACGAGGCCGCTTCGCTCGCGTGGGCCGCGTCCGATGCCAACCCCGATCCATTTCCGTTCTGGCACTCGTCGCAATTCCCGCCCCACGGAGTGAACAACGCCTTCTACTCGAACCCGGTAGCCGACCGGCTGATGGAGGAAGCGCGCCGCGAGCTCGATCCGGCAAAGCGGCGCGAGATCTACCACCGCCTCCACCGGATCTTCCGCGACGATCCGCCGGTCGTCTTCGTCGTCAACGCGTCGCAGAAATACGCCTTCCGGCGGCGCGTGCGCGGGCTCGTCACTTCGCCGCTCGGCCTGTACGGCTTCTGGCCGGGACCACTCTCGTGGTGGGGCGTCCCGGACGACTCGGTCACCGGCGGCCGCCCGCAGTGATCCGCTACCTCGTCCGGCGCCTGCTCCTCGCGATTCCGACCCTTTTCGGGATCGTCGTCCTCGTCTTCCTCCTGCTCCACCTCGCTCCCGGAAGCCCCGCGTCGGCCGTGGGATCTCCCGAGGCCGGCCGTCGCGTTTCTGCAGCCGCGCGCGAGGAGATGCGCAAGCTCTACGGCCTCGACCGCCCGCTGCCCGAGCGCTTCGTCCGGTGGATCGGGCGCGTGGCGCGGTTCGACCTGGGAGAGTCGTTCGTGGATCGCCGCCCCGTCTCCGAACGAATCCGCGAGGCGCTCCCCGCAACGCTCGCCTTGAACGGCCTCGCCCTCTTCTTCACGCTCGCCCTCGCCGTGCCCGTCGGGGTCGCCGCCGGAGGCCGGCCCGAAGGGCCGTTCGATCGGGCGTCGGCCGTCGTCCTGTTCGCCCTGTATTCGATGCCGGTCTTCTGGGCGGCTCTACTCCTCCAGACCCTCCTCTCCGTCGAGCTCGGATGGCTCCCGCTCTACGGCGTATCGTCCGACCCGGCTCCCGGCGGAATCCTCGGCCTGGCGGACCGGCTCGAGCATCTGGCGCTTCCCGTCACCTGTCTGACTTACGGATCCCTCGCGTTCTTCGCGCGCCTCGTTCGCGCCGGCGTGGTCGAAGCGCGCTCGCAGGATTTCGTGACCGCGGCGCTCGCGAGAGGCCTGTCGCGGCGCCAGGCGCTCTGGCGTCACGCCTTCCGCAACGCGCTGCTCCCGCTCGTGACGCTGCTCGGGCTTCTCCTGCCGGGACTCCTTTCGGGCAGCGTGATCGTCGAGCGGATCTTCGCCTGGCCCGGACTCGGCCGTCTCTACTTCGACTCGATCCTCTCCCGTGACTATCCCGTCGTGCTCGGGCTGTCGCTCTTAGGAGGGGTCGCAACGCTCGCGGCGACGCTCGCCGCCGACATCGCCGCCGCGATCGTGGACCCCCGCCTGCGGGAGGAGGCGTGATCCGACGCCTGTCTGGAAGCGGCCGGGTCGCGCTCGTCGTCGTGGCTCTCCTCTGGCTGGTCGCCGCGGTCTCGCCGCTCTTCGCGGAGCGCGCCTCAGAGATCCGGCTCGACGAACGCCTTCGGCCTCCGTCTCTCGCGCATCCCTTCGGGACCGACGACCTCGGGCGCGACCTCGCCGCGCGGGTCGTCACGGCGACGCCGATCTCGCTCGCCATCGGGCTGGTCGCGGCGGCGGTGTCGCTCCTCGTCGGGTTCGGGATCGGCGCCGCGGCAGGCTACTTCGGCGGAGCTACCGATCTTCTGCTCTCGCGACTGATCGAGGTCGTCCTCTGTTTTCCCGTCCTCTTCCTGCTGCTCGCGCTCGCGGCGTTTCTGCCTCCGTCCCCGGCGACGGTCGTGCTCGCGATCGGGCTGACGACGTGGCCTTCCGACGCGCGCTACGCCCGCGCGGAGATCCTGAAGGCCCGGAACCTCGACTACAGCCGCGCCGCCCGGGCGGCCGGAGCGGGTCCGGCCCGAATCCTCCTGCGCCATCTCTTGCCGAACGCTCTTCCGCCGCTCCTCGTCTCCGCCGCGTTCGGCGTTTCCTGGGCGATCCTCGCGGAGGCCGCTCTCTCGTTTCTCGGCGTCGGACTGCCGGCCCCGGCGTCGTCGTGGGGAGGGATCCTCTCCGCGGCGCCGGCCTACATCGAGGAGGCCTGGTGGCTCGCGCTTTTCCCGGGCCTCGCGCTCTTCGCGACGGTGTCTGCCTATAATCTGCTCGCGGAAAGCCTCCGACACGCGACGACCGAAGCAGGGAGAACGTGATGCCGGAACGCGTTGCCCTCTATCCCGGCTCCTTCGATCCCTTGACCAACGGGCACTTGGACGTCCTCTTCCGCGCGCGGCGTCTCGCGGACCGGGTCATCGTGGCGATCCTCGAAAACGACGAGAAGAAGCCGCTCTTCTCGATTGCGGAACGCCTGGAGATGATCCGCGACATCGTGGGAGAAGACCCGGGAGTCTCGGTCCGCTCCTTTTCCGGCCTCCTGGTGGACTTCGCCGCGCAGACCGGCGCGACGCTCCTCGTCCGGGGCCTGCGGGCGATCTCCGACTACGAGTACGAGCTGCAGATGGCGCTCATGAACCGGAGGCTCGCCCCTTCGATCGAGACGGTTTTCCTGATGGCGAAGGAAGAGTACTCGTACGTTTCGAGCCGGCTCGTCAAGGAAGTGGCGAGGCTCGGGGCGGACGTCTCGGGTCTCGTTCCCGAGCCGGTCCGGCGGCGGCTGGAAGCGCGGCTCCCGCGCTCGTGAGGGGAGATGAGCGCGTCGTCGAGACGGAGCTGCGCGTCCGGTATTCCGAGACCGACCGCATGGGAATCGTCTACCACGGCGCGTACGTGTCCTGGTTCGAGGTTGCCCGCACCGAATATTGCCGCGCGGCGGGCTTCCCGTACCGCCGGATGGAGGACGACGGGCTGCTGATCCTCGTGACCCGCGTCGAGTGCGTGTATCGGCGTCCGGCGCGGTACGACGACCGCATCTTCGTTCGCGCGCGGGTCACCGACCTCGTGAGCCGCGGCCTGGCGTTCGCGTACGAAGTCGTCGATGAGAACGGAGAGCGGCTCGCGGACGGGGCGACCCGGCACGTGTTCGCCGACGTGGCGGGCCGGCCAGCGCGCGCCCCGGAGGAAGTCGTCGACGCGCTCGAGAGATTCCGAAACGCCTAACCTCGTCCGATCCTGTACCGGGCGATCGTCCACAGGATCTTGCGTCCCGCGGCGAGCGTCCCGGTCAGCGTTCCGGTGATCTTCGAGACCCCGACCCGCCTCCGGTAGGACACCGGCACCTCGACGACAAGCAGACCTTTCCTCAGGGCCTTGACCTGCATCTCGACCGTCCAGCCGAAGTCGCGGTCTTCCATTCCGAGCGTTCGGAGCGCGTCCCAGCGGATTGCCCGGAACGGGCCGAGGTCCGTGTACCGGTGTCCGTACAGCACGCGGATCAGGAAGCAGGCGAGCGCGTTGCCGAAACGCGCCTGCGGCAGAAGAGCGCCCGGCTCGCGGTTTCCGAGCATGCGGGACCCGATCGCGAGGTCTGCCCCCGCAGCAATCGCGTCCGTCAGTCTCGGCATTTCCTCCGGATGGTCGGAGTAGTCGCCGTCCAAGAAAACGAGGACCTCCGGCGGCGAGGCCTCGAGCGCGGAGATTCCGGCGAGGCAGGCGCTGCCGTACCCGCGCCGCTCTTCCCGCACGAGGCGCACCGGAAGCCCGCGCGCGACGAGCGGCGTGTCGTCGGTCGATCCATTGTCCACGACGACGATCTCGCCGACGAGATTCCGCGGAATTTCGGCGACCACCAGTGGAAGCGACTCGCGCTCGTTGAACACCGGGATCACGACCGCGACCCGTGGGGCGCCCGGCGACGCAGAGGTCACGAGACCGTCCGGGCCGGTAATCTCGCCGGTTTGAGCGTCACCGCGAGGCCTGAGAAAATGAGCGCTGCGGCGATGCCCGTCCGCCAGGTCGGCCTCTCGCCGAGGACCGCCATCGCCAGCGCGGACGCGATCACCGGTTGGAGGAAGACGTACGCCGCGACCTGGGAAGCCTGTCTCCGGGCGAGCGCCCACGAGGTCAGGAGGTACGGAATGACTGTGCAGAACACGATCACCGCCGCGAGGCTCCACCATGCGGTCGGCGAGACGCGCTCGGGCGAGAATCGAAGGAGCGCGGGGATCGCGGCGAGCACGATCGGGGCCGCGCCCCAACGGAACACGGCCGCGACGAAGGCGAGCGGCCGATAGCGCGAGAGGATCGGCCGCGAGAAAACGAGGAAGAGCGAGTAGGAGAAGCCGTTGGCGAGGATCAAGAGGTCGCCACGGAAATACCGGCTGCTCCACTCGAACCGCTCGGCGTTCAAGAGGACCAGCACCCCGGCGCCGGCGAGCGCCATGCCGCCGATCACGCGGGATGTCGTCGCCTCGCGGCCGAGCAGGACCGCAGCCGCGAGCGTGAACACCGGGATCCCGGAGATCAGAATCGACGTGTTGATCGCGGTGGTGAGCGACAGCCCAAAAATGAAGAGGACCTGGTTGAAGGAAACGCCGAGAAGCGCGAGAACGAAAAGACGTCCACGGTCGGACGGAGCGATCCTCTCTGGAGGCGAGAGGCGTCGGACGGTCTCCAGCATCGCGGTCGCCGACGTCACGCGGATCGCCGCGAGGACGAGCGGCGGGATGGAGGGGAGCACGAGCTTTCCAAAGATCGGGAAGAGCGCGAACCCGGTCTGCGCGAGAGCGAGGGCGACGTGGACCGGCCACGGAGATCCTCCGTGGCGGGGCCGGGAGAGGTCCGGCCGCTCCCTCACGCGGGAGCGAGATCCGAGACGATCGCGGTGTCGTCGGCGCGGGCGGTCGAGACGAGCCGGTCTCCGTCGAGGACGTCTCGAAACGCATAGCCGAGTCCGATCGCGCCGGAGTTCGGCGAGACGGCGGAGCTCGTGACTCTCCCGGCCTCGACCTTGCCCGGGGTCTCCTCGTCCTGGCGGCGGAGCGGAGTTCCCGGGTCGATCGGTCCGCCCGGAAAGCGGAAACGGACGAGGCGGCGGTTGACTCGACCGTACGTCCGGAGCCGGGCGACGACCTCCTGGCCGACGTAACAGCCCTTGGTCGTCGAAATCGCGTGTGCGAGGCCGGCCTCGTCGGGCAGGTTCGTCGAGTCCATGTCCGTCCCGAACCGCGGCCGCCCCGCTTCCACGCGAAGGATCTCCGCGGTCTCGTCGGAGACCTCTTCCGAGCCCGCTTCTTCGATGAGTCGCTCGACCTCGGCGCGCATCGCGACCGGGGCCAGCAGTTCGGCGGAGAATTCCCCTTCGGCGGGAAGGAGGAGGGCAGCGGCGGGAACGTCGAGATGGGCGGCGCCCGGACCGTACAGCGAGACCCGCAGGAACTCCTCCGATCGGTCCTCGATCGTGACGCGGCTCCCGAGCACGTATTTGCGCAGATGCTCGAAGACCGAGACCCGGAGCGCCGCGGGAAGGGCGAGAAGGATCCGATCGGTCGCTCCCACGGCGCGGGCCACGAAGAGGAGCTTGCCCTTCGACGTGAGCCCGGCGGTCGCCCGCGTCTCGCCGGGCGCGAGGCCCTTCATCTCCTGCGTCAGTTGTCCCTGCAGAAAGGCGACCCGGTTCTCCCCGGCGACGTCGAGAACGGCAGTCGGGCGCATGCGATGCGCGAGCCTCTCCCGGGCCGAGGCATAGCCGGTAAGAGTGGCGACAGACGTCGTCGAGGAGCCCACGTCGGAGATTCTAGGGCTGCCGAAGGTCGCTATTTCGGTGTGATCGTCGTGTCGCCGCGATCCGGATAGTTGCGCAAAGTCAGGCTCTTGACGGAGCAGCCCTGATGTGTCCATCCGAGCGGGAGATCGCCCCGGCGCTGAACCGGGACGGTCTTCTCGAACACGCCGTCGGCCGCGGAAAGCGCGCTCACGCCGGCGAAAAAAAGGACCAAAGTCAGGCGTGGTGTCATGGCCGCTCGACCCGGGGATTCTCGACGAAGCGCATCGTATCATCCGGCGGTGAGCGCCTCGGAGGATCGGCCTGACCTTCACGTGATCGACGTTTTCATGATGTCGGTCAAGTGCGGCAACTGTGACACGTACCAGACGATCGTCGGCTTCCGGAAGCTGCCGGACAAGAACGTCTACACCTACGAGTGCGAGAACGAGATCTGCGATCCGAACGTGACGCGGACGATCGTCGAAGTCCCCAAGCAGTTCGACAACTCGACCAAGCGCGCCGAGGAGTTGCCTTATTACTCTTCCGAGGAAGAGCCGGAGGCTCCGTCCGAGTGAGGCCAGCGAGGCTGCTTCTTCAAGTAGAATGAAGCGTTTATGAGCCGTTTCGCCGGCCTCGAGCCGGTTCCCGCCCTCGCCCCGGACTTGGTCGATCGGCTCCGGAAGCGCCTGGCTTCGTCTCCCGCGCTCCGCTGGCTCGAGCCGACCTTAGACGAGCTAGAGCTCGATTACTGTGTACTCGGCCTGCGTTACCGGCCGGAGCTGACCAACGGATCGGGGACGATCCACGGCGGCGTGCTCGCGACGCTCGCCGACACGGCGGTCGCCTTCGCGCTCTCGACGAACTTCGACGGAAAGATGGGCTTCGCGACCGCTGACATGACGATTCATTTCCTCCGCCGGGCGAAGAGCGACCTCCGGGCGCGCGCCCGGATCGTCAAAAAAGGACGGCGCGTCAACGTGGGAGAAGTGGATGTCGTCGACTCGGCGGATTTCTCCGTCGCCCGCGTCCTGACGAGCTTCCTCTTGACGACGTCGTCGTTCGACTATCTTCCGGGAGAAAAACGATGAGCGACGAGCCCGTCCCCTTCCCCGCCGCGGAGACGGGGGAGGGGGAGAAGAAGCCGAGGCGGCGCCGGGGAGGCGTGCGGCGGCGAAAGACCCGCGGAAAGGCGGACGACTCGCGGCCGGCGGTCGAGTCGATCGTTGTCCCGGTCGCCACGCCGGTTCCGGCAGCGCAGGCGCCCTCCGCTTCGGCGTCAGCGGTGGCCGGCGGCGGGCCACTGCTGCCGGCGAGATCCAACGTCGAGCAGCGGCTGTCGCTCTTCATCGACTTCGAGAACATCGCGCTCGGGGTCCGGGACGCGCAGTACAAGAAGTTCGACATCAATCTCGTCCTGCAGCGTCTGATCGAGAAGGGCCGGATCGTCTTCAAGAAGGCATACGCGGACTGGACCCGCTTCCCCGAGTACAAGCGGGAGTTCCACGAGGCCGCGATCGAGCTGATCGACATCCCGCAGCGGGGATACACGGGCAAGAACTCGGCCGACATCCGGATGGTCGTCGACGCGATGGACCTCGTCGCGTCGAAAGGGCACATCACGACGTTCGTGATCCTCTCGGGCGATTCCGACTTTTCCCCTCTCGTGTCGAAGCTGAAGGAAAACGACAAGAGCGTCATTGGCCTCGGGGTCAAGAACTCGACCTCCGACCTCCTCATCTCGAACTGCGACGAGTTCATCTTCTATGAAGACCTCGTGCGCGAGACCCGCGCCCTGCCGTCGATCGAAAACCTTCCGAAGAAGCAGCAGGACGTCTTCCGCCTGATGCTCGATTCGATCCAGGCCCTCCAGCGGGAGAACTACGACGTGATCTGGGGCTCGATGATCAAGCAGACGATGCAGCGCAAGCAGCCTTACTTCAACGAGACGTACTACGGATACAAGTCGTTCTCCGAGCTCCTGGAGGACGCGCAGAGGAAGGGCCTGCTCACGATGAAGAAGGACGCGAAGAGCGGCGGATACATAATTTCGCCGTAGCTCCATGTCATCCTGAGGAGCGAAGCGACGAAGGATCTCGGCGCTTGAGGAGAGATCCCTTGCCTTGCTCGGGATGACCGCTGCGCGGTCAGATCTCCCGGAAGAAGAACCGGTCGAGCACCGATAGCCGCTCCTGCCGATCGAAATCCGGATCGATGATCCAGAGCGCCGCGGCGATCGAGGAAGCGAGCGAGTTGCCGTCCTGAGGCGTGAAGCAGAAGCCGATCACCTCCCGGTCCCCGTGAACCGTGACCGTCGGCTTTGCGACCACCGTCTGCGAGAAGATCCGGCCGTAGTACCCGTGGTCCCGTCCGAAGGAGAAGATCTGGTTCGCCGAACGCTTCTCGGTCATGGCGATGCGGGTGTTGCACTTCAACTTCTGCAGCGCCTGCTCGCGGGTGAACTTCGTCGAGAGATCCATGTCGAACCAGAGCGAGTGCATGTACTGGCTGTTCAACTTCATCGCGGAGGAGAAGATCCGCGGCTTCCAGCCTATCGTCTCGAAGAGGTGGAAGGCGTCGCGGGCGTGGTGCGTCCCGAACTCCGGGTCGTCGTGCTTCCCGGCGGTCGGGGCCGGGCAGAAGCCCGAATCCTGAGAGACGTCGTTCGCCCTCCGCATGCAGACGAAGCGGCCCGCGTCGAGAATGAGCTCACCATCCTCCGATCCGAGCGTCTTGATGAGCGTCGCGATGTTGTGGGTGTTGCAGGAAACGATCTGGACGAAGCGGTCCTCCCCGGGCACGAGCGCTTCTTCGTTGATGCCGATCGCGTAGGGCTTCCCGAAGCCGAACTCGCTTCCTTGCGCGAGGAAGCCTTTGGGCCCCGAGATCCTCTCGTAGACCTTCTTGTTTTCGTTGCCCGCGGGCGTGCAGTCGATGACGACCGTCGCCCGCTCGAGCGCCTCGACGGCCTCGAACGACACCTTGTGTCCCAGCGCCTCGAAGTCGGCGGTGGTGTCCGGGTTGACCGCGAGGTGCGCGCCGCGCTTTAAGAGATGGTTGACCTTGGCGCGCTCAGTCGTCATCGGCGTGCGCTTGTGGAACGTAATCTCGTCGATTCCGAGGTGCCGCTTGAAGTCGGCGAAGAAGCCGATCAGCGGCTCTCCGATCGTGCCGGTCCCGACGACGTGTACGATTTTGCTCATGTTGCCGTCTCCCAAGCTCTCGGATCCGCCCGGCGGTGCGCCAAGCGGTCGCGTGGGTCGGCCCGAAGAATACGATGAGACGAGCGAATCGCCAACGCGAGCGGGCGTGAGCGGCCACCTGCGGGCGTTCCTCTTTCGCGGGCCGGCCGGAAATCTCGAAGGGTTGTGGAAGGATCCGGAAGGTCCCCGCTCAGGCTCCGCCGTCTTCGCGCATCCCCATCCGCTCCACGGCGGCGCCCTTCACAACAAGGTCGTCTTCCGGGCGGCCCGCTGCCTGGTGCGGGCCGGTTACGGAGTCCTGCGGTTCAACTTTCGCGGGGTTGGGCTCTCGCAGGGCCGATTCGATTCCGGCCGCGGCGAAATCGACGATTTCCGCGCCGCGCTCGACGAAGCGGAGCGCCGAGGAGGCGTGCCGATCGTGGCGGGAGGTTTTTCCTTCGGGTCGGCGGCGGGATTGCGGGCGATCCCGGGAGATCCGCAGGTCGCCGCCTTCATCGGCGTCGGGGTCCCGTTCGCCTCGGAGCCTCCGGAATCGCTCCCGCTACCGAAGGTCCCGGCGCTCTTCGTCGTCGGCTCGGAAGACGTCTACGGCCCTCCGGAAATGCTGCGGAAGTGGGCGGGCGGCTCCGCACGCATCGTCGAAATCGACGGCGCCGACCATTTTCTGGAGGGCAAGCTCGAAGAGCTCGAGAGGGCGATGGCCGAGTTTCTGGACGAGATTCGGACGGGATCGAGGGTATGACGGCCGGCGATGCGCCGCTCTCGGAGGAGACCCGGAGGCAGCTCCTCGCTCTGGCGCGCGGAAGCCTGGAAGCTCACTTCCGGGGGGAGCCGCCGCCGCGGCTGTCCTCGGACCGCGCGGAGACGTTCGGCGATCCGCGCGCGATCTTCGTCACGCTTCGGATTGCGGACCGGCTGCGGGGCTGCATCGGCACGCTCGCGCCGGAAGGAGACCTCTCGCGCACCGTTCCCCGATTCGCATTGCGCGCGGCGCTCGAGGATCCGCGGTTTCCCGCTCTGACGGCGCAAGAGCTGTCCGAGTGCACCATCGAGATCTCGGTCCTGACCCCTCCGCGTCCCCTGGAGGACCCGGAAGACATCGTGATCGGGCGCGACGGCCTGATTCTCGAGTTCGGCGGCCGCCGAGGGCTGCTTCTCCCGCAGGTCGCCACCGAGTGGGAGTTCGACCGGACGACTTTTCTCGCCGAGCTCTCGCGAAAGGCCGGTCTCCCACCCGACGCGTGGAGGCAGGAGGGAGCGAAGCTCTGGTCCTTTCAGGCGGAAGTGTTCTCGGAAGAGGAGAGGAGGTCGCCGTGACGAGGCGCTCGACCGACAACCGACAGAAGAAGATCGTCGCGCCGCGCGGCGCGCGCGGAGGGCAGCGGCCGGTCCGCGTGACGCCGCCGCCCCCATCCTCGCCGCGCGATCGGGAGAAGCCGAAGGTCCCCGGGCCGACGGGTCCCTCGAAGGGAGAAACGGATTCGTGATCGGATTCGGTTATGCGACACGCCTGCAGGATTTTCTTTTGCGAGGTAAAGGGTCCGGGCGACCGTTTGAGGCCAGAGCAGCGGCGCAAGTTCAGCGTCCTAGAACAACTCACCGGGAAGCCGGTTCACATTCACGGGCCACAGGCTCGTCCACGCCCGCAGTCGCAGAAGGGAAGAACAAATGCGTACCGTCGTGATCATCCTCGGGGGGCTGTTGCTGCTGGGTCTCTTTGTCTTCGCCGGACGCCTCTTGGGGGGCGGTACTACGCAGCCCATGGTAACGGCGGCCAAGCTGTTCCTGCCCGTCTGGTTCGTCGCGGCGCTGGTCAATATGTGGATCGGAGTTTCTCGGGCGGGCTATTCCGTCGCCGAGGAGTTGCCGATCTTCCTCGCGATATTTCTGATTCCCACCATCGCTGCGGCGTTTATCTGGTGGAAACTCTCGTCGGGTACTCCGGCCGCCTGAAATCTGGTGGATTGCGACCTATCGTGGATCAGTCGACCCGCGATGACTCGGCGTCAGCCCCGCCGGGCTTCGCCATTCGACCGGAGTACAGCAGCAGGGCCGCTGCCACCGCCGCGTTCAGCGAATCGACGGGAGGTTTCATCGGGATCGTGAGCCGTCGGTCGAGGTATCGGTAGGCGCCCGCCGGGAGGCCGGTCCCTTCCGCTCCGATCACGAGGACCGACCGCTCGGGCACCGGCGTCTCGAAGGGATTCTCGCCGCCGTCGGAGACCGCGCCGCAGATCGTGCGGCCTCGATCCCGCGCGGACGCCGCAAACGGCTCGAACGAGACTCGCCCGGAGACCGGCACACGCAGCACGCTTCCCGCGCTCGCGCGCACGGCGCGCGGGTGGAAGAAGTCGGCGGTGCCAGCGGCGCCCACGACGCCGGCCGCGCCGGCGGCTTCGGCGACGCGAACGATCGCGCCCAGGTTCCCAGGATCCTGGATTCCGAAGACGAAAACCACCGGCCCCTGCCGCTCCAGGATCTCCGCCGACGGCACGTCGCGCCGCCGCGCGACCGCGATCAGGTGCTGCGGCGTCCTCGACTCCGCCAGCCGCTCGATCACGTTGCGAGAAACGAGGCGCGGCCGCGTCGACGTCAGCAGCGCGAGTCGGCCCGGCCGCACGCTCTCGTCGTGCAGGACGTGATCGAGCGCAGCGCCCGCGGCGACCGCGTCGAGAATCGCCTTCTCGCCCTCGAGCAGAAGGTGAGTGCGATCCTCGAGCGATCGGGCGATCTGGCGGATCAACGGGTTCGAGGGGGACTCGATCGCCGTCACGATCGGCATGCTATAACCCGGCGCGATGAGGTCGGTGCGCGAGCGGCTCGCCCTGCCGGCTGTCGTCGCGCACGGAACCGCCGCCACCGCGGCATCACCCGCCTCCGCCGCCTGGACCTTCCCGCTGATGATCTTCGCCGCCTTCGTGGTGGCGTGGGGCGCGGAGGCCGCGGAATTCCTGATCTCGCAGGGGCTGGCCCTCGCCGCTCTCGCGCTCATTCAAACGCTGCCGGAATTTGCGGTCGAAGCGGTCATCGCCTGGAAGGCGGGGAAGGACCCGGGAATGGTCCACCTCGCCATCGCGAACTTCACCGGGAGCCTGCGCCTCTTGACCGGGCTCGGGTGGCCGATGATCTACGCGGTCGCGGCGTTCTACTCCCGCCGGAGGCTCGGCCGGAAGCTCCTCGAGATCCAGCTCCACGACGAGCACGCCGTCGAGGTCCTCGGCCTCCTCCCACCGCTCGCGTACTTCGTCATCGTCTGGGCGAAACGGAGCCTGTCGCTCTGGGACGCGGCGTTCCTGACGCTGACGTACGTCGTTTATCTCTGGATCCTGTTGAAGCTCCCGCCCCGGGAGGAGACGCTCGAACAGGACGAAGAGGTCCCGAAGATCTCCCGCTGGGCGCTCGCGCAGCGGGGGTGGAGGAAGTGGGCGGCCGTCGGCGGGCTGCTTCTCTTCGGCGGCGCCATCATCTTCTTCGTCGCCGAGCCCTTCCTCGCCTCGATGATGGCGCTTGCCGCGACCTTCGGGATCTCCCAGTTCGTCTTCATCCAGTGGGTCGCCCCGTTTCTCTCCGAGTTTCCGGAGAAGACTTCCGCTTTCGCATGGGCGCGGCGGGTGACGCGGGCGCCGGTCGCCCTCATGAACATGGTCTCTTCGAACATCAACCAGTGGGGGGTGCTATCGGCCCTCCTCGCCGTCATCTACAGTTGGAGCCGTGGAGAGCCGAGCTCGCTTCCGTTCGACGAGTTCCAGCGGCTGGAAATCCTGCTGACGATTCTGCAGGCGTTCCTGGGCTGGATCTTCCTCGCTTCGATGAGCCTTCAGGCGTACGAGGCGGTCGGCCTCTTCACGCTCTGGCTCGTTCAGTTCGTGCGGCCCTCGCTCCGAAGCGAGATGCTCTGGGTATACGGCGTGTGGATCGTCGTCGAGCTTCTCTTGGTCGCCCTCGGCAAGAAGAGGATTCGCGCCTTCTCGTCCTTCCGGCGGGTCTGGTTGCAGCGAAAAACCGGGCCGGGCGCGCGCTCATGAAGCGTCCCCGTCTCTCGCGGCGGGCCGCCGCCCTTGCCCCGTCCTCGACGACGGCGGTCGCCCGCAAAGCGAAAGCTCTCGCCGCGACCGGGGTTGAAGTCGTCGATCTCGGCCTGGGAGAGCCGGACTTCCCGACGCCGGAGTTCGTCGGCGCGGCCGGCATCGCGGCGATCCAGTCGGGCTGCACCCGCTACACGGACGTCGCCGGCGAGCCCGCCCTGCGCGACGCGATCGCCGAGAAGTACCGCCGCGAGCACGGCACCGCTCTGTCGCGCGAAAACGTGCTCGTCACGGCCGGCGCGAAGCAGGCGGTCTTCAACGCCTGCCAGGTGCTCTTCGAGGCGGAGGACGAGGTCGCGCTCTTCTGTCCCTATTGGGTCTCCTTTCCGGAGATGGTCCGCCTCTCCGGGGCTGTGCCGCTCCACGTCCCGACCGAGCTCGAGACACATTGGAAGCCGATTGCCTCCGGGCTCTCGGAGCGCGCGACGGAGCGCACCCGCGGTGTCATCCTGAACTCGCCGAACAACCCGACGGGCGCGGTGGTCGAGAGGGAGGAGCTCGAAAGCATCGTCGAGTGGTGCGAGGCCCGGGACGCCCGTCTCATCTTCGACGAGACCTACGACCGCTTCCTCTACGGCGGTCGGCCCCACGTGACGGCGGCCTCGCTCTGGGAGGAGCACGCCGACCGGATCGTCTTGACCGGCGCGGCTTCGAAGACCTGGGCAATGACCGGATGGCGGCTGGGCTGGGCGATCGCGAGCCGCGAGATCGTCGAGGCCATGGCGTCCTATCAGAGCCACTCGACGTCGAACGCATCGTCCATCTCCCAGCGCGCCGCCCTCGCCGCGCTGTCCGATCCGGTGCAGACCGACGAGGCGGTCGCCCGGATGCTGGCGGAGTACGGGAGGCGGCGCGAGGCGATGGTTTCCGGCCTCGCGGCGATCCCCGGCGTCAAGTGCCTCCTGCCGGAAGGCGCCTTCTACGCGTTTGCAGACGTGTCGGTGCTCTTCGACGCGAAACAGGTGGCCGGCTCGGCGGAGTTCTGCGACCGGCTTCTCGCGGAGACCGGCGTCGCCGCCGTGCCGGGGGACGCGTTCGGCGAAGACGACTGCGTCCGGTTCTCGTTCGCCACTTCGCTCGCTGCGATCGAGGAGGGAATCCGGCGCGTCGCCGCCTGGGCCTCCGCGCCGGTCCGGTCCGCCTGACCGCGCCATGCCGGCGGCGTTCGTCACCGGCGGCACCGGCTTCGTGGGCTGGCACGTCGCGAAGGCTCTCTTGGCCGACGGCTGGACCGTCCGCGCGCTCGCTCGCGGCGGTCCCGCCCGGCACACGGGTTTGGAGGAGCTTGCCGTCGAGCTCGTTCCGGGAGACCTCGCCACCGCGGACGAAGTCGCACGGGCGCTCGAGGGCTGCTCGGCCGTCGTCCACGCAGCCGGCCTCGTCAAAGCGCGGACGCTCGCCGACTACCGCGAGGTCAACGTCCTCGGGACGGAACGTCTGCTTGCGGCCGCGCAGGCGGCGTGCCCGGACGCCGTATTCGTCTACGTTTCGAGCCAGGCGGCGGCCGGCCCCGCCCGCGAGGGCCGGCCCGTAGCGGAAGGGGATCCGGCCCAGCCGGTGTCGGACTACGGAATCTCGAAGCTCGAGGGAGAGCAAGCAGTCGCGCGGCGGTGGACGGGCGCCTGGATCGTCCTGCGACCCGGAGTCCTCTACGGCCCGCGAGACCGCGGCCTCCTGACCTACTTCCGCATGGTGCAGAAGGGCGTGGTGCCGGTGCCGGCGGCCCGGTCCCGCGTCCAGGTCGGATCGGTCGAGCAGGCGGCGCTCGGCATCGCGCGCGCCGCCGGCCGGCGCGACCTCGCCGGGCGAATCGGTTTCCTCTGCGACCCGGAGGCGGTCACCGTCCGGGAGCTCGCCCGACTCGTCTCGCGCGCCGGTGATCGTCGTGCGCGCTTCGTCGAGATTCCCGGCGCGGCAGTCCGGCTCGCCGGCGCCCTCGAAACTTTGCGAGAGACGATCACGCGCGAGTCGCGGCCGTTCAACGCCGACAAGGCCCGCGAGCTTCTCGCGGGCGACTGGCTGTGCGATCCCGGCCCGATGCGGCGCGACCTCGCCCTGCCGCAGCCGTCTCGCCTGGAGGACGGATTGCGAAACACCTGGGAGTGGTACCGAAAGGAAGGCTGGCTTTCCGGCTGAGAAAGGAGGGACGGCCTCCGCTTGCATTTTGTAAAATTTGCTAAGATCCGGTCCGACATCGATGGGTGGAGGAGGAATGAGCAAGATCGCTCCGCGAGCGAAGGAAGAGGTCCGTTCGACCCCGCTCTTCGAAAAGTGCCATCGGTACGAAGTCGCTTACCGCGTCCGGAAGGCGGGGGTGTACTCCTTCTTCCGCGTGATCGAGTCCGCACAGGATCCGGAAGTCGTCGCCAACGGCCGCCGGATGATCATGCTCGGCTCGAACAACTACCTCGGCCTGACCAACGATCCACGCGTGAAGGAAGCGGCTATCGATGCCGTCCGGAAATATGGATCGGGTTGCGCTGGATCCCGATTCCTGAACGGCACTCTGGACCTCCACGTGCGCCTCGAGGAGCGTCTGGCCGAGTTCATGCGCAAGGACGCCGCGGTCACCTTCGCGACCGGCTATCAGGTCAACTTAGGCGCGATCTCCTGTCTCGTCGGCAAGGGAGACGTGGTCTATCTCGACAAGCAGGACCACGCCTGCATCATCGACGGCGCGCGGCTCTCCTTCGGCGAGGTCCGGAAGTTCCGGCACAACGATCCCGCGGACCTCGCCCGCCAGATGAAGAACGACGTCACCGCCCGGGGGCGGTTCATCGTCGTCGACGGCGTCTTTTCGATGGAGGGGGACGTCGCCCCGCTCCGAGAGATCGTCGCCGCGGCCCGGGAGTTCGAGGCGGGCGTGATGGTGGACGACGCGCACGGCATCGGGGTCCTCGGCCCGACCGGACGCGGGACCGCCGAGCATTTCGGGCTCGAGGACGAGGTCGATCTCGTGATGGGGACGTTCTCGAAGTCGATGGCTTCAGTCGGGGGATTCATCGCCGGCGACGAGGTCGTGATCGACTTCATCAAGCACCGCGCCCGGACGCTGATCTTCTCGGCGGCGCCCCCACCGGCTTCGGTCGCCGCGGCTCTGGCGACGGTCGAAATCATGGAGCGCGAGCCGGAACGGCGCACGAGGCTTTGGGAGAACGCGCGCTTCTTCTCGGAAGGATTGAGGTCTCTCGGCCTCGACACGGCAGGCTCGCAGACCCCGGTCGTTCCCGTCGTCGTCGGCTCGGACGACACCGCGCTCGCGATGGTATGGCGCCTCGACGAGGAAGGTGTCTTCGTCAACTGCGTCCTCTCCCCGGCGACGCCCCCCGGCCGGGCGCTCATCCGGACCTCGCTCATGGCGACGCACACGCGCGAGCAACTGACGCGGGCGCTCGAGGCGATCGAGAAGGTCGCAAAGGAGCTCGGGCTCTCGCGCTCCGGGACGCGCTCGTAACCATCCGCCCCCTCGCGCCAGCGTCGTGATGGCGGAGCCGGTCGTCGTCTTACGGATCGGCCGGGGCAAGAAGGACCTCGGCCGCTTCTTCGACGTCGCGGAGAGGCTCTATCGAAACGATCACAACTGGGTTCCTCCGCTGCGCTCGGACGTCGCGAAAGTCCTTTCCGACGAGAACCCCTTCTTCCGGCACGCCGAAATTCAGCTCTTCGTCGCCCGTCGCGGCGGGGGAGACGTCGGCCGCATCGCCGGGATCCTGGATCGCGGGCACAACGCCTTCCACGACGAGAAGACCGCCTTCTTCGGGTTCTTCGAGTCCGAGAACGATCCGGAGGTCGCCGGCCTCCTCTTCGACGCCGCCGCGCTGTGGGGGCACGAGCGGAAAATGACCGTGCTGCGCGGCCCGGTCAACCCATCGTTGAACGACGAGGCGGGCCTGCTCGTGGAGGGATTCGGTTCCCCGCCCGTCTTCATGATGACGTACAACCCGTCTTTCTATCCGGCTCTCGTCGAAGGCGCGGGGTTCCACAAGGCGAAGGACCTCCTCGCCTCCTGGTTCGAAGTCGGTCCCGCGCCGCTCGAGCATTTCACCCGGATCAACGACCGCGTTCGGCGGCGCGAGAAGGATGTCCTCGTGCGCAAGGTCTCCAAGCGCAGTCTGGCGGCCGACCTTCCGAAGATCCGGGAGGTGTACAACGAAGCGTGGGAAAAGAACTGGGGCTTCGTGCCGATGACGTCGGAAGAGATGGACTTCATGGCGGAGAGAATGAAGCCCCTGCTCGACGAGGATTTCATTTTCTTGGCCGAGGTCCGCCGGGCCGACGGCTCGCTCGAACCGGTTGCCTTCATGCTCTCATTCCCCGACTACAACACGGCGATCGCGCCGCTCCGGGGAAGACTTCTTCCCTTCGGCTGGCTGAAGTTCCTGCTCGGAATGAAGAAGATCCGCACGATCCGCGTGGTCACCCTCGGACTCAAGCGGGACTACCGCATGCGCGGGATCCAATCGGTCATGTTCGAGCAGGGCCTGCGCGAGGCTCTGAAGCGCGGTTACACGGGCTGCGAGGTCTCCTGGATGCTCGAGGACAACGAGCTGGTGCTCCGGTCCGTGAGGCTCTGGGGAGGGCGGCTCTACAAGACCTATCGGATCTACGAGCGGGCGATTTGAACCTGTCGCGCCGTGAGGAGATCGTAGAGGCGATCGCCCAGGGGGACAGTCGCGAACGCCAGGACGACCCCGGCGATCACGTCGACGAGGTAGTGGTACCGGCAGTACATCGTCGACAGGATCAGGAGGACCGCCGCCGGCAGCAGGAACCAGAAGAGCTTCCGGAACCGCCGCCAGGCGGCGATCAGAACAGCCGTCGCGATCATCGTGTGGCCGGAAGGAAACGCATCGAGCTTCGTGCGCTCGAGCTCGTTGATCGTATTTGAAATCGCGCGAGCGACCGGGCTCGTCTCGAGCGCCACGCGGTTCCGGTCGGCAAGCGCCGTTCGCGGGCCGTACGCCGGGATCGTGAAGTAGCCGGCGTACGAAACGTAGAAACAGACGGTGAGCGTGAAGATGTAGCGGCGCGCCGCGACGACGTCGCGGGACCAGAGGAACCCTCCGAGAATGAGCGGCAGGAAGTAGTACGTCGAGTAGGCGACGTACATGAAGGTCACCAGGAACGGCGTCACGAGGGGTTGGAGAAGGACGCTCAGGTCACCACCCAGGATCGCTCGGTCGAGAGCGATCAGCAGGTCATCGCGGGGGCGACCGCGCGACGCGGCGATCAAGGAGCCCAGACTCTCGTAAACGAACGCAATGAAAGCGGCGGGGTAGAAATCGGCCGCGATCCGGAGCGCTTTGGGAAGCCGTTCAATGCGCTGGGTGAGGTAGACGATGATCGCCAGGAAGGCGCCCATCAACGCGTAGCGCAGGAGGATCTCCCCGGGATCGGAGAGGTTGCGCCAGACGAGAAGCGTGACAGCCGAGAGGACGGCGAGCGCCGCGAGGTTGACCGCTTCCAGGGGCCGCAGGCGCACGCGCGGAGGTTACCGCGCGCAAGCCTCGCCCGCTGCGATAGTATTTTTTCGCTGATGACATTTCGCGCGGCGTTGCTCGCGTCCTTGGTCTTCGTGGCGGGCGCCGCCGGTTCGCCAACTCCGTCGCCGGCGGCCCTCTCCGGGCCGAAGGTCTTCGTCGCCCGGATCGATACCCCGATCCATCCGGCGGCCGCGAGCTACTTGAGGAAGGTGTTGCGATCGGCGGCGGAGGAGGGCGCCGCGGTCGTCGTCGTCGGGCTTTCGACGCCGGGCGGCCTCCTGACCTCCACGCGCGAGATGACCTCGGCGATGCTGCAATCGCCGGTGCCGATCGTGACCTACGTTTCTCCTTCCGGGGCTCAGGCGGCTTCCGCCGGGTTCTTCCTCCTTCTGGCGGGCGACGTCGCGGCCATGGCCCCCGGCACGAACGCGGGCGCGGCGCACCCTGTCGGCGGCGAAGGGCAGGACCTCCCGAAGACGATCAACGAAAAGGCGGAGCAGGACGCTCGGGCGATGATCCGCAGTCTCGCGCAGCAGCGGGGAAGGAACTCCGAGAAGGCCGAGGCGGCGGTCACGAAGAGCATCTCGTACACCGAGACCGAGGCGAAGGACGCGGGCTTGATCGAGGTGATCGCCCGCGACGTGCCGGACCTTCTCGCGCAGCTCGACGGGAGAAAGATCACGCGGGTGGGGGGCTCGGTCGCGACGTTGGCTCTCAAGAACTTCCGGATCGAGCAGCGCGAGATGAGCCGGGCGGAGAAGTTGATCGGCTTCGTTTCTCATCCCAACGTCGCCTACATCCTCTTCCTGCTCGGGCTCATGGGTCTTTATTTCGAGCTGTCGAGCCCGGGGGCGGTGCTCCCGGGCGTGGTCGGAGGGATCGCGCTCCTGCTCGCGCTCTATGCCTTTTCGGTCCTGCCGGTGAACCTGGCAGGCCTCGCGCTGATCCTCTTCGCGATCCTTCTCTTCGTCGCGGAGATCAAGGTGGTCAGCCACGGCATCCTTGCCGTCGGTGGAGCGGTCTCGCTCATCGCCGGATCGCTGCTGCTCTTCTCCGGCCGGGGCGAGGAAACGCTCTACCGGATCGACCTCTCGATCATCGTCCCGGGCCTGCTGCTGACACTCCTGATCGTGGGCTTCCT
This sequence comes from Thermoanaerobaculia bacterium, assembly GCA_036505815.1. Taxonomy (GTDB): domain Bacteria; phylum Acidobacteriota; class Thermoanaerobaculia; order UBA5066; family Gp7-AA6; genus Gp7-AA6. Next base: position 25,971 of record DASXSX010000198.1, read on the forward strand.
CACGTGGAGAACCCTCGAGCTTCGGATGCGGCCGGCGCGGACCGGGCTCGAAGGGATGGTGGGCGAAACCGCGCGGGTCGTCGAAGAGTTTGCGGAGCCGGGGCGGGGCAAGGTCCTGGTCCACGGCGAGTACTGGGACGCCGAGGGGCCGGCCGGCCTCGCGGCGGGTGAGACCGTGCGCGTGGCGCGAGTGGACGGAACACGGGTTCGAGTGGAACGGAGGGAATGATGCCCGAGGTGTTTTCGAGAACCGGCTGCCTGATCGCGATCTTCATCGGAATCATCTTCCTGTTCAAGTGGATCAACGTGCTGAACGAGTACGAGCGGGCGGTCACGTTCTGGCTGGGACGTCTCGGCAAGCGCCCGAAGGGACCCGGCCTCGTCCTCATCTTCTGGCCGTTCGAGCGCATGGTCCGCATGTCTCTGCGGACCGTCGTCCACGACGTGCCGCCGCAGGACATCATCACGAGAGACAACGTCTCCGTGAAGGTCAACGCGGTCGTCTACTTCCGGGTTGTGGAACCGGACAAGGCGGTCGTCCAGGTGGAGAACTACCTCTACGCGACGTCGCAGCTTTCGCAGACTACGCTCCGGAGCGTGCTCGGCCAGGCAGTCTTGGACGAGCTCCTCTCGGAGCGCGAGAAGCTGAACGTCGCTCTCCAGCAAGTGATCGATGAGCACACCGGCCCCTGGGGAATCAAGGTCTCGCTCGTCGAGGTCAAACAGGTCGACCTGCCGCCCGAGATGCAGCGCGCGATGGCGAAGCAGGCGGAAGCCGAGCGGGAGAAGCGAGCCAAGATCATCCACGCTTCGGGAGAGTTCGAAGCGGCCCGGATGCTGTCGGAGGCGGCGAAGATCATCGGCGAGGAGCCGGCGACGCTGCAGCTCCGCTACCTCCAAACGCTGACCGAGATCGCGAACGAGAAGAACTCGACGATCGTTTTCCCGCTCCCGATCGAGTTCATGAAGGCGTTTCTGAAGTAGAAAAACCGTTGACGATTCGGGTTCGGCGGATACTCTAGCCAGGTGGAGCCGCGGACTCACTACCAGGTCTCGTTCACCTCGAAGCAGGCCCTGTCTCTTTTCGTCGGTCTTCTCGTCGCGCTCGCGCTGGCTTATTTCTTTGGATTGATGACCGGCCTGTCCGGCCGCCAGCCGCGAGAAGCCGCGGCGGCGCCTTCGGAGACGCCGGCGGCGGCGGGGGAGAGGGCGGCCGTGGCCGCCCCCGAGACGGCGGAGCACATCGTCTTCCCCGCGCCGGTCACAGCCGTCGCCGTCGAGAAGCCACCGGCTGCTCCGCCCGCGAAGGTCCAGCCGTTCGAGGACCGCGAAGGCGAGGCGCCCCGGGTTCGGGCGGCAGCGCGGGCGGCGACCCGCGCCCCTGCGACAGAGTCCGTCGCCGCGAAGCCGGGGTCGGCCGCGTCCGCCGGCTTCCGCGTCCAGGTCGTCTCCGTCTCCTCCCGCGCCGAAGCGGACGCTGAGGCGGCCCGGCTCTCCCGCCGCGGATTTCCCGCGAGGGTCGAGCCGGGAACCGGCCCGAAAGGCACGATCTATCGCGTCCGGGTGGGGCCTTTCGCTTCGAGAGAGGACGCCGCCCGCACGTCGGAGCGTCTTGCGGCCGAGGGACGGCGCGACACGTGGATCGTCCCTCCCTCCCAGTGAGGGAATTCGCTCCGGCTCCGACGCTGGAACGGCCGCGCCGCGCGCCCGAGTGGATCCGCGAGCGCCGACTCAATCTCTCGGAGCTCCACGCGGTCAAGAGCGTCGCACGCTCTCACCGGCTTTCGACCGTCTGCGAGGAGGCTCGGTGTCCCAACCGGAGCGAGTGCTTCGCGCGGGGGACGGCGACCTTTCTGCTGCTGGGGGACGTGTGTACCCGCGCCTGCGGCTTCTGCGACATCGCCAACGGCCGTCCTCTCGCGGTCGATCCCTTCGAGCCGGCCCGCCTCGCCGCCGCGGCGCGCGAAATGCAGCTCGCCTACGTGGTCGTCACCTCGGTCGCGCGCGACGACCTGCCCGACGGCGGCGCGGC
>DASXSX010000199.1:0-46850 GCA_036505815.1 Thermoanaerobaculia bacterium
CTCCAAGCACACGCTTCAGCTCCTCGGGATCATCCTCGGGATCCTCCTTCTCATCGTCATCGCGTCCTTCTTCGTGAACGAGCCGATGCGGCGCGCAATGGAGAAGAACATCAACCAGCGGCTCACGGGCTACACGGCGCATATCCAGAAGGTGAGCTTCCATCTGATCGGCCTGTCGGTCACGCTCCGCAACGTGTCGATCGCGCAGAACGCGCATCCGACCCCGCCGGTTGCGCTCCTCCCCCGCCTCCACGCGAGCGTGCAGTGGAGCGAGCTCCTCAAGCTGAAGCTCGTCTCGGATTTCCAGTTCGACCAGCCGCAGATCTACGTCAACTTGGTTCAGCTCAAGAAGGAGGCGACCGACGCGGTTCCTCTCCACAAGAAGGGGTGGCAGGACGCGGCCCTCGCCATCTATCCGCTGAAGATCAACCTACTGAAGCTGAACGACGGGACCTTCACCTACATCGACCAGGACCCGGCGAGGCCGTTGAAGGTCACACATCTCTTTTTCCGCGCGAACAACATCCGGAACATCCACTCCGCCGATCGCGTCTATCCGTCTCCCGTCCACGCGGAGGGGATCGTGTTCGAGACCGGCCGCGCCGAGATCGACGGGCACGCGAACTTCCTCGCGCAGCCGTATGTCGGGTTCAACACGCTCTTTTCCCTCGAGAACGTCCCGCTCGACTACTTCCGGCCGATGCTGTCCCGGCATTCGAACCTGGAGATCCACAACGGTTTCCTGACGACCCATGGACAGGTCGAGTTCGCCCCGACCGTCAAGACCGCTCGGATCGAGGACCTTTTGATCGACCGCGTCCGCGTGGACTACATCCACACGCCTGCGACCGCGCCGGTCGAGAAGGAGCGCCGGGAAAAGGTCGGCAATGCGGTCAAGAAGGCGAGCGACAAGCCCGGGATGAACATGCGCCTCGACCAGTTCGAGATCAAGAACAGCACTCTGGCGCTCGTCAATCGAATGAAGAGCCCTTCCTACCGGCTGTTTTTGTCGGGAGCGAACCTCAGCGTGCGGAACCTCTCCAATAAGTCGACCGAAGGCCGCGCCGTGGCCGACCTCAGCGGCAGCTTCATGGGGAGCGGAAAGACCGTTGCGCACGCGACCTTCCGGCCGCAGCGAACGGGAGCGGATTTCGACCTGAATCTCAGGATCGAAGGAACGCAGATGACCGCCATGAACGACCTCTGGCGCGCCTACGGGAAGTTCGACGTAGTCGGGGGTGAATTCTCGGTCTACACGCAGCTGAAGATGAAGGACGGGCGGATCGACGGATACGTCAAACCGATCTTCAAAGACATGAAGGTCTACGATCGTGAGCAGGACAAGAACAAGCCGTTCATGAAGAAGCTCTACGAAAGAATCGTCGGCGGCCTGGCGAGCATCCTGAAGAACAAGCCTCGCAAGGAAGTCGTCACCGTCGCCGACATCTCCGGTCCGGTCTCGAATCCGCGTGCGAGACCGTCCGAAATCATTGGAAAACTGCTCGAGAACGCGTTCATCAAGGCAATCCTGCCCGGCTTCGAGAGGGAGATCGCCCGGCTGACGAACAAACGGTAGGTCCGGTCTCGTTCCGCCGCGTCCTCCTACGCGAGACGGACGGTCGAGACAGAACGGTGCGTTCGTCTAGGGCCTTGGGGTCGTAAGCGGCGTGGTCGCGGGCGACGAGGACGTGGCCGGCTGCGGCGACGTGGCCGGGGGCGCCGTGACCTGCAGGTTGTTCGTGACGCTCACCACGCCATCGACGGACCGAGCCACCCTCTCGATCTTCAGTTTTTCCTCCCCGCTCGAGACCGGCCCGGCCAGGGTCACGACACCGTTCGTCACGTTCACTTCGACGGACGTGATCGTCGCCGCGCCGACGTCTTTCGCGAGCTTCGCCTTGATCTTGGTCTTCATGCCGGCGTCGTCCGTCTGCCGCTGGACGGTCTGACTCGGGCGACAGGCGAGCACGAGCACGACTCCCAGAAGGAGCGCCAGCGCCGCTGCGGGAATCCGACCTCTCTTGTTCATCTGCGCATTTCCTCTCGGAGGATGAGCGAGCAAAGGATGTGCCCGATGCTCGAGCCCGGAAAGTTTGCGGATTCATCTCGCGTTCATCCAAGGCGTGTTCGACTCTCGCACCGTCCGATCAACCGAGTTCGAACGACAAGAGGAGGTATTGATGAAGAAGGTATTGACCGTTTCCCTGCTCGTTTTTCTCTGCGCCGGGGCCGCTCTCTACGCCGCCAGGAAGCCGCATGAGGGAAAGATTTCCAGCATCGACATCGATCAGAAGATGATCGTGGTCGCCGGCGAGCACGACCAGAGCTGGAACCTCTACTGGAACGAAACCACCAAGGTGAAAGACGCGAAGATCGAAGATCTCAAGGTCGGCGACACGATTCACTTCGATTACAAGGAAAAGGACGGGAAGATGTGGGCCACGGAAATCCACCGCACGGCCAAGGCGGCAATGTAGCTTCCGCGACTTTCCGGTCGATTTTCGAGAGGGCTTCACACGGAGCCCTCTTTCGTTTTCCGCCGGATTCTCTCTTCGCTGAGCCCGTCTACGCGGGCAAGAGCTTCGCGCGGCGGTTGATTTCCTCGTCCGCCTTCGAGAGCGGCAGGCTCGAAGGGAGCGGCGCGAGGTCGATGCCGAAAGTCCGGCGGCGCAGGCCGGAGTAATCGCTCGCCCGATCCTTTCGCACGCGCCCGATCCCTCCGGCCATCGGGTGAAGACCGCGGGCGCACGCCGTCCGCGAAATCGCCGAGAACCCGGAGACGGCGAAGAGGGCCGCAAACGAGCGGAAGTCGTGTCGCTGGCGGAAGACTCGCCAGAGCTTCGACGCGACGTCCGCGGCCGGATAGAACTCGCGGTAGCAGCGGAAAAGAAGCCGGCGAAGCTCCTGCCTCGAGAGGTTCGGATGAGGCCAGGTCACCGTCGTTCCGTCGAACCGGTCGAGGTTCGTCTCGGTGATCCATCCGTCGCGCAGGAAGTCGTCGTACTGCTCCGTACCGGGAATCGGGGTGAGGATGTAGAACGACGCCACGTCGGGAGCGAGCGCGCGCAGCGTCGAGAGGTGCTCGAGGATGCCGTCCTCGGTGTCCGCCGGGAACCCCAGGATGTTCGAGAAATGTGTCGTGATCCCGTTCTCCCGACAGAGGGCGACGATGCGCGCGTACTTTCCCGGATCGTTGTGGAACTTGTGCGCCTGGCGCAGGGTCGCCGTGTTGAACGACTCCGCGCCGACGAACATCTGGAAGCAGCCCGCGCGCGCGAGGAGCTCAACCAAATCCGGGTCGCGATGGATCTGCGCGTCGCACTGCGCGAAGAACGGCAGCTCGATCCGCTCCGCGATCATCGCCTCCGCGAGAGGTTTCACGTCCCCGTATTTGTTGAAGTTGTCGGACGTGAACATCACGAACCGCACGCCGGCCGCCTTCGCGGCGCGAAGGCTCGCGAGCGTCGTCTCGAGCGGCTGGCTTCGGACCGCGTGGCCCGCGATCTTGATCACCGAGCAGAAGTTGCAGGAGTAGGGGCAGCCGCGCGCCGGGTAGACGCCGAGCATCGGAACGGCGTACCGGCGGAGGTCCCGGCGGGACGGAGGCGGAGCACGGGAGAGTCGAGCTGCAGCTGCCAGCGCTCGTCCCTGCCATAGACGGGACGCAGCCCACCGGAAGCGGCGTCCTCGAGGATCGCCGGCCAGACGATCTCCGCCTCGGAGAGGGAGAACGCGACGTCCCGACCCTGGAGCATCGCCGTGTCGCACGTCATCGGATGCGGACCGCCGATGACCGCGTGCGCGCCGCGCTCGAGGGCGAGGGCGGCAAGATCGAGCGCCCGATGGAGCTGGTGGCTCTGGACCCCCACGAGCGCGACGAGCGTTTCGCAACCGCGCTCCGGCTCGAAGAGAGAGAGATAGTCCAGATCGGTCTGGACGTACTCGTCGACGGCGTGAACCTCGCAAGGCTTTCCGAGAACCTCCCGCGGAGTCATGCTCGCGAGATGAGGCACGGTGCTGTTGGGCATGAAGCCGCGGCGGAAGCGCTCGACGAAACCGTGCTCGTCGTACTTGCTGGGCTTGACGATGACGACCCGGAGAGAAGTCACGAGAATGAGTTGCTTCCGGGTGGATTGTAGCCGGCGTGTGTCACGTTAGAAATGCAGTGAAGTCCAGGTGCCTCTCACTTTCTCCTCGGTCCAGCGCAGCCGGATCCTTGACTGCGCGAGAATGGGGTATGCGCAGGACCGCGACAGTGTCGCGCATCGAAACCGCGCGTCTGAAGCCGGGCATGACCGTGGACCGTCTCCCGGGACCGCGACCAGCGGACGTTGCGGGCGAGGAAGGCCGCACGCTTCGCGGGAAGGCGCTCGTCTTCTGGGATCCCAAAGTCGCCGGCAAGAAGCTCGACGCGATCGACACGGACCAGATCACACCGGCCACGGACTGCGTCTCCGAAAGCCTGGAGCATTTGGACGAGCGCTGGAAGGCCGGCGCGTTCCGCTACCTGATGCCCGACTTCCGCGACCGCGTACATCGCGGCGAGACCTTTCTCGTCGCCGGCGACCGCTTTGCGATCGGCTCGTCGCGCGAAATGAGCCCCGCGGGCTTGAAGGGAGTCGCCGAGGAGGCCGGGCTCGAGCTCGTCGTCGTGTGCGGCGCGAACATGGGCGACATCTTCCGCCGCAACGCGTTCAACCTGGGGCTCCACGTCGTTCAGAGCTCGGAAGCGGTCGCAGACGCCGAGGACGGCGACGTCTTCGCTTTCGACGTCGCGACGAGGCGGCTGACCAACGAGACGAAAGGGAAGGGCTACGAGCCCGTGCCGTTGACGCCGAAGGAAGAGGAGATCCGGCGGAGCGGCGGCATCTTCGCCGTCGGCCGGCGCGAGTTTCGCCGGTCGGTGGAAACGCGCCCCGAGATGGCGTGGCCTGATCCGGGCACCGCGCGGCGCATGACGGCGACCGAGCAAATCGTCTGGGCGCACCGGGTGGACGAGGACGCGGACGTCGCTCCAGGAGCGACGCTGCGCGTGTACGCGGACCTGCTGCCGGCCTCCGACGGCACCGCTCCGTTCGCGATCCACACGTTCAACCAGATCACCGGCGGGAACGCGATCTTCCCGCGTCAGGCGGCGATCGCAAACGATCACTTCGTCTTCACCGGCAAGGAGGCGGACGAACGGCAGACGTCGATCGGCCGCGAGTTCGCGCGGCTGCACGGAATCGAAAGGCCGTACTACGCGACGCCGGGCGACGGAATCTTCCACTTCTACTTTCCGGAACAGGGCCTTGTGCTGCCGGGCCAGTTCATCCCCGGCGCCGACTCCCACAGCCGCGCTTATGGAGCGTACGGAGCGGTCGGCTTCGGGGTCGGCTCGACGACCCTGGGGTTCGGGTGGGCGACCGGCTACATCTACTTCACTCTCGCGAAGCAGCGGCGCGTCGTCTTCCAGGGTCGGCTCCAGCCGTGGGTCGGCGGAAAAGACATCGTGCTCGAGCTTTTGCGGCGGTGGGGCGAGAAGCAGTCCGGCGGGATGTCGGTCGAGTTCGTGGACGCGGACAGACAGCTCCCGATCGCTTACCGCAACACGATCGCCAACATGATGGCGGAAGGCGAGGCGTTGAACGGCATCTTCGCGCAGGACGAAGTGACCGACGCCTGGTACCGCGCGAAGGGAATCGCTCCGGAAGAGCTGCCCTACCCGCGCGTGACTCCGGGGCCGGAAGCCGTTTACGAAATCGACGAGACGCTCGAGCTCGACTCGGTCGAGCCGATGATCGCGAAACCGTACTCGCCGGGCAACGCCTTCCCCGCAGACGAAGTCGCGCGCGAGCGTCTCGGCTTCGACAAAGCGTTGATCGGCTCCTGCACGAACGGGAGCTACGACGACCTCCTTTCCGCCGCGCTCGTCATCCGCGCGGCGAGGGAGCAGGGGTTTCGGGAGGTGGCGAAGAGCCTCGCCGTGTTCCCCGGCTCGGGCGGCGTGGGACGCCAGATCGAGGCGCCCGACCCGCGGCTCGCGGGCGAATCGATCGCGGAGGTTTTCCGATCCGTCGGCGGCGCGATCCGGCAGTCCTGGTGCGGGCCGTGCTTCGGTCAGGGACCCGATGCGCTCGCGCGCGGAGAGCGCGCCATCACTTCCTTCAACCGCAACTGGCAAAACCGGATGGGCGTCGGAGGGGAGGGATACCTCGCGAGCCCCGCGGTCGTCGCATCATCGGCGCTGCTCGGCTATATGGCGCCCCCGGGCGAGCTCGGCCTCGCGTGGGAGCCGGAGCGATTCGGGGTCTAGGAATGTCGCGGGGACAGGTCCCACGGACCTGCACCCGCCACAGTCCATCGCGTCTCACCCGAGGAGTCTCCTGGCCCGTTCGTAGATCGCCCGGCGGTGTCCGATCATCACGATCAGAACGAAAAGCTCCCGACGCCGGAGCTGGTACACGATGCGGTAGTCGCCGACGCGATAGGACCAGAAATCTGCGAGTGGTTCGGCGAGCCGATTACCGAGCTCGGGATTTCTGGCGAGGCGCTCGAGGCCGCGCCGGGCGCGTTCGACTACGTCTTCCGGGAGCTTGCGCAGGTCTCTCACCGCGCCGGGGAGATACACGAGGCTGTAGGACATTCCTTCCCCAGACCTCCTGGTGCGTGGAGAAGCGGCCGGCCGCCATCTCCCGCCGCGCCCTCGCGAGCTTCTTCATCGCCACTGGATCGGACAGGATTTCCAGGGTTTCGACCAACCCGTCCCATTCCCGCGCCGATACGAGGACAGCCGCCGGTCGACCGTTTCGGGTGATCTGGAACATTTCACCGGCTTCTTCCGCGGCCCGGAGAAGTGCGAGAAGGGAATTCTTGGCTTGGCTGGCGGTCACGCTTCCCACCGTATGGTCATTATAGTGGCCATCGGCTGGTTTCTGCTCCTCTTCAGTATTGTCGCGACTCACGCGCCGGCGTCTCGCCGGGAGTTTCTCTCAGCATGTCGCGTGAAACGATCGGGCAGTACGGACCCTGAAGCTCCCGCCTCCACCACGCCCCCGTCCGGCGGCGCGTCGGCCAGTCCGTGAAGCGGTAGTCGTAGACGAGAGTGCGGACGTAGCGCGGAGGCCCGGCCGGAAAAGGGTTCGTCGCGAGGAGCCGCAGGACGGCGGGCTCCCCCTGCAACAGGCGCCCGAGAAAGTTGACGAGCCAGGGGTTCTCTTCACAGCTCTCGAGCGCCGCGAACCACATCTGCCAGTCGAGGCGCGGCTGATGCGGGGCGACGAAGCGCGGCGGCCGGTCGACTGCTCCGGGCTTCCACCGAAACTCGTACGGCCGCCACGCGCGGCCGTCGTCGCTCCCCTCGACGATGATCTCGGGACGGCGGGTCGTCATGACCGCGAAGAGGCCGTACCGGTTCACGCTCCGGAGCGGCGACAGCCATGAGACGAGCCGGACGGCGGCGTTCGGCACCCCCGTCGCGGTGCGGCGGACCGTGAAGACGAGCTGCAGGGCGCTCGCGATCAGGAGCACGGCGGCGACGGGCGCGATGACTCCGACCGGCCAGCGACGGGGTCTCACGGGCGCCGGAGGCGCCGGCGTTCGCCGGCCGCGCCGCGACGGCAGCGAAGTGTCGTCGAGCAGGAGCACGCACAGGGCGATTGCGAGCCAGTTGAAGAACGCGTAGTTGCCGGTCAGGGCGATCAGGATCTGAAGAAAGACCAGCAAACCGAAGGCGAGGTGCTTCGCGCGGCGAGGCGCGAAGACGAGAAAGGGCACGACCAGCTCGACGAAAAAGAGGAACACGCAGGACACCGTCTGGAAAGATGGCGGGAACTGGTGGAACGCCCACCCGATCCAGGTCGGGAGAGGTTGCGTCTCGTAATGCATGCGAAGAGCGGTCAGGGAGCGCCAGGCGGGATCGCCGCTCCCGAGCTTCACCGCGCCGGAGGAGAACACCAGCCGGAAGAGCAGCCAGCGCAGGAGCAGAAGGGCGCTCGGAGAAGGAGGCGAGGACGCGGAAAAGCGCAGCCGCCACACGGGAGGCGACAGGAAGATCGCAAGGAGGCCCGTCTCGAGCAGAAGCGCGTCCCACTGATAGTTCAGGAAGACCTGGGAGATCGATGACAGCGAAAGGTAGGAAGCCCAGGCGAGCGCGAGGCCGAGGGTCGGCGCGAAACCGAAGAAGACCACGACGGATGCCAGAACTCCGCCGGCGCAGAGGCCGTAGAGCATCGCGGGTTTCGCGGAGAGCCAGGCGAACGTGGGAACCCACCAGAAGCGCGACGGCCCAGTCTGCGCCCGGATCCAGTCGAGGTAACCCTCCGCGGGCAGGATGCCGCGCGGGCCGATCAGGCCATCGACCTGCAGGGAGAGAGAGAGGAACGCGGCGAGATAGCAGAGCGCGAGGAGCCGCACGAAGAGCGAGCTCGCGCGAAAGTAGGTCGGCTTCTCCGCGACGGTTCCCCAGAAGAGCCGCGTGACCCGGAACGCCGCGTCGCGATGATCCGCGATGAGCCGGTATGCCGCGTCCGTGGCGGCGCGCGCGCCCGGGATGCCCCGGTACATCGCGAGCCAGTGACCCCGCCCGGGCACCTCCGCGAGCGCTCGGACGACGGCCTCCGCGCCCGAGAAGACTTCCCCGCTCGGTGAGACGAGCTGCACCGCTCGCCGAAACTCATCCTCCGGAATCTCCGGGAAACGAGCGGCCGTCTCCTGATAGGGCGCGTAGTCGAGCCGGCCGCGCGAGATGCTCTTCCATCGCTCGATCCAGAAACGGCAGAACGTGCAGTCCCCGTCGAAGACGACGACCGGGCGGTCGGGTGGAACGGCGACCCGGACCACGGGGGGCGGCTTCATACTGGGAGCAGTCTACGCCCCAGGTAGTGCTTGTAAACTACTCCAGCAACGTCTGTTAGCTGTGTCGGCAAAATTGACTTTTCTGTATAGATTGCGTAAGCTCCGATTGAGCTATGGAGCATTCCCGATGAGTACCGATCCACGTTCCTTCTTCGAGACGAGCCGCCCCTACAAGGCGGGGTTCGTCACCGACATCGAGTCGGAGTCCGTCCCGGCCGGGCTGAACGAAGACGTCATCCGCCTGATCTCCGCGAAAAAGGGGGAGCCCGAGTGGATGACCGAGTGGCGCCTCAAGGCGTTCCGCCACTGGTCGACGATGAAGGAGCCGACCTGGCAGAACGTCCATTACGCGCCGATCGACTACCAAGCGATCATCTATTACTCGGCCCCCAAGTCGCGCAAGGACGGGCCGAAGAGCTTGGACGAGGTCGATCCGAAGCTCCTCGAGACCTACGAGAAGCTCGGGATTCCCCTGCGCGAGCGCGAGAAGCTCGCCGGCGTTGCGGTCGACGCCGTGTTCGACAGCGTCTCGGTCGCGACGACGTTCAAGGAGAAGCTCGGGGAAGCCGGCGTCATCTTCTGTTCCTTCTCCGAGGCGGTCCAGAACCACCCCGATCTCGTGAAGAAATATCTCGGGTCGGTCGTACCTTACACGGACAACTTCTTCGCGACGCTCAATTCCGCGGTCTTCACCGACGGCTCCTTCGTCTACGTGCCGAAGGGGGTCCGCTGTCCGATGGAGCTCTCGACGTACTTCCGCATCAACGCCGAGAAGACCGGGCAGTTCGAGCGCACGCTGATCATCGCGGACGAAGGGGCGTACGTGAGCTATCTCGAAGGATGCACCGCCCCGATGCGCGACGAGAACCAGCTTCACGCGGCCGTCGTCGAGCTCGTCGCGCTCGATAACGCAGAGATCAAGTACTCGACCGTCCAGAACTGGTACCCGGGCGACGAGCAGGGCCGCGGCGGCATCTACAACTTCGTCACCAAGCGCGGAAAGTGCCTCGGGAAGAGCTCGAAGATCTCCTGGACGCAGGTCGAGACCGGCTCTGCGATCACCTGGAAGTATCCGAGCTGCATCCTGCAGGGGGACAACTCGGTCGGCGAGTTCTACTCGGTCGCCGTGACCAACAACTATCAGCAGGCGGACACCGGCACCAAGATGATCCACATCGGCAAAAACACGAAGTCCACGATCGTCTCGAAGGGGATTTCGGCGGGGCACGGACAGAACAGCTATCGCGGGCTCGTCAAGATCCTCGGCAAGGCGGACAACGCTCGCAACTACTCGCAGTGCGACTCGCTCTTGATCGGCGACAAGTGCGGCGCGCACACGTTTCCGGTCATCGAGGTGCTGAACTCCACCGCGCAGATGGAGCACGAGGCCTCGACGTCGAAGATCGGCGAGGACCAGATCTTCTACTTCCAGCAGCGCGGGATCTCTCCGGAGGAAGCAGTGAACATGATCGTCAGCGGCTTCTGCAAGGTCGTGTTCAAGGAACTCCCCATGGAGTTCGCAGTCGAGGCGCAAAAGCTCCTCGGGGTCTCGCTCGAAGGCTCGGTCGGCTGATGGACCAGTTGGTCATTCCGAGGAGCGAAGCGAGGAATCTCCGAGATCCCTCGCTTCGCTCGGGATGACCAGGAGAGACATGGCGCTCCTCGAAATCGAGAACCTTCACGCGAGAGTCGCGGGCAACGAGATTCTCCGCGGCGTCGACCTGACCGTGGACGCGGGCGAGGTCCACGCCATCATGGGCCCCAACGGCTCGGGCAAGAGCACGCTCGCACACGTCCTCGCGGGGCGGCCGGGGTACGAGGTCACCGAAGGCCGGGTCCTGTACAAGGGGCAGGACCTGCTCGCGATGACTCCCGAGATGCGCGCGCGGGAAGGCGTTTTCCTCGCGTTCCAGTACCCGGTCGAGATTCCGGGAGTTTCGAACGTTTACTTCCTGAAGAACGCTCTGAACGCGGTTCGCAAGCACCGCGGGCTGCCGGAGCTCGACGCCTTCGACTTCCTCTCGCTCGTCAAGGAACGGGCGAAGCTCGTGGACATCGACGAGGAGCTCGTCAAGCGCCCGGTCAACGAGGGCTTTTCCGGCGGCGAAAAGAAGCGCAACGAGATCTTCCAGATGGCGATCCTCGACCCGACGCTCGCGATCCTGGACGAGACCGATTCGGGGCTCGACATCGACGCTCTGCGCGTCGTCGCTTCCGGCGTGAACTCCCTGCGCACGCCGAAGCGCGCCATGATCATCGTGACGCACTACCAGAGGCTGCTGAACTACATCGTTCCGGACTTCTTGCACGTCCTCGTCGACGGCCGGATCGCGCTCGAGGGCGGCAAGGAGCTCGCGCTCGAGCTCGAAGAGAAGGGCTATTCCTGGCTCGAGAAGGAACCGCCCGGCAACGCGCAGCTCGTCCCGGTGTCGTGATGGAAGCCGTTTCCGAAGAGACCCGCGCGACCGGCCTCAAGCGCTCGCTCGCGGAGACGTATCAGGAAAAGCGTTCCCCGCGCGATCCCGGCTGGCTGACGGAGATCCGCCGCGCCGGAATGGAGCGGTTCCGCGAAATCGGCTTCCCGACTGTCCGCGACGACGCCTGGAAATACACGAACGTCAAGCCGATCCGCGAGGTGCCGTTCGAGACGGCGCCGGAGTCCGGGCCGACGGCCGCGCCTCGCCTCCCGGACACCGTCGCCGAGAAGGAGGAAATCCAGATCGTCTTCATCAATGGACGCTACTCGAGCGCGCTTTCTTCAGTCTCGACCGTTCCCGACGGCCTCGAGGTGAAGAGTCTCAAGGAGGTCCTGGGAGAGCGCCCGGAGTGGGCCGAGCCGCATCTCGGCAGGATCGCGGGCGACGGAAATGCCTTCGCCGCGATCAACGCGGCCTTTCTCGACGACGGCGCGTTCGTCCGGCTGCCCGCCCGGACCGCGGTCGAGCGCCCGATTCACCTCATCTTCCTGTCGGAACCCGTCTTCGGACCGACCGTCTCGCATCCGCGCAACCTCGTGATCGCCGAGCCCGGCAGCCAGGCGGCGCTCGTCGAGACGTACATCGGCGCCGAGCTGTACTTCACGAACGCCGTGACGGAAGTCGTCCTGGGCGAAGGCGCGGTGCTCGACTTCTCCAAGCTCGAGCGGGAGAGCGAAGCAGCCTTCCACGTCGCGACGATCGCGGTCTCCCAGGGGCGCGACAGCAACTTCACCTCGCACTCGATCTCTCTCGGAGGAGCGCTCGCAAGGAACGATTTGAACGTCCGACTCGATGCGGAAGGGGCCGACTGCACGTTGAACGGGCTCTTTCTCGGCTCCGGGTCGCAGCTCCTCGACAACCACACGCTGATCGATCACGCGAAGCCCCACGGGACGAGCCGAGAACTCTACAAGGGCATACTCGACGGGAAATCGCGCGGGATCTTCCACGGGACGATCATCGTGCGTCCAGACGCCCAGAAGACCGACGCGATGCAGACGAACAAGAATCTTCTCCTCTCGAAAGAAGCGCTGGTCAACTCGGAGCCGGCGCTCCGGATCTTCGCCGACGACGTCAAGTGCCGTCACGGCTCCACCATCGGACAGCTCGACGCCGCCGCAATGTTCTACCTGCGCTCCCGCGGGATCGGCGAGAGCGAGGCGCGCGACCTTCTCGTCTACGCCTTCGCGAGCGACGTCGCCTCGAGGATCCGCGTCGCCCCACTCCGCTCGCTCGTGGAGAGGCAGCTCGGCTTGCGCCTGCAGCGAGAGAGCGCCCAGGCGATCCAGGAGGTGCTCGCGTGAGCAACGTGCTCCCCACCCGCGACCGGAGCGAAGGCCGTTTGCCGCTCGACCTCGAGGCCCTTCGCCGCGACTTTCCCATTCTCACGCGCAAAGTTCACGGCCGGCCGCTCGTCTATCTCGACAACGCGGCGACGACTCAGAAACCGGAGCCCGTCATCGAGACCGTCGCTGAGATGTACCGGCGCTCGTACGGCAACGTCCACCGCGGCGTTCACCAACTCTCCGTGGAAGCGACCGATGCCTGCGAGCAGGCCCGCGAGAAGGTCCGCGCCTTCGTGAACGCGGCCGAGGCACGCGAGATCGTCTTCGTCCGCGGCACGACAGAGGGGATCAATCTCGTCGCCCAGACCTTCGGTCGCGAGCGCGTCCGCGAAGGGGACGAAATCGTCATCACGGCGCTCGAACACCACTCGAACATCGTCCCCTGGCAGCTTCTCTGCGAGGAGAAGAAGGCCCATCTGAAGATTCTCCCGATCGACCGGACGGGCGAGGTTCGCGTCGAGGAGCTCGAGCGCCTTCTGACCCCGCGCACGCGGCTCGTTTCGGTCGCGCACGTTTCGAACGCCCTGGGGACGCTCCTTCCGGTCCGGCGGATCGTCGAGATCGCGCACGCGCGCGGCGTCCCCGTGCTGATCGACGGGGCGCAGGCGGTCCCGCGGATCGCTGTGGACGTCCGCGAGATCGGCTGCGACTTCTACGCCTTCTCCTCGCACAAGATGTATGGCCCGACCGGGGTCGGCGTCCTCTACGGCCGCGAGGAGCTGCTCGAAGCGATGCCGCCTTACCAGGGGGGCGGCGACATGATCAGCTCGGTTACGTTCGAGAAGACGACCTGGAACGTGCTCCCCTACAAGTTCGAGGCGGGCACGCCCGACATCGCCGGCGCGATCGGTCTCGGCGCGGCGGTCGACTACCTGAACCGGATCGGGATCGAGAACGTCACGGCGCACGAGGAGGAGCTGCTCGATTACGCGACCCGCTCTCTCGCCGCGCTCCCCGGTCTGACCGTGATCGGAACGGCCCGGGAGAAGATCGGCGTCCTCTCCTTCACCCTCGCCGGAATTCACCCGCACGACATCGGGACCGTTCTCGACCAGGAGGGGATCGCGATTCGCACCGGCCATCACTGCGCGCAGCCGGTCATGGAGTTCTTCGGCATTCCCGCCACGGCGCGCGCCTCGCTCGCCCTCTACAACACGCGGGGGGAGATTGACGCGCTCACCGAAGGGATCCGGAAAGTCCAGAGGATGTTCCGCTGATGGGCGAGCTCCGGGAGCTGTACCAGGAAGTGATCCTCGATCACAGCAAGCGTCCGAGAAACTTCGGCGAATTGGCCGGAGCGAACCGGAAAGCGGAAGGCTACAACCCGCTCTGCGGCGACCGGGAGACGGTCTTCGTCCGGCTCGAGGACGACGTGCTCGAGGACGTCGGCTTCCGGGGCGCGGGTTGCGCGATTTCGACGGCCTCCGCATCGATGATGACGGAGACGGTGAAGGGGAAGACGCGGACCGAAGCCGAGGCGCTCTTCGAGCGCTTCCACCGCCTGATCACCGGCCGGGACGGCGAGAAGGACCGCGGCGCGCCGGAGCTCGGAAAACTGGCGGTCTTTTCCGGAGTCCGGGAGTTCCCGATCCGTGTCAAGTGCGCGACTCTCCCCTGGCACACGCTGAAGGCCGCGCTCGCGGGAGTCGATCAGACGGTCTCGACCGAGCTGACCGAAGGGCCGAAGGCCGAGAGTGGAGGCGCCTGACATGTGGTCACAAAAAGAGACCACGACGACCCGGGACGTGGTGGCGAGCGAGATTCCGGCCGGCACGAAATTCACGATCCCGGCCGGCACGAATCTGCAGATCACGCAGTCCCTCGGCGGGACCTACACCGTGATGGTACCGATGGGATATCTCGCGAGGATCGACGGGAAGGACGCCGACGCGATCGGAGAGGAGCCCGAACAGAAACCGTCGGAAGAAGCGCTGTCGGCGAAGTCCGTCGAGGAGCTGTGCTGGGACCAGCTCCGCACCTGCTACGACCCGGAGATCCCGGTCAACATCGTGGACCTCGGCCTCGTCTACAGCGTCCAGTTGACGCCGCTTTCCGAAGGCGGGAACAAAGTCGACGTGAAGTTCACGCTGACGGCTCCCGGCTGCGGAATGGGGGACGTCCTGCGCGACGACATCCGCCAGAAACTCTTGACGGTGCCCGGAATCCGGGAGGCGGACGTCCAGGTCCTCTTCGATCCGCCGTGGAGCATGAGCATGATGTCGGATGCGGCGAAATTGCAGCTCGGAATGATGTAGCCCGGAGGATGAAGTCATGAAGTTGAGCTCACGGGAGGAATACGGACTCCGGTGCCTCCTTCGGGTCGGGCGGGAGGGAACCGCCGGCAGCGTCACGATTCCCGAGCTCTCCCGGGCGGAGGGGATCTCGGAGCCGAACGCCGCAAAGATGATGCGGGTTCTCCGGGAAGGCGGATTCGTCAAGTCGACGCGAGGGCAGTCGGGCGGCTACGTGCTCTCGCGGCCCGCGGACCAGATCAACGTCGGAGAGGTCCTCGCGACGCTGGGCGGCCGACTGTACGAGCCGTCGTTCTGCGACACTCACGGCGGTTTGAGCCGGCTCTGCACGCATATGCCCGATTGCTCCATCCGGTCCGTGTGGCGGATGCTCCAGAACGCGGTGGATCAGGTGCTGGCAAGGATTACGCTCAAGGACCTTCTGGTATCCGAAAACGAGATGAACGCGTTTCCGTCGTCCGGATCCATTCTGCCGAGCTTCTCGCAACACGCCTGATCCCGTTACCGCGCGAAGCTCGAGGGGCATAGACTGTCTTTGAATACACCAACATCCCATGGCGAGAACCGGATGAGAAAAACCTTCACCATCACGCTTTTCGTCTGTCTCGCGCTGTCCGCCTCCGCCTTCGCGCAACGGACTTCGGTCTCCGGGGACTTTCCGGTCTATGACAACGGCGGGAAGCCCGACTTGACGATCGACCCGAAGCGGTTCGTGACCCAGATGGAGATCGTGGACCGGTACTTCGCTCCGGATGATTGCTCTCTCGTGGAGGGAGCGGTCGGCGGGAGCGGTTATCGGCGGATCCTCCGCTTCGACACGGTCGTCATGAACGCCGGGGACGGAGACCTCACGGTCGGCGACCGTTCCGACCCGAACAATCCCTACGCGGCGTACTTCGAGTACTCCCCCTGTCACAACCACTACCACATTCATGGCTTCTCAACCTATTCGCTGATCGACGCGCAGACCGGAGCGGTCGCCGATCTCGGTCACAAGCAGGGTTTCTGTTTCGAGGATTCTTTCAAGTACGCCGGGGATAAGAGCCACGGATACGACTGCGCGTACCAGGGAATCACATCCGGCTGGGGCGACTGGTATTACAAGCAGCTCGGCGGTCAGTGGATCGACATCACCGGCGTTCCCGCAGGGGATTACGTCGTCCGGGTCACGATCAACGACCTTCTCATCTTCGATGAGGGATCGAACCGCTATCCCAATTCGATCGAAACCCGGATCCACGTTCCCGACCCGCGGAACAAGGTCGCGATCGACAGCTCTCCGTAAAGAAAGGGGCTCCTATGGGTCGGCTCATCCTTCTCGTCATCGTCCTTGCGGTGGGCTACTGGCTCTACAAGAATTCGTCCGGCGGGATCCTCGGATCGAGGTCCACGGGCGGCGTCGAGTCCTCGACCTCTGCCCCTCTCGATCGCGCGCGTGAAGCGGCACGCAAGTCCAACGAGCGTCAGCTGGAAGCCGACCGGATGGGTCACGAGGACACCTCGACGGGCGTCGGGTCACAGATCCACGAGAACATGAAGCCGTCGGAAGTGCGCGCTCTCCTCGGGGCGCCCGACGAGATCATGTCCAGCGTCTCGGAGACCGGCGCGCCGCGCGAAATCTGGACTTATCGCAGCGTCGGCAAGAAGGTCATTTTCCAGAACGGATTCGTGATCTCGATCGAGTAAGTGCCCGGCTCCTGGGAAGGCTTCCCGGATCGACCGTCTGACTCTCCCCTACCGCCGAATCCGAAGGTTCTCGTAGGACACCTCCGGAAAGGACAGGTTGAGGCTGTCGAGACCCTCGATCTCGGGACGCGCAAACCGGTAAACCTGCTCGTGGAAAAGCGGAAGAAGAAGCGCGTCCCGCGCGATTGCCTCCTCGACCTCGCGGTAGATGGCGTGCCGGGCCCTTGCGTCCATCTCGACCCGGCCGCGCTCGATCAAGCGGTCCAGTTCGGGAGAGCCGCAATGTCGGCCGATCGATCCGCCCTGGGAGTGAAGCATTCCGTGGACAAAGGTGTCGGCGTCGGGGTAGTCCCCGATCCAGCGTCCCACGACGACATCCGCCGATCCGGTATTGCCCGCCTGCAGAAATTCCGACATCGTCTTGTTCACGACGCGCAGGTGAACGCCCTTCGCCGCGAAGATCCCGAAGAGCTCCTTCGCGACCGCGGAATACTCTCCGAAGAACATCGGGTGAAAGACTGCCGTCAGCTCCAATTCGGCCCCATGCTGCCCCGCCGGGCTCACGGCGGCGGCGGCGCGCGATAACGTGGGGGCCGGGGCGTAGCCCACGAGCCCGGGCGGAATGATGCCGTGTGCGGGGATGGCGAGGCGGCCGAGAGTCCTGCGCACCAGGCCGGCAACGTCGATACCTTCGATGAGCCTCCGCCGCAGGGCGACGTCGGCGAGCGGCCCGCGATGGCGATTGAACACGACGTAGTAGATCGAGAGGCGAGGGATCTCGCGGTAGCCGGAGGCGAGGGCGGCGTCGTGGCGGAAGGCCTCGATGTCAGCCGGGAACAGAGCCGAAGCCAGGGAAAACTGGCCCGAGCGGAACTCCGAGCCGACCTCCTCGGGAGTGACGCCGAACCGGAAGACGATCCCATCGCTCTTCGGATATCCCTGCCGCCAGTAGCTCGGGTTGCGCTCGAGCTCGAGGAGTCGCCCCGGCTCGAATCGGACGACCCGGAAGGGCCCGGTCCCGACGCAGCGCTCGCGCCACGTGCCCGTCACCGCGTCCGTCCCCTCCGGCAGGATCGAAGTCGCGACGTAGGAGATCAGGGCCGGAAAGAATGAAACCGGCTCCTCCAAGTCGATGAAGAACTCCGTCGGGGAAACGATCCGGAACCCTTCGAGGTCCGTTCCGGCACCTTCAAGAAGTCGCCGGGCGCCTCGAATCGGCGCGAGTTTCCAGCGGCTGACGGCCTCAGTGTTCAGGAGGAGCCGTTCGTAGGAGTAGCGAACGTCGCGGGCCGTCAGGCGCCGTCCATCGTGGAACCGAACGTTTGACCGGATCAGAAAGCGGAATCGTCGCCCGGCGTCCTCGACGCGGAACTCCGAGGCGAGCCACGGGACAATCCGGGCTCCTTCGATCGGGTGCATCAGAGTCTCAAAAACGTTCGGGACGACCTCCGCCTTTTCGACGGTGTCCGTCGTCACCGGCTCGAGGTCCTTGACGTCACCGGAGATCGGAATGTGGAGGACGCCTCCGGCGGCGCGGATGGGCGCGGCGGCCGTCACGGCCTCTTCGACCTTCCCGACCTCCGCGTAGTTCACGTACGGGGGGCTGCTCTTCAAACGGAGCCCGCGAATCTTCGGGCTGGCGATCCGATAGTCGATGTCGTGGAACAACGGCAGCAGCGCCGCCGAATCGATCAGGAGGTTCTCGAACCGGCGATAGAGCGTCTCTCGGACAGCGGGACGCCGCTCGACGCGTGCCTCCTCGAGTATCGCGTCCGCCTCGGCGGAGGAGAAGTAGGAAGCGAAGACCCCGTTGCCCGAGCGGAAGAGCCCATTGGTGAAGTTGTCGGGATCGTCGTAGTCCGCATTCCAGCGGCCGATCATGAGGTCGTAGGGCTCGTTGTTCTGGAACGAGTCGAGATAGGCCTCCATCGACGGTGTCCCGATCGTAACCTCCACGCCGAGATCGGCCCAGACCGCAAGGAGGGCGGCCGTGAGCGAGCGGTAGCGGTCCTGGAAGAGGGGGTGGACCGATGCCCGCAGGCGCACGGGAAGCGCCACCCCTCCCGAACGGAGGATCTCGAGTGCCTGGTCGCGGGTGAGGGGTTTCCTCTTCTTGCCGGGGTCGTGTCCCAGGATCCCGGGCGGGATCAGTCCCGAAGCCGGTTGTGCGAGCCGGCCGAGCGTCCGCCACACGAGGTCGTGCGTCGAGACGACGCCACAGAGCGCACGGCGGAGAGCTCCGTCGGCGACCGCCGGGGCCGACGAGTTGAACACCATGAAGTAAGTGTTCTTCTTCGGCGCCTCCACGAGTCCCGCGCGAAAGCGGGGGTCCCGAAGGATGTCGTCCAAATCCTGCGGTTCGAGATCGCGGCCGAGGTCGAGCTCGCCCGAGCGCAGGCCGGCGGCGATCGCAGCGGCGCTCGGCATGATTCGGAACTCGATCTGTCCGAGTGGAGGCGCGACCCCTCCCCAGTAGCCGGGATCCCCTTCGAGCAGGATGCGGTTCGGCTCTTGAGCTGCCAGACGGAAAGGACCGGTGCCAACGACCGCGGCACCTTCGGCGCTCTCAGGCGCGCGCACGATCCCCGTGGTCTGGTCGGTCAGAAATGCGGGGTAGATCGGTAGAGGCTCGGAGATGCGGATCTCCAGCTCCTGATCGGAACGGACGACGAGTCCCTCGACCTCGCTCGCCTGCCCGGCCTGGAACTCCGGCACGCCCCGAATCACGACGAAAGCGGCCGACATCTCCCGCCGTCGCAGCCGTATCGCGCGCTCGAACGAGCTCTTCACGTCGCGCGCGGTCAGAAGAGTCCCGTCGTGGAATCGAACTCCGCGACGAAGCGTCATGAGAAGCGACCGACCGTCCTGGAGGAAATCCCACCTTTCGCAGAGCGAGGGAACGAGGCGCCCCTGCTCATCTGTCGAGACGAGCGTTTCGAAGACGAGCGCGAGGATCTCGGCTTCCTCGTCGATACCCATCTCGGCGGGCTCCCGGGCGACGACGGGATTTGCGAGAGCGACGACGAGCGTTCCGCCCCGGGGGACCGACTCCTCCTTCGGCTTCTCCCTTGAGGCCGGACCCAGCCGCTCGGCCTCGTCGAGGTATTCCTTCGCCCGGGTGTATTCGCCACGAAGGTTCGCGACCGTCGCGCCGAGCGACAGGAGCTTCGAGAGCGCCTCGTCGTCGGCCACCGCACGCGCGGCGTCGATCCCCTGTGCGAGCCAGCGCCGCGTCTCCTCGACCTTTCGCCCCTGCCAGGCGGTCTCCGCCGCGAGGACGATCGCGCGGACCGCGCCGGAAGCGTTCTTCTCCCGCTCGAAGACGCGCACCGCCAGCTCCGCCTCACGGAGTGCGGTTTCGAGGTTCCCGAGCAGGCGGTTCGCCGAGGCGAGGAGCGCCCTTGCCTCCCCCTCGGCGGAGCGGTCGCCTCCCCACTCCTCGTCCTCGAGGAAGTCGAGCACCTTTTTGACGACCATGACGGCCTCTTCTGCGCTGAACGACTCGAGCGACTTCTTCGCGAGCTCGAGCCCGTAGCGGACCGTCTTCTCCGGCACGTCCCCCTCGGAGAAGTGATGGACGAGCTGCGGATAAATCCGATCGAGCCGTCCGGCGTGGCGTTTCTCGAGCTGCTCCGCATACTTGCGGTGGAGTGCCTTGCGCTTGCGCCGGGAGATCGCGCCGTAGAGGACGTCGCGTACGATCCCACTCGAGAATGTCAGCCGGTCGCCCCGCGACTCGCGCTCCTCTTCGATCAGCCCCTCGCGGACGAGCCGCTCGACGCTCTCGTCCACGTCGCCTTTTCCCTCCGCGAGCAGCTCGAGGTCTTTGAACTCGAACGACTTTCCGATCAGGGAGGCAATCGAGAGGACCTCGCGTATCTCCTCGGGAAGCCGCTCGACCCGTTTCTCGACGGTCTGCTGGATCGTCGCGGGCAGAGCGTCGGAGGAGATCGCCATCTCGCCGGAAAGACTCCACGCCCCTGTGTCGTCCCGCGCGATCCCTCCGGACTCGACGAGCGAACGGACGAGCTCCTTCGTGAAGAAGGGGTTCGCCTCGGTCGCGTCGAAGAGCCGCTTCGCGAGGCTCTCGGTCAAACGCGAGCTGCCGACGACGGACTCGACGAATAGGCGGTGCTCCGAGGGGGTGAACGGACCGAGGGTGAGCGAAGCGAACCGGCGATCGTCACGGAAGCCTTCGAGCATCTGGGCGAGTGGGTGACGCTTGTCCACCTCGGTCTGGCGGTAGGTCCCCGCGATCAACGTCGGGGTCGGCCCGAGGCGGCGGACCACGTAGCGCAGCGCTTCGAGCGACATCTCGGCGCCGTGAAGGTTCTCGAAGACCAGCAAAAGCGGCTTGCCGGCGGCCAGCCGGGTGATCGTCCGGGCAAGCAGCTCGTAGACGTAGGTGCGGTCTTCCGCCTTCCGCGGCTCGCCGACCGCCGCGAGCTTCGAATCGGCCGTCGCGGAGCGGATTTCGCTCACCTCGGAGAGGACTGGAAAGATCGAGACCAGGTCCGCCGCGAGGTCGGAGAGGTCCGGGTGATCGCCGGCGGAGCTTCCGGTCTCTTTCAACCGGAAGTATTCTTGGATGACCTCGCAGAATCCCTGGTAGGAGAACGACCGGTCCTGCTCGACGAAACGACCGTGGAGCACCCGGATCTTGCGAGCCTTGGCCAGGTTCTCGATCTCCTCGAGCAGCCGGGTCTTGCCGATTCCCGGCGCACCGGCGACGACGACGAACTGGCACTCGCCATCCGTCGCGGCGTTCAGCCTGCGCTGAAGCTCGGCGATCTCCTTCTCGCGACCCACGAACGGAGCCGCTGTCAGCCGCTCGAGCTGGCCGGTCATCATCGTCGAGAGGATGACCGACTTGGAACGCTCGCTCTCATGGAGCTTCGACTGGTATCGCCGAAGCGCCTCCGCGAGTTCCTCCGCATGCTGGTATCGCTTCGCGGGGTCCTTTGTCAGGCATCGCTGGATGACGTCGTCGAGCTCCTCGCCGATCTCCGCTCCGAGAGAGCGCAGCGTCCGCGGTATCTCGTGAACGATCCTGTAGAGGATCGTCTGGGTCTCTCCCGTGAAGGGCGGCTCGCTCGCGAGGCACTCGTAGAGCACCGTTCCGAGCGAATAGATGTCCGACCGCCCGTCAACGTCCCTGGCGACGACCTGCTCCGGAGAGAGGTAGGAGATCGTGCCGAGGAGAGTCCCAGTCTTTGTCAACCGGTTCTCCGTGGCTGCCCGCGCGAGTCCGAAGTCCATGACGCGGACGCGGACCGTGCCTTTCTCCTCGGAGACCATGATGTTTTCCGGCTTGATGTCGCGGTGGATCACGCCCTGCGCGTGCGCGTAACCGAGCGCATCCGCGACCTGAATGACGATATCGAGGACTTCCCCCAGGCTCCGCGGCCGCTCGCGCAGGAAGTGCCGCAGGTTCACGCCCGCCACAACGGGCATCAGAAAGAAGAGGGAGCCCTCGTGCCGTCCGAGGTCGTAGATCGCGACGATAGCCGGATGGTCCATCTGCGCGACGACCTGCGCCTCCCTCTGGAATCGCTCCTCGGAGTGGGGGGTCAGAAGCGAGGGCGGGACGAGCTTCACTGCGACCTCGCGATTGAGCAACGGATCGCGCGCCCGATAGACGACGCCCATGCCGCCACGACCGAGCTCTCCGACGATCTCGTAGCGATTCGCGAGCTTCGTTCCGATCATTCCCCGACTTTCCCTCAGGGGGCGGTTGGTGAAGGCGGGCGATGCTAGCACACGGTTTGCCCCGCGAGGCGCGCGCGAAACGTCAGACTCAGTCCACGCGGGCACGGTCCGCGAGGAGGTCACGACCGAGTGGGTCGGGCTCGAGCTTTCGTTTATCGGCTAGCGGAGACGGCCGCCCTTCCTTTTTCGCCGTCGATGAACCAATCGATGTGGCGCTCGAGCACCGCCATCGGCATCGGACCGGACCCGAGAACCGCGTCGTGGAAGCGACGGATGTCGAACGACGTGCCGAGCGCCCGTTCCGCGCGGGCGCGCAGCTCGCGAATTTTCGCGGCGCCCATCTTGTACGCGAGCGCCTGTCCCGGAATGTCGCAGGAATAGCGAAGCGTCTCGGTCCCGATCTGCGCGTCGGATTCGAGCGTGTTCTCCTTCAAGTACTCGATCGCACGTGCGCGGCTCCAGCCGAGCGCGTTCATGCCGGTGTCCACGACCAGCCGCGCGGACAGGAACGCGTCCATCATGAGTCGGCCGGCCCGGTCGTACGGGTCTTCGTACATCCCCATTTCGCCCGCAAGCGACGAGGCGTACTCCCCCCATCCTTCGGTGTAGGCCGTCCACGCCGCCTCTTTGCGGAAGCTCGGGAGGTCGGCGTTCTCGTTCTGAAGGGATCGCTGGAAGTGGTGTCCCGGGACGAGCTCGTGGTAGACGAGCGCAGCCGCGGAGAGCAGCGAGCGGTCCGCGAGCGACGAGCCGTTGTAGTAGTAGTAGCCGCGCGGGTCCGAGGCGGTCGGCGCCTGGTAGAAGCCGTAGGTCATCGCGCTTTCCAGGTTCGGGGCCAGCCGGCGAATCCCCGCCGGCGCGGAAGGAGTCTTCCCGAAGAAGAGCGGGATTTTCGTCTCGACGCGTTTCTGCGCCGCGAGCAGCCGTTCGCCGATCTCGTCGGAGCTCGTCGGAACGAACCGGGGGTCCGCGCGGAGATGCCGGCGGAATTCCGCGAGCGTTCCATCAAAGCCGACTGTTGCCCGAACTTCCTCGAGCTCGCCGTTCAATCTTTCGACCTCCGAGAGGCCGAGGCGGTGAACTTCCTCCGGCGTCACGTCGAGCGTCGTGTGGAAACGAACGAGCCGCCGATAGTAGGCCTTACCTCCCGGGTACTGCCCGAGGCCGACGGTGACGGGCGCCTTCGCGGCATATTCCCCCGCGACGTAAGACGCCAGCGAATGGAGCGCCGGGTTGATCCGAGACGCAATCAACCCTTCGACGCGCTTCGTGAACGGCGCCCGGTCCTGCTCCGGTTCCCCCTCGAGGCGCTCGGGTCCGACGAAAAAGAGGCTCTCCGTCGGTTCGGCGATCACGGCGCGGTACGTTCCGGCGACGAGAGCCGTCTCCGCTCTCGGCAGATGAACTCCTCGCTTCGCCTGCGCCCGCAGCTTCTCCTCCATCTGCCGGATGAATCCGGCGTATCGGGTGAGAAGCGTCGCGTAGCGATCGAGGTCTTCCGGATTCCGGAACCGCCAGCTCGTGAAAACCTGGTGAACCACGCGCAGCGGCGACGCGTACGGCGTCATCGGAAACGTGAGCCAATAGTCGCGCTGCGACTCGCCGAGATCCCGCCCTTCCTCTCGCAACATTGCGAGCGAGAGCGACTCCTCGTGAGACAACTCGAGCTCCCGGAGCCCCCGAAGCTTTTGAAGAAGCGACTCGCCGTACGCCGCGTCGGCGCGGGCGCGGGCTTCCGAGAGATCCGGGAGTTCCTCGATCGGCAGACCGAGACGGAGCCGCAGCGCGAGGCTTCGCTTCTGGAGAAATGCCCAATAGTCCTTCTCCGCATTGGCGAGAACACCAGAGCTGCGGGTGGTGGCCACCGCGATCGCGGCGGACCTCTCCCTCCCCGGCGAGCTCGGGAGCGCGATCCCCAGCACGAGCAGAAAGACGAGGACGGCGATGGCGGTCTTCGTGGAGAACTCGATCTTCATGCGAGGACCTCCGGCGTGGTCCGGCCGGAGGACCCGGCGAATCGGGCGAGCCCGAAGAACGGATCGACCTCGCGCTTTCCGAGCACGAGGTCGGCAACGCGCTCGCCGACCGCGGGCGCCATCTTGAAGCCATGACCCGAGCCGCCGCCCGCGATCCAGACGTTCGAGGCCGCGGGATGACGATCGAATAGGAAGCGGTGGTCCGGCGTGTTCTCGTATTGGCAGACGCGCGACTCGACGAGCGGCGCGTCCCTCAATGCGGGAAACCTGCGGGCGAGGAACTCCCGCGCCGCGCGGAGCCCGGAGGCCGAGACGAGGCGCTCCTCACTCGTCGGATCGAAAGACGGCCCGCGGGTGTCGTCGGCCAGCTTGAAGCCGCGATTCTCGTTCCCGGGAATCCCGTAGATGAGGCGCGATCCGAAATCGACCCAGACCGGCATCGTTCCCTCCGAGAACCGGAGGTCCCCGGCAGGCGTTCCAAAAAAGAACACTTCCTGGCGCGTCGGGGCGATGAGCGCCTCGAGCAGCTCGGGAAGGACTCGAGGCAGCCAGGGTCCACAGGCAAAAACGTACTCGTCCGCGGACAGACTGGAACCGTCAGCCAGCCGGACACTCTCGAGGGCTTCGTCGTTGATCCGAACCGGCTCGACCGCCGCCTGCCGATACTCCCCCCCTTCCCGAACGAAACCTTCGACGGCCGCGGCGCACGACTCGCGTGCGAGCAGGTAGCCGGCGCGGTCCTCGTGCAGGACCCAGCGGACGCCGTCGAAATCGACCTGGGGCCACCGGCGCGCCGCCTGTCGAGTCGAGAGCTCCTGGTAAGAAAACCCGCGTTCGGAGAGGAGGGGCAGAGACGCACGGATGAAGTCGTCCGGGCCGGTGACCATCCACAGCGCGCCGGTCCGGTGGTAGAGCTTTCGGTTCCAGCGTTTCTCGTTCTCGCGCCACAGCTCAAACGCGCGCGCCACCATCTCGACGTAGATCCGATCGGGGCCATAGACGCCTCGGATCACACGCGTCTCGCCGCCCGAACTCGCCCGCGAGTTGCCGGGACCCCAGGCGTCCAAGAGAGTCACGCGCGTGCCGCGGCGAAGAAGCGAGAGCGCCGAGAACGCTCCGAAAGCGCCTGCGCCGACGACGATCACCCGCTTGCCGACGCGCGCTTTGCGCGGGGCGCGGGGGGCGAGAGCGCGGGCGACGGCGGCGCCGGGCACGAGTACGCCGAACAGGGAAGCCGCCGACAAACCGCGGAGGATGTCGCGACGCGAGACGCGCGGGAGCACACCTGCGGCCGCGCCAACGGC
This sequence comes from Thermoanaerobaculia bacterium, assembly GCA_036505815.1. Lineage (GTDB taxonomy): Bacteria > Acidobacteriota > Thermoanaerobaculia > UBA5066 > Gp7-AA6 > Gp7-AA6. The sequence continues at coordinate 25,586 of DASXSX010000199.1, forward strand.
CGATTTCGAATGTCCCATGTATGAACCTGGAACAATTGTAGCGCCGGCGTCTACTGGGTACCTGTGACTTGGGACTCATAATCCCGCTCCTTGAAGATCCTCTTCCTTGCGGCGGAGGCCGCCCCATTCGTCAAGGTCGGCGGTCTGGGCGACGTCGCGGGGTCTCTTCCGCGCGCGCTGGCCCGCCTCGGCCACGACGTCCGCCTCGCGATCCCGGGCTACGGCGCGATCGACTGGCCAGGCTTCCGCCCCGATCGAAAAGCCCGGTTCGAGGTTCCGCACGCGGGCGGCCGGCAGCCCGCGCAGGTCTGGGAAACGAGCTCCGGCGGAGTTCCGGTCTATTTGCTGACCGGCCCCCCGATCCCGACCGACCAGCGCGTCTACGGCAGCTCGATCGAGGAGGACGCCCCGAAGTTCGTCTTCTTCTCGCTCGCTGCGCTCGAGGCGTGCCGGGAGCTCGGCTTCCGGCCCGACCTGGTGCACGGCAACGACTGGCACACGGGCCCCGCTGTGTATCGGCTCTCGGCGGCGGGAGGAAGCGATCCGTTTTTCCAGGACACCGCCACGCTGTTCACGATCCACAACCTTCCCTATTCCGGCCGGAACGCCGGTCGGTTCCTCGCGGAGTACGGCCTCGCGGCGACCGGCGTCCTCGCGCTCTTGCCGGACTGGGCGCGTGACTCGATGCTCGGACTGGGCCTGGCGAGCGCGGACGTGCTCACGACAGTCAGCCCGACTTACGCGCGCGAGATCCGCACCCCCGCGGGCGGATACGGCCTCGACGGAACACTCCGGGCGCGGAGCGATCGGCTTCATGGTGTGTTGAACGGAATCGATACGGACGTCTGGAACCCGGCCACCGACGAAGCGTTGCGCGAGCGGTTCGATGCGGCGACGCTCGAACGGCGCGCGGCGAACAGAGCGGCGCTCCGGGAGGAGGCGGGGCTCGAGCAGGACGAGACGGCCTTTCTCCTGGGGATGGTGTCGCGGCTCGACTCCCAGAAGGGGTTCGACATCGCGCTCCCCGCCCTCTCACGCTCGCTCGAGACCGGGAGCCAGCTCGTCGTCCTCGGCAGCGGCGATTCCGCAATCGAGAGCGCGCTCTCGGGACTCGAGCTCGCGTTCCGGGGTCGGGCGAGCGTCCGGCTCCGGTTCGATCCGCCCTACTCCCGGAAGATCTACGGCGGCGCGGACGGGATTCTGATTCCGTCACGTTACGAGCCGTGCGGCCTGACCCAGATGATCGCCATGCGATACGGCGCGGTCCCGATCGCGAGACGGACCGGCGGCCTGGCCGACACGATCACGGACATTGGCGAACCCGGCGGAACGGGAATCCTCTTCGACCGCTACGATTCCGGCGCGGTCGCTCACGCGCTCGAACGCGCCCTGCGGGTGTACGCTCAACGCGAAGAATGGATCGAGCTCGAGCGGCGCGGGATGGGCAAGGACTTCTCGTGGGGTCGGTCTGCCGGAGAGTACGAGGCGCTTTACCGCGAGGCGCGCCGGCTTCGCCGGGGCGAACCCTCATAAATAGTTGTCATCCCGAGGGATCCCTCGCGGCGGACCCCCCCCCGTCCTCCCCGACAAAGGACTCGGGATGACGAGATCGGTCCTTTGAGGACGCGGGCGGTCATCCTCGCGGGCGGAGAGGGTCAGCGCCTGGGAGTGCTGACCGACCGGCGCGCGAAGCCCGCGGTTCCGTTTGCGGGGAAGTACCGGATCATCGACTTCACGCTCTCCAACTGCGTGAACTCTGGTGTCTTCGACATCATGATCCTGACCCAATACCGCCCGCACTCCTTGATCGAGCACATCGGCGCCGGCCGGCCTTGGGACCTCGACCGCGGCTTCACGGGGGGCGTGCACATCTATCAGCCCTACCGGGGGCGGCTCGACACCGATTGGTACCGTGGTACCGCCGACGCGATCTACCAGAACCTCTCGTTCGTCGAGCGTGGAGCGCCCGACCTCGTCCTCGTGCTGGCTGGCGACCACATCTACAAGATGAACTACGGGCCGCTCCTTGCTTTCCACATGGAGCGGAGCGCCGACGTCACCATCGGAACGTTGAACGTGACGCGCGAGGAGGCGACCCGGATGGGGATCCTCGCGATCGACGGCGACTCGAAGGTCACGCAGTTCGTCGAGAAGCCGGCGGACCCCCCCGGCACGCTGGCGTCGATGGGAATCTACGTCTTCGGCCTGAAGACGCTCGCGCAGATGCTCCTCGACGACGCGAAGAGGCGCGACTCCTCACACGATTTCGGGAAGGACATCCTGCCCCGCATGGTCGGCGGCGGGATGCGGGTCTTCGCCTACCCGTTCCAGGGTTACTGGGTGGACGTTGGAACCGTCGAGGCGTACTGGCAGACGCACATGGATCTGCTGAAGCATCCGCCTCCGTTCGACCTGAACGACCGAACCTGGGTCGTCCATACGCAGTCGGAGGAGCGGCCGCCGGTCAAGATCCAGGAGGGCGCGATCGTGAAAGACAGCATGATCACGGACGGCTGCGTGATCTCTCCGGGAGCGCGCATCGAGAGAAGCGTGCTGTCGCCGGGCGTCTGGATCGGACCGGAGGCGGTCGTGCGCGATTCGGTGATCCTGACCGACTCGGTCGTCGACGTCGGAGCTCGTGTGGACCGCTCCATCGTCGACAAGTCGGTCCGGATCGGAAAGAGGGCGCGGGTCGGTCAGAGGCCGAAGCCGGGGGAAGGTCCGGGCATCACGGCGGTCGGAAAGAACGCTCAGATCCCCGAACGAATCTGTGTCAAGCGGGGAGCGGTTATCGACGCGGACGCTACCCCGGAGTACTTCTCCGCGGGGGCGCTGCGTCAGCGCTCGCGGGCCAGGAAACTTCGATTGGCGGCGGCGGAAGCGGCGCCAGCCGCTTCGTCGCGGTGACCCTCGACCGCCTTACGCCGGCTCGTCCAACTCCAGCATCGGGTCGGTGGGCCGGTCGTCTTCGTCCAGAGGCTCGCTCTCGAGCGCCAGCTTCCGGCGCAGGTTCAACCGGGCCTGAACCGCGGGGTCCCGTTCGGCGAGCAGCGCTAAAAAAGAGAGGCGCATCGGCTGCGTCTGCTCCTCGGTCGGTTCGTCGACGGGGTCCGGGGTCTCGCGCATCGAAATGCGCTGCAGGCTCTCGGGAGGGACGATCAAGCGTTCGGCATTTCTTCGGTCAGCCATTTGGTCTTCCTTGCGGAGGTGAAAGACCGCAAGTGCAAGAGACGTTCCCCCGCAGCCGGCTGGTTATCCGCAAGAAAACGAGAGAGATATTGGCGTACTCGGAAAGGTCGTAGGCAATAAAGGTCTCCGCGACGGCAAAAAAGTGGCGGCCTATCTGCCGATATCCTCGTTCCACAGTTCGGGGTTCTCGGCGATCCAGCGTCCGAGCATCTCGATGCATTCCTTCGAAACGAGGTCCACGACCTCGACGCCGTTCTCGGCAAGCCAGTCGACGCCCCCCGCGAAGTTGACGGACTCCCCGACGATCACCCGGCCGATTGCGAACTGGCGAACGAGGCCGCTGCAATACCAGCAGGGAGCGAGCGTCGTCACGATCGTCTTGTCGCGATAGCCGCGCTGCCGCCCCGCCTTGCGAAAGGCGTCTGTCTCGCCGTGGATCGAGGGGTCGTTCTCCTGGACCCGCCGGTTGTGGCCGCGGCCCAGCAGCTTTCCGTCCCGGTCGAAAAGCGCGGCGCCGATCGGAATGCCGCCCTCGGAGAGCCCGAGCCTCGCCTCCGCGAGCGCGATCTCGAGCATCGCGCGGAGGGGGTCGGGCGCGCTCACTTCCGAGGCGCGATCCCGGCCGTTCGAGTCCGCGGTTTTCTCAGGCCGCTTCGGGACCTCGGCCGAGGATCCGCAAAGCGTCTCGCCACTCCTCGCGTGCGCGCGCCAGACAGCCTCGGTGCGCGCGCAGGCTCTTTTTCCAGCTCCGCGCGCGGGCGGAGGAAGCCCGCTGCTCGAGCCACTCCCGCTTCTTCTCGTGCGCGCGATTCCAGTGCGCGACGGCGCGCTCGAGGAGCAGTCCCGCCCGATCCACGCGGATCCGGACCGCTTCCCGGACCTCCGACGGAACGCCGGGCAGCCGCGACTGGATCTCGAGAGCCGCCATTTTCAGCCGGGCTCTCTCGATGACCGGTCGCGGGGTCGCTCGAAGGTCGCGCGCGAGCCCGAGACTCGCGAGCGTCCGGATGAGCCACTTCGTCGGGTCCCAGTCGAACCAGCGGATTCCGTTGCGGTAGTCGGAGGGGAACCGGTGGTGGAAGTTGTGAAAGCCCTCGCCGTTGGTCACGAACGCGAGCAGCCAGTTGTCGCGCGCGGAGTTCTCGTCCGTGTACGGGCGCTTGCCCCACATGTGAGCGATCGAGTTGACGAAGAAAGTGGTGTGGTGGATGACCGCAATCCGCAGGAATCCGCCCCACAGCAGCCCGGCGATCGGATGGCCGAAAGCCGCGCCCACGAGCGTCGGCACGCCGAGGCCGAAAATGATGCCGATCCAGGACGAGAACCGGTGCTGCAACATGACGAGCCGGTTCTTGAGCAGGTCCGGCACGTTGTCGAAAGTCCGGCCGGCCGGATCCTTGTAGAAGAGCCAGAAGATGTGCGCCGACAGACCTCCGCGCTTGATGCTGTACGGATCCCAGTCCTTGTCGACGTACTTGTGGTGCGTGCGATGGTCGGACGCCCACTTGAGCACCGAGTTCTGGAGCGCCAGGGCGCCGAAAAAGAGGAAGAACGCCTGCATCGCGGGATGAGACTCGTATCCCTTGTGCGCGAAGAGGCGGTGGTATCCGGCGGTGACCGAGAGGCCGACGAGAAGGTAGGAGACGAGGAAGAGAATCGGCTGCCACCACTCGACACCGAACTTCAGAGCGTACGCCGCCGTGCCGAAGATCCCGATCACGGGGGTCAGCGACAGAAACAGAATGTTCGTCCAGTCCTTCTTCCGTTCCATTCCTTGCCCTTCGGATCTGATCAAAATGGTTGAGACCGTCCGGCCCAGAGGAGCTCCAGCGCCTCGTCGCCGATCTCCACAATGATTTCTGCATTTGGACGGTCGTTCAGCTCATCGAGCAGGACTCCGATCGCTCCCGCGCCGGCGCCGAGCTCTTCGAGGAAGACCGCGAGGTCCCCCTGCCCGTAGAGGTACCTCGGCTCGAGGACCTGGCGCTCGGAGACCGGTCCGTCCTTTCCGGCGCCCGACAACGAGAAGGTCGCCTTGTACTCGAACGAGCCCTCGTCGGAAGGCAGAATCCGGACCTTCCAGCTCCACATCCGGGATCCGTTCCTCTCCAGAGGGCGCTTCAGTAGCGGCCGCCTCTTCCGTACCCGCCGCCGCCCCGGTTGCCGCTCGGCTCGGTTCTGGGACGCGCTTCCGAGACCGTCAGGGCGCGCCCGTCGATCTCCCGGCCGTTCAACGCGGACATCGCGGCCCGCGCCTCGTCGTCCTTGGAGAACTCGACGAAGCCGAAGCCCTTCGAGCGACCTGTCCCGCGGTCCGAGATGACCGTGACCGAGTCCGGACTGCCGTAAGCGCCGAAAAGCTGGCGCAAATCGTCCTCTGTCGTCGCATAGGACAGATTGCCGACGTACAGTTTCATCAGAATTCCTCCTGCCGTTCGGGCCGGCACCCCGGCGTTGCCCGAACGCGACCGCCGCCGCGCGCGTCGCGCTTTCCCGTTTTCTTATCGTTCGGAATTCGTCAGAACTGGTCTGGCAAAGCGAGCGGAACGAGAACGGATAGGAGATTATCACACCGAGAGGTGATTCTCTCTCGACGCACGGGACCCGCGTGCCTCGCAACAGCTGCACTGTGAAGAGCTTGCGAGGCACGAGGGGGCAGGACTAGTATTGCGCTTTTCTCGACCGGAAGCAGGGAGGTCCGCATGACGGATTCCGCGGTTGTAGCCGGCTCTCACGCGGCGGCGACGGCTCGCTCCTCGGGTGAGGCCGAAGTCCTGCGCAACTTCGTGGGCGGCCGGTGGGTCGAATCACGGGCGCGCGAGTTTCTGGACGTCTACAACCCGGCGCGCGGGGAAGTCATCGCGCGAACGCCACTCTCGACCGGGGAAGATCTCGACGCGGCCGTAGCCGCCGCGAAAAAGGCGTTTCCGGGGTGGCGGGATACCCCCGCGGTCGTGCGGGCACGCGCGCTCTTCCGATTCCGGGACCTCCTGGAGCAGAACTTCGAGGAGCTGGCGCGGACGGTCACGGCCGAGCACGGCAAGACAATCGACGAGTCGCGAGGGAGCGTCCGGCGCGGGATCGAGTGCGTCGAGGTCGCCTGCGGATCGCCGTCGCTCATGATGGGTTACGGGCTCGAGAACATCTCCTCCGGCATCGACTGCCAGGTGATCCGCCAGCCCGTGGGCGTCTGCGCCGCCATTGCACCATTCAACTTCCCCGCGATGGTGCCGCTCTGGTTCCTTCCCTTCGCGGTCGGGACCGGCAACACGATGATCGTCAAGCCGTCCGAACAGGTGCCGCTCTCGCAGCGGCTCGTCTTCCGGCTGCTGGAGAAGTGCGACCTGCCTGCCGGCGTCGTCAACCTGGTCAACGGCGGCCGCGAAGTCGTCGAAGCCATCTGCGACCATCCGGAGATCCGCGCGGTGTCCTTCGTCGGATCGACGCCGGTCGCCCGGGCGGTCTGGCGACGCGCGACGCACGCGGGCAAGCGCGTTCAGGCGCTCGGCGGCGCGAAGAATTTCGTCGTCGTGATGCCCGATGCCGACTGGGATCGGTCGATCAATGTGATCACCGAGTCCTTCTACGGGTGCGCCGGAGAACGATGCCTCGCCGGCAGCGTGCTCGTCCCGGTCGGGCAGGCCCACGGTGAGGCGCGCGACCGGATGGCTGCGTCCGCGAAGGCTCTCCGCGTCGGCGACGGAATGGAGGAAGGCGTCTCGATGGGTCCCGTCATCAGCGCCCGGCACCGCGAGCGTGTGCTCGACTACATCGAGAAGGGCGTCGAAGAGGGAGCGAAACTCGTTGTGGACGGCCGGAAGGTCTCTGTCGCGGGAAACGAGAAGGGGTTCTTCCTGGGTCCAACTCTCTTTGACGACGTGCGCCCGGCTATGACGATCGGGCACGAGGAGATCTTCGGCCCGGTCGCTTCGATCACTCCGGTCAAAACACTGGACGAGGCGATCGAAGTGATGCACGCGCATCCCAATGCGAACGCGACGTCGATCTTTACGTCGAGCGGCAAGGCGGCGCGGGAGTTCGCGCGGCACGCGTCGGCGTCCATGGTGGGCGTGAACATCGGCGTGGCGGCGCCGATGGCCTACTTCCCCTTCGGCGGCGCCAAGGACAGTTTCTTCGGCGACCTGAAGGTGCACGGAAGGGACGCGTACGAGTTCTATACAGACAAGAGAGTCGTGATCTCGAGATGGTTTTGACGCCCTCGTTCAGAATCTCTGTCCGCCGGTCGCGCAGCGACCGCCGCGGACCTGTCTCTCTCACTCGACGAGGAAGAGATTCCTCGCTTCGCTCGGAATGACAGGCGAATGCTCAGGATGACGGTGAGGTAGTCAATGCCCCGAAAAGTCATCGGCGGCCTGATCCAGTGCGCGACTCCTCTCTCCGACCCATCGACTCCGATCGAGCAGGTCAAGGAGGACGCGATCTCGAGACACATCCGCTTCATCGACGAGGCGGGTCGAAACGGCGTCCAGATTCTCGGCCTCCAGGAAGTCTTCAATGGCCCGTACTTCTGTCCTTCTCAGGACCCGCACTGGTACGACATGGCCGAGCCGGTGCCCGGGCCGACGACCGCGCGGATGGCAGAGTACGCGAAGAAGTATCAGATGGCGATGATCGTGCCCGTCTACGAGCGCGAGCAGGCGGGCGTCTACTACAACACCGCCGCCGTTTATGACGCCGACGGCCGGTATCTCGGGAAATATCGGAAGAACCACATCCCGCACACATCGGGCTTCTGGGAAAAGTACTTCTTCAAGCCGGGCAACCTCGGCTATCCGGTCTTCGAGACCCGTTACGCGAGAGTCGGCGTCTACATCTGTTACGACAGGCACTTCCCGGAAGGCGCCCGCCTTCTCGGTTTGAACGGCGCCGAGCTCGTCTTCAATCCTTCCGCCACCGTCGCCGGGCTGTCGCAGTATCTGTGGAAGCTCGAGCAGCCGGCGCACGCCGTCGCGAACGGCTACTTCATGGCCTGCAGCAACCGTGTCGGCGTCGAAGCTCCGTGGAACCTGGGGCGCTTCTACGGCTCTTCGTACTTCGTCGATCCGCGCGGCAACTTCCTCGCGGTCGGCTCGGAGGACAAGGACGAGCTCATCACGGCGGAGATGGACCTCGACATGATCGAGGAGGTGCGGCGCGTCTGGCAGTTCTTCCGCGATCGGCGCCCGGAGACCTACCAGCCGATGGCCGAGCTGACGACTTGAAGACCCTTCTCCGCGGCGGCACGGTCGTCACCGCGACCGACCAGTATCGCGGCGATGTTCTGATCGAAGACGAGAAGATCGTGGCGGTGGCGATATGGGGACAGACCCCGTTTTGGGGTCTGTCCCCCGACAAAACAATCGACGCCTCCGGTAAATACGTCATCCCAGGGGGAATCGACGTGCACACCCACCTCGACATGCCCTTCGGCGGCGCGACGTCCGCCGATGACTTCGAGTCCGGCACAGTCGCGGCGGCGCATGGCGGCACGACCTCGGTCGTCGACTTCGCGATCCAGTACCGTGGGCAGACGCTGCGCCATGCGCTGGACACCTGGATGAAGAAGGCGGAGGGAAAGACGGCGATCGATTACGGCTTCCATATGATCGTCACCGACCTGAACGACTCGGTCGAGAGCGAGATGGACGCCCTCGTGCGCGAAGGCGTGACGTCGTTCAAGCTCTTCATGGCGTATCCCGGCGTGTTCATGCTCGACGACGGCTCGATTTTCCGGGCGCTCCTCCGCACCCGCGAGAACGGCGGAACGATCTGCATGCACGCGGAGAACGGGGGCGTGATCGACGTGTTGGTGAAGAGGGCCCTCGCGGAGGGAAAGACCGCGCCGAAATATCACGCCCTGACGCGGCCGGCGCGCGCGGAAGGCGAGGCCACTCACCGCGCGATCGCCCTCGCGGAGATCGCCGGGGTCCCGATCTACATCGTCCACCTCTCGGCCGCGGAAGCGCTCGAAATGGTGACCGAAGCGCGCGACCGCGGGCTCCCGGCGTACGCGGAGACCTGCCCGCAGTACCTCTTTCTCTCGTACGACAACTACGAGGAGCCCGGCTTCGACGGTGCGAAGTACGTCATGAGCCCTCCGCTGCGGCCGAAAGAGTCGCAGGACCGGCTCTGGCGCGGTCTCGCGTTCAACGACCTGCAGGCAGTGTCCACCGACCACTGCCCCTTCTGCATGAAGGAGCAGAAGGAGCTCGGCCGCGGCGACTTCTCGAAGATTCCCAACGGAGCGCCGGGAATCGAGACCCGGATGAGCCTCGTCTTCGACGGCGGCGTGCGCACGGGAAAGATCGGTCTCAACCGTTTTGTCGAGCTGACGTCGACGTCTCCCGCTAAGATCTTCGGCCTCTTCCCGAGGAAGGGGACGGTCGCCCCGGGGTCCGACGCCGACCTGGTCGTCTTCGATCCGAAGAAGAAATTGAAGTTGTCGGCGAAGACGCTGCACATGAAAGTGGACTACAACCCGTATGAAGGAAGAGAGGTGACGGGCGCCGCGGAGACCGTTCTCTCGCGCGGGAGAGTGATCGTCGAAAACGGGAAGTTCACCGGCAAGGCCGGAGCCGGCTCTTTTCTGAAGAGAAACCCGCGATGACTGTCATCCCGAGCGCAGCGAGGGATCCGTCGCTTTTCAAGGGGGAGATTCCGCGTCGCTGCGCTTCTCGGAATGACAATCGAGGGATGGAGTGAATCGATGAGCACCGAAACCAGACAGACCCGGCCCGCTTCGGACCTCTCCCGGTCCGTCCGCGAGAAGCACAAGGAGTACCTCTTCCCCGCGACGATCCAGTACTACCAGGAGCCGATCGTCGTCACCGACGCGAAGGGGTTGCGCGTCCGGGACGCCGACGGCAACGAGTACCTCGACTTCTTCGGCGGCATCCTGACCGTTTCCGTCGGCCACGGCAACGAGAAGGTCAACGCCGCGATCAAGGCGCAGGTCGATCGCCTTTCTCACATCTCCACTCTCTATCCCACGCTGCCGATCGTGGAGCTCGCCGAACGGCTCGCGAGCATCGCGCCGGGCAAGCTCCGTCAGATGTACTTCACGGCGTCTGGCACCGAGGCGGATGAGACCGCCGTCATGATGGCGGAGCTCTTTACCGGGAGATCCGAGCTCGTCGCCCTGCGTCACGGATACTCCGGCCGCTCGACCCTCGCGCAGTCGCTGACCGCGCACTCGACGTGGCGCCCGCTCCCGACGAAGATTGCCGGCATCAAGCACGCCCCGACTCCCTACTGCTACCGCTGCCCGATGCACCTGACGTATCCCTCCTGCGGGATCGCGTGCGCGAAGGACATCGAGGACATCATCAAGACGACGACCGCCGGCCGCGTCTCGGCGTTTCTCGCCGAGCCGATCCAGGGGGTCGGCGGGTTCATCACCCCGCCGCCCGAGTACTTCGAAATCGCCGTCGGAATCGTCCGCAAATACGGCGGTGTCTTCGTCTGCGATGAGGTCCAGACCGGGTTCGGCCGCACGGGAACGAAGATGTGGGGCATCGAGCACTGGGGGGTCGAGCCCGAGATCATGACGATGGCGAAGGGCGTCGCCAACGGACTTCCGCTCGGCGTCACCATCTGCACGCCGGAGATCGCGGCGTCGTTGAAGGCTCTCACGATCTCGACCTTCGGCGGAAACCCGGTCTCGTGCGCCGCCGCGAACGCGGCGATCGAGTTCATCCAGGAGGAGAACCTGCCCGCCAACGCCGAGTCGATGGGGCGGCTGCTGCGTGCCGGCCTCGAGGAGCTGAAGGGCCGCTTCTCGAAAAACCTCGGCGACGTACGTGGTATGGGACTCATGCAGGCGGTCGAGTTCGTCGTCGACGAGACCGCTGGCGATCGCACGCCAGCGAAAGACCTAACCAACCGAATTTTCGAGGAAGCGAAAAAGAGAGGACTCTTGATCGGCAAGGGCGGCCTGGAAGGAAACGCGTTCCGGATCGCTCCGCCGCTCACGGTCACTCGATCCGAAGTCGAGGAAGCCCTCGGAGTCCTGCGCGAATCGTTCGAGGCCGCAGGAGCGCACTAGGGAGGATGCCATGAGCGCCGACCTTTCCGTCACATTCACCGGGATCCGATTCGAGAACCCGTTCCTGCTCTCCTCGGCGCCGCCGACGGAGTCGGAGTCGAACATCCTCCGGGCGTTCGAGTCGGGCTGGGCCGGCGTCGTGACCAAGACGATCGGCGTACACCCGGTCGTCAACGTCAAGGGCCCGAAGACCAACTTCATGCGGACCGACCCGGGGTCGGGGTTGATTTCGATGAAGAAGAAGGCGGGCGCCGCGCTCCACTCCTCCTGGAACTGGGAGCTCATCTCCGACAAGCCGCTCGACTGGTGGATCGGCCGCCTCGCGCGGATCAAGAAGGCCCATCCCGACAAGATCCTGATCGCTTCCATCATGGCGGGCTCCGGCTCCGACGAGGAGCTCTCCCACTGGCAGACTCTCGCCAAGGCCTGCCAGGACGACGGCGCCGACGCGCTCGAGCTGAACCTCTCCTGTCCGCACATGGACCGCCCCGACATGGGGTCGAACATCGGAAAGGACGAGGAGCTGATCTCCGTCGTCACGCAGGTCGTGAAGGAGATCGCCCGCGTTCCCGTCTGGGCCAAGCTCACCCCGTCGACGACGGACATCGTGGACGAGGCGCGCGGCGCATTTCTCGGCGGAGCCGACGCGATCTCCTCCTCGAACACGTTCACGTCGCTGCCGGTCATCGACCCCGAGACCCTCGAGTTCGAGATGAACGTCGAAGGCTACGTCTCGACCGGCGGCCTCGGCGGGCCGGCGATCCTCCCGCTCTCGCTCGCGAAGATGTCGCAGATGACGGCCGCCTTTCCAGACAAGGAGTTCTCGGGAATCGGGGGCATCGCCGAGTTCCCGCACGCGCTGAACTATTTCCTGCTCGGCTGCGGGACGGTCCAGGTGTGCACGGCCGCGATGCTCGACCACGCAGTCGGCCCGAACGTGATCCGGAGCCTCGTCCGCGGGATGGAGGAATTCCTCGAGAAGAACTCCTCGCGGGGCTGGAAGACTCTCGAGGATTTCCGTGGGATCCGCCGCAACCGAATCGTGCCGCACTCCCAGATCAAGCGACCGGATGAAGCGCACTACCACGGCGGGTACGACACCGAAGCGCCCGCCGCGACGGGAAGAACCGCAAAGTGAAGCGCGCAGTCGTCGCAGCCGGCCTCGCGCTAACGGCCGTTCTCGCCAGCGCCGCTCAACCGGCGCCCAAGAAGGCGGCTGCCCGTACCCCGAAGCAGTACACGATCGAGCAGTTCTACGCGACGACGGGAGTGCGCGACGCGTCCTTCTCTTCCGACGAGAAGCGCATCCTCTTCTCCTCGAACCAGACCGGAGTGTTCAACGTCTACAGCGTACCGGCCGCGGGCGGCGCGCCCGCTCCGCTGACCGCCTCGACGACCGACACCACCTACGCGGTGTCGTACTTCCCCGCGGACGACCGAGTCCTCTACACCCGCGACCAGGGCGGCAACGAGCTGAACCATCTTTACGTGCGGGAGCTCGACGGGAAGGAGCGGGACCTGACCCCCGGTGAAAAGCTCAAGGCGGAGTTCGACGGCTGGAACGGGGACCGCACGGCGTTCTGGGTCGAGACGAACGAGCGCGATCCGAAATTCTTCGATCTTTACCGCTACGACGCGAAGACCTGCGAGCGCGCGATGGTCTACAAGAACGAGGCGGGTTACAACATCGCGGCCATCGCGCCGGATGGCAAGCGGGTCGCGCTGTTGAAGACCAACGGGACATCGGACAGCGACATCTATCTCTGGAACGAGGCGACGAAAGAGGCGAAGAACATCACGGCGCACCAGGGCATCGCGGACAACACGCCGCAGGACTTCGACCCCGCGACGGGCGCGCTCTACTACCTCTCCAACGAAGGCGGCGAGTTCGCGCGGGTACGGAAATACGACGCTGCGACCGGAAAGATCCAGGACGTCGAAAGGCCGGCGTGGGACGTCCTCTTCACCCGTTTCTCGAAGAACGGCCGCTACCGCGTCACAGGCATCAATGACGACGGACACACGACGGTTCACCTTCTCGACGCGCGTTCCGGCAGAGAAGTTCCGCTTCCGAAGCTGCCGGCGGGAGACATCACGTCCGTGCGTTTCGCCGACAGCGAAAAACGAATGGCCTTCTACGTCAACGGCGACCGATCACCCAACAACCTCTATGTGTACGACTTCGAGAGCCCGGCGCCGGTCCGGCTGACCGACTCGCTGTCGAAGGAGATCGACCCGGCTGACCTCGTCGACTCGGAAGTCGTTCGTTTCAAGTCATTCGATGGAACGGTCATCCCGTCGATCTTCTACAAGCCGCAGCAGGCGACGGGAGAGAGCAAGGCCCCGGCGCTCGTGTGGGTCCACGGCGGGCCCGGCGGGCAGACGCGCAAGGGATACAGCGCGACGATCCAGTACCTCGTCAACCACGGTTACGCGGTGCTCGGAATCAACAACCGGGGAAGCTCCGGCTACGGAAAGAGCTTCTACGTCGCCGACGATCAGAAGCACGGCAAGGAGCCGCTGCGCGACTGCGTCGAGGGAAAGAAGTACCTCGCCGGCTTCCCGTACATTGATGCCGCCCGCATTGGGATCATCGGTGGCAGCTACGGCGGCTACATGGTCCTCGCGGCGCTCGCGTTCCAGCCCGACGAGTTCGCCGTCGGCGTCGACATCTTCGGGGTCTCGAACTGGCTCCGTACCCTCGAGAGCATTCCGAAGTGGTGGGAGTCGCAGCGCCTCGCGCTCTACAAGGAGATCGGGGATCCCGAGAAGGACAAGGAGATGCTCCGCGAGATCTCGCCGGTCTTCCACGCCGACCGGATCCGCCGGCCGCTCCTGGTCCTGCAGGGGGCGAACGACCCGCGGGTCATCAAGCCCGAGTCGGACGACATCGTCGCCGCGGTGAAGAAGAATGGCGTGCCGGTCGAGTACATCGTTTTCCCCGACGAAGGGCACGGCTTCACCAAGAAAAAGAACCAGATCGAAGGCTACGGTGCGATCCTGAAGTTCCTCGACAAATACTTGAAGGGCGCACCGGCCGCGCGCGCGGCGGCCTCCGGCGGATCGGGGAACTGAAGCGCCGGGGTCCCCGACCGGTCAGTCGCCGGTCTTCCCGAGCTCCTCGAGATCGACGAGGTCCTGAGGCCGTCCGGACGCTCGCTTATTGGCGATCAGATGCGATCGGCTGAGCACCGGGACGGGTTCCCCGCCGTACGACGTCTGCTCGCGCGCCTCCCACGCCTCGCCAAACACCACTCCGTCGATGCTCGTGATGATGTCGATGCGGTTCGGGGCGACGCCGATCTGAAAGATCAGACCTTCCCGCTCAAGATCCTCTCTTCGGAGCTCGTGGAGCGGCGCACCGAACGCTTCGAGCGCGGCGAAAACCCGGCGAGAATTGTCCGGTCCCGGCTCGACCCATACATCAAGGTCTCTCGTGAACCGCGGGTGGCCGTGATGGGCCAGCGCATAGCCGCCGACCAGGAGGAACCTAGCTGCCGCGGCGTTCAACGCGACAAACAGATCTTTGAAGTCGGGATTGACCGGCATCGTCCCCCTGCCACGCACAGTATTCCAGCGTCATTTCCCAGAGCAGCTCCAGCCGCCGGGCGGGGACGATGGAAGCCCAGAAAGCCCGATCGAAGGAGCCGTCGTCGCCGTGGAGGGCGACGATTCTCGCCACGCTGCGGCTTCGCCGCTCGAGCGCATCCACGGTGTTGATTTTACCGCGCGGCGATCTCTCACATCTTCCCTTCTTCCTCTCCACGGAACTCGGACGTCCGACTCTCTGTTGAAATGGGAAAGTGACCATAAAAGGCGAGGGTGTCTACAACGTCGTCGTGATCGGCGCAGGGACCGCCGGTCTCGTGACGGCCGCGGCGACGGCCGGATTGGGCGGACGGGTCGCGCTCGTCGAACGGGACCGGATGGGCGGCGACTGCCTGAACACGGGCTGCGTTCCGTCGAAGGCGCTCATCTCCTCCGCCCGTCTCGTCCGGCAGATCCGCCGCGCAGAGGATTGGGGCCTCGAACCGATGGACCCGCGCTTCGATTTCGCGCGCGTCTTCGGGCGGATGCGGGAACGCAGGGCGAAGATCGCGCCCCACGACTCGCAGGAGCGCTTCGAGTCGCTCGGCGTGGACGTCTTCCGGGGACACGCGCGCTTCCTATCCCCGCGCGAGGTCGAAGTCGACGGACGCCGCCTGACGGCAAAGAACTTCGTCATCGCCACCGGTAGCCGGCCGGCGGTCCCGCCGGTCGCCGGCCTTTCGGAAGTGCCGTTCTTGACGAACGAGACCGTCTTCGACGATCTCCGCGAGAAGCCGGACCGCCTCGTCGTCCTGGGCGGCGGCCCGGTCGGCTGCGAGCTCGGCCAGGTCTTCGCTCGGCTGGGAGTCCGGGTCACGATCGTCCAGCGGCCGCCCCAGATCCTCGAGAAGGAGGACCCCGACGCCGCAGGGCTCGTCCGGAGGATCCTCGAGGAAGAGGGCGTCACGGTCCTCGCGGGCGCGCAAGCGCGAGGAGTTTCACGAAACGGCCGCGCCGTCCGGGTCGAGGTCGAGATCGGGGAGTCGGAGCGGCGGGCGGTGGACGCCGACGCGATCTTCGTCGCCGCGGGGCGCGTGGCGAACACGGGCGACCTCGGCCTTGAGGCGGCCGGCGTGGCGCTCGGCGAGAACAGCATCCGCGTCAATAGGCATCTTCAGAGCTCGCAGCCGCACATCTATGCGGCGGGCGACGTGGTCGGCGGATACCAGTTCACTCATGTCGCGGACGCGCACGCGCGGGTGATCGCCCGCAACATCCTCTTTCCGTGGTGGCAAACGACGTGGGACGACTCAGTCGTGCCGTGGTGCACCTACACCTCTCCCGAGGTCGCCCGCGTCGGACTGAACGAGACGGATGCGAGAAGACGCGGCGTGAAATTCGACGTCTGGAGACGGCCACTCGACGAAGTCGACCGCGCGGTCGTCGAGAGCGAAGAGGTGGGCTTCGCGAAGGTCCTCACGCGAAAGGGCGGCGACCGCGTTCTCGGGGCGACCATCGTCTCGGAGCGCGCGGGCGACCTCGTCCACGAGCTCGTGCTCGCGATGAAGGCCGGCGTGGGATTGAAAGAGATCTCGAGCACGATCCACGCTTACCCGACTTTCGCCGAGGTCTCGCGCCGGCTCGCCGACGAGTACCAGAAGTCGCGCCTCACACCCGGCGTCCGCAGGCTGTTCGAGTGGCTCTACCGCAGAGCGCGGCGGGCATGATCACTTCCCGGCTCCGGCGGCTGCCCTGGGGGTGGATCGGGCTCGGGCTCGCCCTCGCCGCCCTCTTCGCGGCCTCGCGCGTCCTGCCGGTCGGCGAGTGGGTGCGCGCGTTTCGCGACTGGGCTTCCAGTCTCGGAGTCGCCGGCAAGGCGTTCTACGCGCTCGTCTACGCCGTCGCGACTGTCCTCCTCTTCCCGGCATCGCTCCTGACGATCGCGGCGGGCTTTGCGTTCGGCCTCGGGTGGGGAGTCGCGACCGTGTGGGTCGGCGCGACGGCTGGCGCGGCACTCGCGTTCCTGATCGCGCGGCACGTCGCGCGCGAGCGCGTCGAGAAAGTCGCTCGCAGGAGAGAGGACTTCCGGGCGATCGATCGGGCGATTGGCGAAAAAGGGTGGAAGATCGTCGCGCTCCTCCGCCTCTCACCGCTCGTGCCGTTCTCGCTCTCGAACTATCTGTACGGTCTGACTGCGATCCGCTTCGGACCTTACGTCCTCGCGAGTGCGGCCGGGATGCTGCCGGGGACGGTTCTCTATATCTATCTCGGCGTCGCCGGGCGCGTCGCGGCGGCCGCTTCGGCCGGCGAAAAGCGCTCACCGCTCGAGTGGGCGGCGCTCGTAGTGGGGCTCGCCGCGACCATCATCGCGACGATTTTCATCACACGGATCGCGCGCCGCGAGCTCCGGAAGGTCCGGCTGGAGAGGAAGGCCTCGTGAAGGAGATCCTCGGCCGGTCGCTCGCCGCCGCCGTCGCCGTGCTGGCCGCCGTCCACTGTGCCGGAGACCCGGAGAAGGAGGCGGTTCGGCGGGTCTCGGTGACGGCCGGCCTCGACCACTCCGAGTGGGCCCGGCTCCTCGCGAAGTACGTGGACGAGCGGGGTCTCGTGGATTACGCGCGCTGGAAGGCAACTCCCGCGGACCTCACGGCTCTACAGACGTACCTCGCACGGATCGCGGCACCGCCGCAGCCGGCTGCGGCGGGGAATGATCTCGCGGCTTCTCTGATCAATGCCTACAACGCGGCGACGATCGGTTGGGTGCTCGAGAACTTCCCGATCGAGAGCATTCGCTCGACCGACGGCCCTTTCCGCAAGCGCCGCCACCGCGTCGGCGGCGAGGCCGTCTCGCTCGACGACATCGAGCACGGGACTCTCCGCCCGCTCATCGGCTACCGCGTCCACGCTGCCCTCGTCTGCGCGGCGCGCAGCTGTCCTCCGCTCCGGCGCGAGGCGTACGAGGCCGCGCGACTCGAGAAACAGCTCGATGCGGCGATGCGAACCTGGCTTGCGCGAGGCGACCTGAACCGCGTCCGGCCCGTGGAGAACCGTATTCGGGTTTCCCCGATCTTTCGCTGGTTCGCCGAGGATTTCGAGAAGGCCGGCGGCGTGCGTGCGGTCCTGCGGAAGTACACGACGCCGGAGGTCGCGCGGCGCCTCGCCGACCCACGGCTCGAGATTCGATATCTGCGCTACGACTGGGGGCTGAACGATCGTGAAGGGAGAGGCGCGCGCTATGGGCGAGTTCGACTCTTCTGGGACGATCTCCGCAACCGGCGGCGTTGACCTCCCGCTCGACTGCCGAACGTCTCGAGTGGATTGGATTTAGCATTACTTCGTGCGGATCGGTCTGCCCGTCTGGCTCACGCCGGCAGTGGTGGCCGGGGGATTCCTTCTCTTTCTCTGGCTCGAAACGCGCCGCCCCCTGCGGGTCGAGCGCGAATCGAAGCTGCGCCGCGTCGGGCGCAATCTCGTGACCGCCGGCATCGGTCTCGCGATGGTCGAGCTGCTGCAGATTCCCATCCTGATCCCGATCTCCCGTTGGACGATGACGCGGGGAATCGGGCTGCTCAACCAGCTGGAGACTCACGGATGGATTCGGGTGGCGGTCACCCTCCTGCTGCTCGACTACACACTCTGGTTCTGGCACTGGGTGAACCACCGCGTCCCGTTCTTCTGGCGGTTCCATTCCGTTCACCATGTCGACCGCGACCTGGACGTATCGACGGGGGTCCGCTTCCACTTCGGCGAGCTGGGGCTCTCCGTCTTATTTCGCGCGCTCCAGATCTCCGCAATCGGGGCGGATCCGGTCTCTGTGGCGATCTGGCAGATGCTGCTCTTCGTGTCGGTCCTCTTTCACCACTCCAATACGCGCCTGCCGCTCGCTCTCGAACGCGTTCTCGTGCGGATCGTCGTGACCCCCCGTATGCACGGAATCCACCACTCCGACTACCAGAACGAGACGAACACGAACTGGTCCAGCCTTCTCTCGGTGTGGGACTATCTGCACGGGACCATCCGACTCGACGTTCCCCAGCAGTCAGTAACCATCGGCGTACCGGCCTTCGACGATCCGAGGAAGGTCACGCTGGGGAAGATCCTCGTGATGCCTTTCCGCCGCTGGAAGGAGTATTGGCGCCGGCCTGACGGGTCGCTGGCGGTTCGCCCGCACGCCGACGGCCGAACGCATCTGGAATCCTGAATCGTTCCGGCCTCGAGTCGTTTCAGGGTCTCGGAGGCGGCCCGCCGTGGCTGCCGGCCGAGCGCCCCGAGGCTTACCCAACGCCGAGTCGGCAGCCTACACTCGGCCCGGCTGGAATCCTCATTACAAAGGAATCGGGCCTGTGACGAAGTGAGTCCACGCGGACCACAGAATTACAGACCCGATCAAACCGTCACTGACCGTTGCAGAAGTTGCCGGTCTGTTGGAGGCAGAGGAACTGCTGGAGAGTGTCAGGCACCAGCGGTGTGTTGTCCGACTTCCGAACCAGATCCAAGAATGCATCCGGCGCGATGGATCCCCCACGGGGATCCTGGAGGGACGGTCAAACAATCCATGGCGGACCTTGCGAACCATCCAGGGCACGCGTCTGCTCTTCCACGAGGCCCTTGCGCCCCAGCACGTCGACCTCGATCGCCTTTCGAATTATCGGAGTGCCGTCTAAGTCCGTGCCATTCTGAGCGGCCAAAGTTGCCAGAGTCTTCTGCCCCTCAGCGGTATTGAAGGCCGCAGGCGTGTAGCTCACGAAGACGGCAATCCAGAGACCCAGAGGGTTCGTCTGGAAATAACCGTGCTTCGTGACGAAGACGTTATCTTGTCTGCGGTTTGACAGTTCCGGGCTCAAGGGATCGCCGCTCGCCTTCGGGAAGATGTAAGCCTCGAAATCGTTGGCAATCCCCATCGCTTCCTGCCCGGCGGCGTCGTTCGTGAACGTGTCCGGCATGACCATGCCGAAGATGTTGTAGTAGAGAGGGTTGCCCTCGTGATCGAACCCGCCGGTAGTCGAAAGCACCCGGATATTGCGCCTGTTCGGGTCCGTGTTGGAGTTGTCCACTACGGAACATGCGGGCTTATCGCTGGCCGGGCACGTCCCATCGACGCGGTCGCGGATATTGGCGGGATTGATTCCGTTCGCGAGGTAATACGCGTCCGAGAAGTCGAACGGTGGCTGGCGAGTGTCCTGAGCTAGCGCGATGGCAGCGGTCGCTCCGAGAGCGACGGCCAGCAATCCCACTGCTCTTCGTGAATTGCCTCTCTTCACGGGAGCTCTTACACGGTCTCTCTGTACCTCCATAATCGTGTCTCCTTTCTTTCAACTGCGAGGCGTTACTGACTCCGGCAGGAACACTGTGTTGATTCCCCCGGCAGCCGGCTCGCGCGCCACGCGAGTTACCTTCGCCCGCGGAAGAAGAAGCGGCGACCGACGGGATGACGGAAGAAGAACCGATGGCGGATAAATGGACGCCGGAAGAAGACTCGATGATGGATGAATGGACGCCGGAACAAGAACCGATGACGCATGAACGGACGCCGGAAGAAGAACCGGTGAACGAAGACTGGCCGCCCGCCGATGAAAACCGAACCGGAAAACCCGCACGGCCAGTAACCGTAGCCGTAGGGATAGGCGTAAACCCCTCCGTCGGCCAGCTCGACGGGGTAAGTCGTTCCGTATCCTGAATCGTAGCGTTTGCTCTGCGCAACCGCGGCTGCGGCGCTGAAGATCAGGATCGCGGAGAAGATTGGCGACTGCTTCATCACGACTTCAATACGCTAGGGCGGTTCCAGATTTCTTCACCAGCAGCCTTCATGCTTCACCTCGAATCTCCAAGCGTTCCGAGTTTCATCAACTCTTTAACGCCCTCGCCATCGTCTGCAGGAAAAGACAGACTCGAGTTTCATTAACTCTTTAATGCCCTCGCCATCGTCCGCAGGAAAAGACAGACTCGAGTTTCATTAACTCTTTAATGCCCTCGCCATCGCCCGTAGGAAAAGACGGACTGCCAGAAAGCGCGTTCCGTTCCGCCCGCCTCGCCCGCAAGTCCCGAAAAGTACTCGACAGAAAGACGGTGCTTCTCGCGCGGCATGACCAGCAGGAACCGAAGGAGAGCAAGGTGGGGGAACGAGGCTGCTCGTGGAAGGGGTACAGGGCTCCTTCAAGAGGTGGGCCGCGTAACGACGACGAGCACGACGTGAGGAGCCACGCCATCTCGGAGCGTCGTCTGGTCGCCGGTCTAACCGCGCGCGAGTCTCTTGACTACTCCGTTTGTCACGTGGCGCGAGAACGGGGCGCGCGAAGGGATAGACCGATGGAAAGCGGGACGGCCGAGAGGCAATACCATCCGGGGCAAGCGCGGGAATCCGCGGGGGATGAGGCGCGCCCGGTAAGGCGCTCCGTATCCGCCGAAGAGCGGATAGCCGTCGGACACGCCGTAGGGAGCGGCTTCCTGATCGACCGGTGAAACGGACGCTGCGGAAACGGCAGCCTCATGGCCTTCACCGGTCTC
>DASXSX010000200.1:0-8185 GCA_036505815.1 Thermoanaerobaculia bacterium
CCTGACCCTCAATGTGGCAAGTGGAGACCTGACCCCCCTACGTCCAAAACTCTCTGATGCCGGTCAGGACGCTCGACTAAAGTCGGTATTGACTTGACTTCCACCTCGTGAAAGAAAGGGCCCCCCGACGGGAACGAGAAAGCGGAATCCCATGGTAAAGCTCCCACACCGCGGGTTCGAGGGACGCCGTGTCGCGACATCAGCCCTGTCCCTTCACGGCCGATGCGGAGGGAAACGAGTACGGGTTCATGGCGGAGGGAATCAACTACCCTGCCGGGTCGCGAGGCTCTCCTGCAGGTCTCCGCCCATCCTGGAAAGCTTTTCCGAGCGGTGTGCGCGGGACGAAATCCCACGCCAATACCGCCACATGGTGCTGTAAGAAAGGACAGGCCCATGGATAGAAAAAACAGACCTCTGTGGGAGGCACTCTTACACGCGGGTCATCGGCACGTTCCGGTGCGCGGAATCTCCAGACGTCAAATGATCGGGACTGCTGGGGCCGCCGGGGCGATCCTGGTGGCCGGACTTCCCAAAGTCGCGCTCGGGGCCAAGCCCGGCTCGGGTGTACCGACTCCCATTCCCCACATCAATCATCCACCCCCCCCCGGGGCTCACTTCTTTTTCCCCGGGCACGTCGATGGATCGCCTTCGCCCACGGATCCCACCGCAGGCCCGCTCGACGGTCGCGACCCTTCGACGATCTACGACTTCAACGGCTTCATCGGCCAGGCGGACTTGACCTTGAGCGGGACAGGGACCGACACGACCACCGGAGAGACCGCTCCTTACGGGTTCCACACCGATATGCGCTTCATGAAGGGTGTCTTCATCGACACGGAAGGCCGAACCCAGAAGGGCGCCTTCGCCTTCATATGACTGGATAGCCTTACCGGCAGTTTGGCCGGTACGTCTCCTCTACCGGAACCGACAGATCCCACTGGTCCAACCGGAGCGCATTCCTACGATCCCGGGATCGCCGCCAACGGCCTCTTCTGGACAGTTTCGCTTCCGGTGGACAGTGTGAATGTTCATCTCGGCGCCGGCAGTGCACTCCTCGATGCGAAGAACATCCCGGTCCACGACGTCTTTACCGTTGCCAACAGCTTCGGTCATGTCGTTCCTCTCGTGCCTGCCGTCATCGACTCCCTGCGAATCGAGTGGAGCGGGATCACGGACACGATTCAGTTCAGCGACGCCGCCGACCGGTTCGCGGGATACTTCCTCGAAAACTCCGCGACGATCGAAGTGACCGCTACGACTCCGCCGAGCGACACTCTCCACGGATTCCAGTTCGTCTCCGATCCGGGTTCGACTTCGATCTCTCACTTTGCCCAGATCGGGCATGACTCCAACGGTGCCTTCTTCCCCGAGTAGCCTCGGAAGACGCCGATGGCCGACGATCCGGCCAACGAAGCTCCCGCCGGGCGAGAATCGAAAGCGCCCGGCGGGGGCTCCTTTGTTGAATGAGCTTTTCATCTGTTTCTCTGTCTGAACGATTGATGCGTCAACCCACGAGGTGTCTCATGTCGATCCGATTCCGAGTCCTTCTCTGCGTTGCTCTCCTCTCTTTCGCCGCTGGCCCGTCCCGCGCGGACGTCGTGGGGGACTGGAACTCCGCCGCGCTCGCCGCCATCAAAGTCGACCGAACTTCGCCGCCGAAAGCGGCGCGCGCGCTCGCCATCCTGCACGTCGCCATCTATGACGCCGTCAACGGCATCACCCAGACGCACGAGCCTTATTTCGTGACCGGCAAGCCCGCCGGCGTCGCCTCAGTCGAAGCGGCGGCTTCGGCCGCAGCGCATCGGGTCCTGATCGCCATCTATCCCGCGGGCCAGACGCAGTTCGACGAGCTCTACGCGGCGATCCTCGCCCGGATTCCGGACGGCCCGCCGCAACGCGTCGGCGTCGCCTGGGGCGAATCGGTCGCGGAGGCGATCCTCGAGCTCCGCAGCAGCGACCATTCGGACGCCGTCGTCCCCTATACCCCGACGCCCGGCGTCGGCTTCTGGCAGCCGACGCCCCCTGCATTCGCGGCGGCGCTCCTTCCGCAATGGCCGATGGTCACTCCTTTTGCGATGACGAGCGGCGCCCAGTTCCGCCCGCCGGCGCCGCCCTCGCTCGACAGCCCACGGTGGATCAGCGACTACAACCTGACGAAGGAGCTGGGCTCCGTGGAGAGCGCGACCCGCACGGTCGACCAGACGGCGATCGCGAGGTTTTGGGCGGACGGCGCCGGCACAGTCACTCCGCCCGGCCACTGGAACGTCATCGCGCAGGACGTGGCGGGACAGCAAGGCACGACGCTCGAAGAGAACGCGCGGCTGTTCGCGCTCCTGAACATCGCGGAAGCCGATGCTGCGATCGTCTCCTGGGACTGCAAATACCAGTTCAATTACTGGCGGCCGATCACCGCGATCCGAAACGGCGACCTGGACCCGCCCGTCGAGACCGAGAAGGACGCGACCTGGACACCGCTTCTCGTGACTCCGCCCTTCCCGGAGTACACGTCCGGGCACAGCACCTTCAGTGGCGCCGCAGCGGCCGTTCTAGCCTCCTTCTTCGGCGGCGACGACATGCCTTTCACGACCGAGTCGGACGATGTGCCCGGCGTCGTCCGCAGCTTCTCCTCCTTCTCGTCGGCCGCGCAGGAAGCCGGGATCAGCCGCATCTACGGAGGCATCCACTTCCTTTCGGCCAACGAGGCCGGCCTGTCCTCGGGCGCGCTGCTCGGCGCTTATGTCTCGGAGAACTTCCTGAAAGACCGGCCCGGACGGTCGCATCGGGGCAAGTGACCGCGGTCGAGGTGTAACCAAAACAACCGGCGCGGTCTTTCGTTAGACCGACGGAATGTCGACCAAGAGGATTTCATGATCCGACACGCATGGTTCGGCGTCATCGCGCTCCTGGTTTCGCTGTCCGGACTCGCCGCCTCGAAGTCGCCCAGATCCGGGCCCGGCTATCAGCTCATCGTCGCTTCGCTCCTCGGAATGACAGAGAAGCGAAGCTCGTGAACGCGCGATGAACGTTCCCGCCCGCGCACGGATTCGGATGGCACGGTGCTTGCGAACTCTTCCGCGGAGATGGAGGTTTCATGTTCAAACGCATCGTGAGATCGATTTCAATCGCAGCACTCGCCGCGGTCGTGTCGGCGCCGCTCTTCGCCCAGCTGCCGCCTCCGCCGCCAGTACCGCCGCTACCCGGTCTGGAGATCCGCATCGGCCGCCAGGCTCCTCCTCGCATCCGCCGCGAGCGGAGAACCGCTCGTCCCGGTCGGGATTACATCTGGGTCGAAGGATTCTGGGACTGGCAGGGCGACAACTGGGTCTGGATCCCCGGCCGCTGGGTGGTTCCCGAGGGAGGGCGCCGGGTGCATTGGGTCCGCGCCCGCTACGTTCGCGAGTACGGCGGCTGGCGCTATGTTCCCGGCCACTGGTCGAATCAGCGCGTCATCGAGGGTGAGGACTACCGGCGCTGGAGAGAAGAGCACCGGCGCGAGAGACCGTAATCAGGAGTCTCCGGGGTTCGGCCTCCCTGCCTACTCCCTTCCCCGAAGTGGTCAGCGGAGACCGGACCCCGATACCTCTTTCTTGAGCACGTTCCACTCGGCGAGCCGCTTTTCGAGCGCCTGCCGCAGCTCATCGGAGAGCGCCAGCGCCTGAGCCGTGGGCGCAGAGTCGCCGCTCTCCACCGCCAGAAGAAGGCTCGCGAGCCGAGCGTTCAATCGCGCCAGCGAATCTCGGGTCTCGGTTCCCGTCCGCGGAGCCGCTTTGACTTCGAAAGCCGCCGCCTTCGCGTCGATGTCGGCGAACGTCTTCGCCGACTCCGCGCCCTCGGCGCCTTTGCGCGCCGTTGCGAGCTGTTTGCGCAGCGCGGCGATCTCCGCGAGTGCATCCGCCGCGCGGTTCATTTCCTCCGCGGTCCGCGTTGTGAGCTCGTACTGCCGGGAGAAGTCACTCGCGGACGCCATCACGCGTGGGTCCTGCCGGACCGAAAGCGGCTGTGTGAGGATTTTGCCGCCGGCGCTCAGACGCAAGGCATAGATACCGGGAGGGACGAGAGGACCCTCCGGTTCCGCCGGCGTGTCCTCGCCGTAAATGGCGGCGATCGAGTACTCGTACTCCGGCGCCTTCGGGCGCGGCCCGCGCAGGTCCCAGACGAATCGGTGGTGGCCGGCCGCGGCCGACAGGGGAGCCGGCGGCTTCAACCACTCTTCGGCGAAGTAACGCCTCGCGGGAACTTTCTCCGGCTGGTCCACGCTCGAGTATCTGCGGACGACCCGCTCAGCGGAATCCAGGATCTCGAGTACGACTGGACCAGACGCGGCCCGCGTCAAGACGTAGTCGATGACCGCGCCGGCCGGGGGGTTCCGACCCATCGGGGTCTCCGGCGGCAGCGGCGTGTCGTGACTCACGTTTCGCCGGACGCGGACGACGCCGGCGGGGGCGAAGAGATGGACCGCCGCGGCCGCAACTGCCGGCGTCAGCTGCCGTAGCGGCGTGACGTCGTCTAAGATCCAGAGAGCGCGGCCGTTCGTCGCGGCAACGAGGTCGTTTCCGTGGACCTGGAGGTCTTCCACCCACGCGGTCGGAAGGTTCCCCTGCAGCGGTTGCCAGTGTTTGCCGTCGTCGAACGAGATGAAAGCGCCGTTGACCGTCCCGGCGTACAGGAGTCCCTTGCGGACCGGATCGGCACGCACGACAGTCGTGTACTGAGAGGGCGGGAGGCCCGAGGCGATCGCCGTCCAGGTCTTCCCCGAGTCCCGCGTGCGGAAGAGGTGCGGGGCGAAGTCGTCGAGGCGATGGGTGTCCACGGCGGCGTAGACGACGCCCGGCTCGAGCGGTGAGACGTCGAGGGTCGCGACCTTGCTCCACGGGGCAAGTCCCTTCGGCGTGACGTCGCGCCAGCTCTTCCCGCCGTCCTTGGTCGTCTGGATCAAACCGCTGTCGGTTCCGATCCAGATCTCGTTCTCGTCGAGCGGAGAAAGGGCGATCGTGTAGATCACCCCGAAGCCGCACGGGCGTGCGTTGGCGAGCGTGACGTCGCCGTCGCACCCCGTCGTTCCCGGGACGGCGCCGGTCAGGTCGGGGCTGACCTCGGTCCAGCTCTGGCCGCGGTCCGTCGAGCGGAAGAGGACCTGCGAGCCGAAGTACAGTGCGTGCGGCTCCTTCTTCGAGACGGCCAACGGCGAAATCCAGGTGTAGCGGTACTTCACCTCGGTCGGTCGCCGCGCGTAAGTGCTCTCGACGACCGGCGAGATCTGGGTGCCCTGTCCGGTGCGGTTGTCGAAGCGGATGACGTTGCCTCCCAGTCCGCTGCCGTAGACGATCGCGGGATCGGCGGGGTCCGGGACGTCCCAGCCGCGTTCGTCCGCGCCGACGGGATGCCACTCCCGGAAGGTCAAACCGCCGTCGTCGCCGCGGCTCGCCGTCCCCGCGGTGCCGCTGTCCTGCTGCCCGCCGTACACCCAGTACGGAAAGCGGTCGTCGGTCTCGACGTGGTAGAACTGGCCGGTCGGCTGGTTGTACCAGTCGCTCCACGTTTTCCCGCCATCGACCGTCACGACCGTGCCCTGATCGCTCGCGGTCACCATGTGGTCCGGATGTTTGGGGTTGATCCACAGATGGTGGTAGTCGTCTCCGCCCGGCGCGCCTTTGACGATGCGGAACGTCTTGCCTCCGTCGTCGGAGCGGCGGATCGACTGCCCCATGACGTAGACGACGTCGGGATTCTTCGGATCCGACGTCACCCGGCCGAAGTAGTAAGTCGCGAGACCGGCGTCGGAGTTCACGTGAGTCCAGCTCCCGCCACCGTCGTCGGACCGGTAGAGACCCGCGGGCGGCGGAGTCGCGGGGGCCGTCCCCGAGGCCGTGGGAGGCGCCGGCGCGTCGACGAGCGCATACACGCGTCCGCCCGGCGCGACGGCAAGACCGATCCGGCCAACGTCTCCCGCCGGCCAGCCCCCGCCGGAAAGTCGCTTCCACGTCCGGCCGCCGTCGGCGGAGCGATAGACGGCGCTGCCCGGTCCGACGTTCGGCTTGAAGTACGACAGCCACGGGTAGTTGCGCACCTGCCAGGCGGCCGCGTAGACGACCTCGGGATGCTCTCGATCCGCCGCCAGGTCGACGGCGCCCGTGTTCTCGTTGACGAAAAGCGTCGGGCTCCAGCTCTTTCCGCCGTCCGTGCTCCGGAAGACGCCGCGCTCTTTGTTGGCGCCGAAGATGTGGCCGAGCGCGGCCACGAGGACCACATTCGGGTCGCCCGGGTCCACGAGGATCCGTCCGATGTGCCGCGTGGCAGAGAGGCCGCGCTTCGCCCAGTTCTTTCCGCCGTCGTCCGATCGGAAGATGCCGTCGCCGGAAACGATGTCGTAGCGCGGCTCCGGCTGGCCGGTGCCCACGTAGATCACCTTGGGATCGGAGGGCGCGATCGCGAGAGCGCCCACCGACGTCGCGGACTCGTGCTCGAAGATCGGCGTCCACGTGCGCCCGGCGTTCCCGGTCTTCCAGACGCCGCCGCCCGCGGCGCCGAAATAGAACGTATCGGGCTCGTCGGGGATCCCCTCGGCGCACGTTCCCCAGCCGGCCCGGAACGGCCCGATGCTGCGCCACCGCATTTCAGAAAAGAGGGACGGGTCGAACGGCTGCGCGAAGAGAGGGGAAGAGAGGAAGTTGCAGGAGAAGAGGAGCGCCCTGGGCAGTCGGGTCATCTGCACGAAGTCCTCGCGGCCATCAGGACGCCGAAAAGAAGAGGTGAGAACATCCGAGGCCCTCCTGACGAATTGCGCAGAGCATACTTCCTGCGAAGAAACCGATGGCCGTGCGGGGGGAGAGGCGGCGCTGAGATTATTCCCGGCCTGGATGGCGCGAGTCTTGCGGCAGAGTTCGATTGAGGAGCAGACCATGAAGAAACTCGTGATCACGACGCTGTTTTTCGCGGCGCTCGCCGTGGTGTTCGCCACGCAGCCGGCGAACGCTCAGGTCTCCGTGAGCATCTCGATCGGCGGGTTCTACGACGAGCTCGAGCCCTACGGCCGCTGGGTCGACTGCCGGTACGGGGAGTGCTGGGTGCCCGCACGGGTCCCCCGCCATTGGCAGCCGTACTCGAACGGCGAATGGGTGTACACCGAATATGGATGGACCTGGGTGTCCTACGACCCCTGGGGAGACAACCCGTACCACTACGGGACGTGGGTTTGGACGAATCGGTGGGGATGGGCGTGGGTCCCCGGTACGGTCTGGGCCCCGGCCTGGGTCACCTGGACCTACAACGACGACTACGTCGGCTGGGCGCCCCTGCCTCCGAGCCTGGCGTTCGGCATCTCCGGATATTCCGGGCGCGCCATCCGCATGAGCCCGACGCAGTACGTCTTCGTGCCCACGAACCGTTTCGTCGGGACGAACGTTTCCTCCGTACGGATCGCTCCGGAGAGGAGCGCGACGATCTTTCAGCAGACGACGCCGGTCACGCGTTTCTCCGTATCCGGAGGCATCGTCCGGAACGACGCGATCCCGGTCGAGAGGATCCAGCGCGCGGCCCGCATTCAGATTCCGACCCGCAGCATCCGGGAAGTGAAGACCGCTCCGCGGCCGATGACCGAAACGATTCGCAGCGGCGGGCGGCAGGTCGCGATCGTTGCGCCGCCGGCCGTCGTGCGGGAGGCCATTTCCTCCCGGCCGCAGGGGCGCGGCCGTAGCGAGACGTTGCGGGGATCGGCGGGAGGATCGACCGGCGGCAACCAGGGGATCAAGCGCAACCCTTCCACCGGGCGGGTCTATCAGCCTCCGGCGGCGGCCCCGGCCGCTCCGCAGCCCGCTCCCGAGGCTTACCGGGGACGTCCGGAGACGTCGAACCAACCCGGGTCTCGAGGGCACGGCCGGCGTCGTACGGATACCGGGCCGCAAGCCGCGCCGCCCGGGCAGCCTCCGGCGCCCGCCGTCGGCGCGAACCCGAACCAGCCGCAGCCAGTCCAGGAGCGCGGGCGCGGGCGCGGAAAGCCCGAAAAAAAGGCGAAGGGCGAAAAGGAAAAGGAAAAGAAAGAGAAGCCCGAGTAGCAGCAGTCGAGAGCGGAAGAACGAGGGCGGTCGTCGGCGGGCCGCGTCAGCCGAGAATCTGGCGCGCCGCCCGGCGGCCGCTTGCGATCGCGCCCGGCACGGTCCCGCTTTGATTCCGGTCGGTCGCCTCGCCC
>DASXSX010000201.1:0-3222 GCA_036505815.1 Thermoanaerobaculia bacterium
GCATGCGGACGAGCGGAGTCTGTGGTTCTTAAGCTCCCCTTTCTCCGAAGAAGCCGCAGAGCTCCTTAGCCGTGTCGGCGTGGCCGCCTGGAAAGTGGCGTCGGGCGAGACGAGCAACCTTCCGCTTCTCGAGCGGTTGACGCGCGATGGCAGGCCGATCCTCCTGTCGACGGGTCTATCCCCGCTCGTCGAGATCGACGCGGCGGTTCGGCTCGTACAATCGCAGAGCCGGGCACTCGCCGTCCTCCAGTGCACCTCGGCGTACCCGTGCCCGCCGGAGAAGGTGGGGCTCAACCTGATCCCATTCTTCCGCGATCGGTACGGCTGCGCAGTCGGTCTCTCCGACCACTCGGGGACGATCTATCCGGGCCTGGCAGCGGCCGTCGTCGCCATCGAGGTACTCGAGGTGCACGTTGCTTTCTCCCGGCAGATGTTCGGTCCTGACGTGCCCGCATCGGTCACGATGGAGGAGTTCAAGCAGCTCAATCAGGGGGTCCGCTTCATCGAGCGCATGGCGGAGCATCCCATCGACAAGGACGAAAGCGCGAAGGAGACGGCTCCTCTCCACATGCTGTTTACCAAGAGCGTTGTGGCCCGAATGGATCTGAAAGAGGGGACGATCCTGCAGACGCAACATCTGGGCACCAAGAAGCCGGGTACGGGCCTCCCCGCGGCCCGGCTCCCAGAGCTGATCGGACGACGCCTGCGGCGGGACGTGAAGGCCGACGAGCGCATCGGCGCGGAGGAGCTGGAGGAAGACCGGTGAGCTGCCGCAAGGTCTGCGTCGTCGTCACGGCACGTCCGAGTTATAGCCGCATCAAGACAGCACTCTCGGCGATTCAGGAGCATTCTGATCTCGAGCTCCAGCTCGTGGTCGGTGCCTCCGCTCTGCTCGACCGTTACGGGACGGCGGTGCGCTACATGGAGGACGACGGCTTTCCCATCGCGGCGCGCGTCTACATGGTTCTCGAGGGCGAGAACCTTGCTTCGATGGCAAAGACGACGGGCCTCGGACTGCTCGAGCTCGCAACGGTGTTCGACAATCTGAAGCCTGACGTCGTTGTGACCATTGCGGATCGTTACGAGACGCTCGCCACGGCTGTGGCGGCGTCCTACATGAACATTCCGGTGGCTCACGTCCAGGGTGGGGAGGTCACCGGCTCGATCGACGAGAAGGTCCGGCATGCGGTGACCAAGCTCTCCAACCTCCACTTTGTCTCGACCGAGGCGTCCGCCAGGCGGGTCGTGAAGATGGGGGAGGAACCATCGACAGTATTCGTGACGGGCTGCCCTTCGATCGACCTGGCCGCCCAGGTCCTCGCCGATCGCTCCTTCCGCTTCGATCCGCTGGTCAAGTACGGTGGCGTCGGGGCGCAACTGCGGCTAGAAGACGGTTACCTCGTCGTCATGCAGCACCCGGTGACGACGGAGTACGAGGAAGCGCGCAGCCACGTTCTCGAGACGCTCCACGCCGTGCGCGACCTGGGCCAGCCGACGCTCTGGTTCTGGCCGAACGTCGACGCCGGGTCGGACGGCACCTCCAACGCGATCCGCTCATTTCGCGAGAATGAGCGCCCGCCGAATATCCATTTCTTCAAAAGCATGGAGCCGCTCGATTTCCTCCGTCTGCTGTTCCGCAGCCGGTGCCTCGTGGGAAACTCGAGTGTCGGCATCCGCGAGTGTTCCTATCTCGGCGTGCCCGTGGTCAACATCGGGTCCCGGCAGGCGGGGCGCGACCGCGGCCGGAACGTGCTCGACGTCGGGTATGACCGGCGTGAGATCTCGGAAGCAGTCAGCGACCGGTTCGCGAACGGCCGCTTTCCGTCAGACCCGCTCTACGGCGACGCCCGGGCGGGAGAGAGGATCGCCGGGCTGCTCGCCACTCAGCCGCTGACGATTGAGAAGAGATTGGCTTACTGATGAAGGTCTTGGGACTCGTGCCTGCACGGGGTGGCTCCCAGGGAATCCCACGCAAGAACGCGCGGTTTCTCGCCGGGCGGCCTCTGCTCGCGTACACAGCGGATGCGGCGGGCAAGGCGCGCCGCCTCTCGCGCTTGATCCTTTCGACGGAGGACCCGGAGATCGCCGAGATCGGCCGGCGCTGCGGACTCGAGGTCCCGTTCCTCCGGCCGGCAGAGCTGGCCCGTGATGAGACCCCGATGCTTCCTGTCGTCCAGCACGCGCTGCGCTGGCTCGAGGAGCGCGGCGACCGATTCGATGCCGTCTGCCTGCTGCAGCCGTCGAGTCCTTTCCGAAGCCCCGAAGACATCGACGCCTGCATCGCGATGCTCGAAGACAAGAACGCCGACGCGGTGGTGACGGTGCTGCCGATCCCGCTCGAGTACAACCCCCACTGGGTCTACTTCCAGTGCGAAGACGGCTGCATCCACCTCTCGACCGGAGAGTTCGCCCCGATCGGGCGGCGTCAGGATCTGCCACCCGCCTTTCACCGCGAAGGGTCGGTCTATGTAACGCGCCGCGACGTTGTTCTGGAGCAGAATAGCCTCTACGGCCGTACCCTTCTCGGCCATGCGGTCGACCGCTCCCGGTCGGTCAACCTCGACCCCGCGGAGGACTGGAGCCGGGCGGAGGCCTTGCTGGCCGCTGCCGGGGCGCGCTAATTACCGCGGAAAAGTAGCCGGAGACCACATGTCCGTCATCCTCGAGAGCGCCGAGTCCCACGGGTCCGAGGGCCTCGCCGCACCGGGACCATCCCCGGACGTCGCCATCCGGTCGTCGGGGCTCTGCAAGCTCTACCGCATCGGCGAGACCCAGGAGAAGTACAAGACACTGCGCGATGCCCTTGCCGGAATCGCCGCCGCGCCGCTTCGGCGCCTGCGTCTCGCCGGGAAGCCGCGATCGAGGGCCGACCGAACAATCTGGGCGCTTCGGGACGTGTCGTTCGAGGTGCGGCGCGGCGAAGTGGTCGGGATCATCGGACGCAACGGGGCGGGCAAGAGCACGCTCTTGAAGGTGCTGTCCCGGATCACTGAGCCGACCGAGGGGCGCGCGGAGATCTGCGGACGAGTGGGGAGCCTTCTGGAGGTCGGTACCGGGTTCCACAACGAGCTGACCGGACGGGAGAATGTCTTCTTGAACGGCGCCATCCTCGGCATGCGGCGCGCCGAGATCCAGGCGAAGTTCGATGAGATTGTGGCGTTCGCCGAGATTGAGAAGTTCATTGACACTCCCATCAAGCACTACTCGTCGGGAATGTACCTG
>DASXSX010000202.1:0-11206 GCA_036505815.1 Thermoanaerobaculia bacterium
GAGCTCGAGGTCACCGGCGGTGACGCCCTGGCGGCGCTCCAGCGCTTGACGCCCAACGACGTCTCGAAGCTCGCGGACGGACGCTGCCACTACTCCGCGTTCCTGACCGAGCGGGGGACTTTCGTGGACGACCTGCTGATCTACCGGCGGGCCGAAGACTCGTACATGGTCGTCGTCAATGCCTCCAACACTCCCAAGGATTTCGCCTGGGCGCGGGAACGGGCCGGCGGCGGCGTCGCCGTCGAGAACCGCAGCGACGACTACGCGCTCCTCGCGGTCCAGGGCCCGGCCGCCCGCGCCGTCGTCGCGCGGATCTGCGCGAGCGACCCCTCGGATCTTCCCTACTACGGTTTCCGGCCGATCGAGGTGCTCGGCCAGACCGCTCTGGTCTCCCGCACCGGCTACACGGGCGAAGACGGGTTCGAGATCTACGTCGCGCCGGAGTCCGCCGAGCGGATCTTCCGGGCGCTTCTCGAGGCGGGGCGGCCGGAGGGGATCGCCCCGTGCGGCCTCGGCGCGCGCGACACGCTGCGGCTGGAGGCGAAGATGGCGCTCTACGGCAACGACATCGACGACACGGTGACGCCGTGGGAGGCGGACCTGGGTTGGATCGTGAAGATGAAAAAGGGAGAGTTCCTCGGCCGCGAGGCGCTCGAAAAGCAGAAGGAGCAGGGGGTCCCGCGCAAGCTCGTCGGTTTCGAAATGACGGACCGCGGGATCGCCCGGCACGGATACGCCGCAGAGACTTCGGCCGGCCCGGGAGTCGTGACTTCCGGCACCCACTCGCCGACGCTGGGACGGCCGATCGGCCTGGCGCTCCTGCCCGCCGCGGCCTCCGCGATCGGGACCGAATTCTCCGTGGACATCCGGGGTCGTGAAGCGCGCGCGCGGGTCGTCGAGACCCCTTTTTACAAGAGGAAGAAGGAGGTGCCGGCGTGAATCCCGATGATCTGCATTACGCACCCAGCCACGAATGGGTCCGTGTGGACGGGGAGACCGGGACGATCGGGATCACCGACCACGCGCAGAAGGAGCTGGGCGAGATCGTCTATCTCGAGCTGCCCGAGGTCGGGCACGTCTTCAACGCGGACGACGAGTTCGGCACCGTCGAGTCGGTCAAGGCGGTCTCCGAGCTCTTCATCCCGGTCTCGGGCGAGGTCGTCGAAATCAACAAGGGAGCGGTCCAGGAGCCGGGCATCGTCAACGACGACCCGTTCGGCGACGGCTGGCTCATCAAGGTCAAGCTCTCGACCGACCAGGAAATCTCCAAGCTGATGTCCGCCGAGCAATACGCCGAGTACCTGAAGGAGGAAGAGAAGGAGAAATGAAGTTCCTTCCCGTTTCGGAGGCGGACAGGGCGGAGATGCTCGCCGCGATCGGCGCGCCGTCGGTGGACGCGCTCTTCGCGTCGATTCCCGCGGAAGTCATGGGGGAGCCGAAGCTTCCCCCTCCCCTCTCCGAGATCGAAATCCGCCGGCTCCTGGGAGGGCTCTCCGCCCGGACCTCGAATGCCCGCGACACGGCGTTCTTTCTGGGCGCGGGTCTCTACAACCACTACGTCTCGGCGATCGCCGACCAGATGCTCTACCGCGCGGAGTGGCTCACCTCCTACACGCCCTACCAGCCCGAGGTCTCGCAGGGGACGCTCACGTCGATCTTCGAGTTCCAGACGCACATCTGTCTGCTGACCGGGCTGGACGTCGCGAACGCATCGCTCTACGAGGGCGCCTCGGCGCTCGTCGAGGCGCTGCTCATGGCGTCGCGTCTCTCCCGCGGTCGGACCCGGGCGGTGCTTTCGGCGGGCATCCACCCCGAATATCGCGAGACCGTGCGCACCTACTTCTCGAACCTCGGATTCACGTCGGTCGAAGTCCCGTTAGGAGCCGACGGCAGGACCGACGAGGAGGCGCTCCGCGCGGCGGTGGACGACGACACCTTCGCGGTCGCCGTCCAGTCCCCCAACTTCTTCGGCGTCGTCGAGGACTGGGAGATCGGGTCGCGCGCGGCGCACGAGAAAGGGGCCGCCTCGGTCGCGGTCGTCGCCGAGGCGGTGTCGATGGCGCTGCTGGCGCCTCCGGGGGAGCGCGGCGCCGATATCGCCTGCGGCGAGGCACAGTCGCTCGGCGTGCCGATGCACTTCGGGGGTCCGGTGCTCGGGTTCCTCTCGTGCCGCGCCGAGCACGAGCGCCAGATCCCGGGACGTCTCGTCGGGGAGACCCGGGACGCCGAGGGACGGCGCGCGTTTTGTCTGACCCTCTCGACTCGCGAGCAGCACATCCGGCGCGAGCGCGCGACCTCGAACATCTGCACGAACCAGGGACTGATGGCCCTCGCCTCGAACATCCACTGCTCGCTTCTCGGCAAGCACGGCTTGAGAGAGGTCGCGCTGCAGTCGCACGCG
This sequence comes from Thermoanaerobaculia bacterium, assembly GCA_036505815.1. GTDB lineage: Bacteria > Acidobacteriota > Thermoanaerobaculia > UBA5066 > Gp7-AA6 > Gp7-AA6. The sequence goes on from DASXSX010000202.1 coordinate 2,402, forward strand.
AAAGCGGAGTACGTGAAAGGCGAGATCGCGAAGATTCCCTCCTGGCGGATTCCGTTCTCCGCACCGACGTTCAACGAGTTCGTCGTCGAGGCGCCGGAGCCGGCGGCGCCCCTCCTCTCACGGCTCGCGCGCCGGGGAATTCTCGCGGGAGTGCCGCTCTCGCGGTGGTATTCGGGCTCGGCGAACCGTTTCCTCGTTGCCGCTACCGAGATGAACACGAGGGAGGAGATGGACCGCCTCGTCGCGGCCCTGACCGAGACGGGGGGTAGGGGGGACCGCGAGGTCCCCCACAAGGATTTGTCATGAGCGTCGAAATCGAGGAGAAAGCGCGCTCGGCCGGCGACCGGCTCCACCCCGAACCGCGGCACGAGCCGCTCGTGTTCGAGCATTCGGGCGAGGGAAAGATCGGTTATTCGCTTCCGCCACTCGACGTGCCGGAGACCGTGGCGATCCCCCGAGTGCTCTGTCGCGACGAGATCGCGGGCGAGACCGAGATCACCGAGGTCGAGGTGGCTCGGCACTTCACGCGGCTCTCGAAGCTCAACTTCTCGATCGACGAAGCTCTCTACCCGCTCGGATCGTGCACGATGAAACACAACCCGCGGGTCAACGAGGAAGTCGCGCGGCTGCCGGGATTCGCCGCCGCGCACCCGCTCGCCCCCGAGGAGGTTTCGCAGGGAGCGCTCGAGCTCGCGTGGCGGCTCGAGAAGGTCCTGGCGGAGCTGACCGGTCTCGCGCGGGTGACGCTGCAGCCCGCGGCCGGCGCGCAGGGCGAACTCGCGGGCATCCTGATGATCCGTGCCGCGCTCGCGAAGCAGGGCAATCCACGGACGACCGTGCTCATCCCCGACTCCGCCCACGGCACTAACCCGGCCTCGGCGCACTTCGCCGGGTACAAGGTCCGCGAGCTCAAATCCAACGCACGCGGGACGCTCGACCTGCACGTCCTCGAGGAGGCGATGACCCAGGACGTCGCGGCGCTGATGCTGACGGTTCCGAACACGCTCGGGATCTTCGAGAACCAGATCCTCGAGATTGCCCGAATCGTGCACTCGAAGGGGGGCTACCTCTACTGCGACGGTGCGAACTTCAACTCCTTCGTCGGGATCGCGAAGCCTGGAGCGATGGGCATCGACGTGATGCACATGAACCTGCACAAGACCTTCTCCACGCCGCACGGTGGGGGAGGTCCCGGCGCGGGGCCGGCGGCCGTTGCCGACAGGCTCGTTCCGTTCCTACCGAGACCGACGATCGAGCACCGCGGCGATGGGACGTTCTTCCTCGACCACGACCGCCCCGAGTCGATCGGCCGCCTTCGGACGTTCCTCGGTAACTTCGGGATGTTCGTGCGCGCGTTCGCCTACATTTCTTCGTACGGAAACCGGATCGGCGAGGTCGCGCGCGGCGCAGTCCTGAACGCGAACTACATCCGCGCCGGGCTCGCGGGCGTCTACCACCTGAAGTACGACGCGCCAACCATGCACGAGGTCGTCTTCTCCGACAAGAAGCAGACCGCGTCGGGCGTTCATGCGATGGACATCGGGAAACGCCTCATGGACTACGGCTTTCATCCACCGACGATCTCTTTCCCGCTCATCGTGCACGGCGCGCTCATGATCGAACCGACCGAGACCGAGTCGAAGCCCGGACTCGACGCCTTCGTGGCGGCGATGCGGGAGATCGCGCGGGAAAGTGAAGAGGAGCCCGAGATCGTAAAGACGGCGCCTCACACGACGCCGGTCCGGCGCGTCGACGAGGTGGGCGCCGCGCGGAACCTGGTGTTGCGCTGGAAACCGGAGAGCTGAGAACAGGGAACTCGTAACCGGCCCGCCCTGAGATATCCTTCCGCCGCAATCGATGAGCTCCGCCTTCCATCGAAGGTGCCCCTTCTGCAGTGGCGACATGCTGCGGTCGCAAACGCACCAGTCCGGCTACACCCACTATTTCTGGCAGAAGCCGTGGAAGCGATCGTTCCTGGGAATCGGCGCGGAACGCGTCTACCCGTGGGCGTGCATGGGATGCGGCGTCGTCCTGTTCTACCTCGACCGTCTTCCCGCGGTCGCCGAGGAGTTCCGCTCGCTCCGCAACGTGGAACGGGCGCCGGAGGGCCAGCCCGCTCCGCTGAAGCCGTGATCTCGATCGCGTACCTGGACGGCCGCCGGCTCTCGCGCGCGGTCATCGCCGGGGCGTATTTCGTCGGGGAGCGCGCGGAACCGCTCAACAAGATCAACGTCTTCCCGGTGCCCGACGGCGACACCGGGACGAATCTCGCCGCGACGCTGCAGAAGATCGCCGCCGGCATCGCGCGCCTCCGCGAGCGGCATGTGAGGCGGATGTGCGAGGCTCTCGCCGACGAGGCATTGGGCGGCGCCCGAGGAAACTCGGGAGCGATCCTGGCGCAGTTCTTCAGCGGCCTCTGCGAGGGGCTGCCGGATCGCCCGCGCGTTTCGACGCGCGACTTCGGCGCGGCCGCGCTTTCCGCGGCCGAGTCCGCATACCGCGCGATCGCCCGGCCGGTCGAGGGAACGATCCTGACGGTCATCCGCGACTGGGCGCGCCATGTCTCGGAGCGCGCGAAGGAGGTCCCGGACTTCGCCGACATCCTGCCCGAATCGCTGAGGGAGGCGAAGCGTTCGCTCGAAAACACGCCGAAGCAGATGAAGTTGCTCCAGAAGGCGGGGGTCGTGGACGCCGGGGCGCAGGGCTTCGTGTACCTGCTCGAGGGAATCGTGCGCTACGTGAGGGACGCCGCGCGCCGTGCGCTGCCTCCAGTTCCCCCGGAAGAGGTCCGCGCCGCGGTCTTCGATCGGACGCCCGAGTCCATCCTGTTTCGCTACTGCACGGAGGTTCTCCTCGAGGGGAACGCGATCGACCGCGACGCGCTGCGACGCGAAGCGGCGTTGATGGGGGACTCCGTCGTCATCGCGGGCGGCGCGAAGCGCGTGCGTCTCCACGTTCACACCAACGAGCCGGAGACGCTCTTCGAGACCGTCGCGCGATATGGCGAGGTCGCGCAGACCAAGATCGAGGACATGCGCTCGCAGCACGAGACGCGCTTCGATCAAAACCGCGCGGAACGTGTCGGGATCGTCACGGATTCCACGTGTGACCTGCCGCCCACGATGTTCGAGGAGCTCCACATCGGGATGGTCCCGGTGCGCGTGTACTTCGGCTCGGAGAACTATCTCGACAAGGTGACGCTCACACCGGCGGAGTTCTACGCGCGCTTCGCCGTGACCGACGTCGCGCCGAAGACCTCCCAGCCCCCGCCCGCGGACTTCACGCAGGTCTACCGGTTCGTGTCGTCCCACCACGGCTCGATCGTCTCGATTCACCTCTCCAAAGCGCTTTCCGGCACCTACCAGGCCGCCGTGGTCGGTGCGCGGCCGATCGAGAAGACGACGTTCGAGCACGTCAACAGCCGCAATGCCTCCGTGGGCCTCGGCCTCGTGGTGCGGGCCGCCGCGGAGGCCGCCGCGGCGGGTCGGCCGCTCGAGGAGGTCGTCGCAGTCGCGCGGGAGGCGGTCGAGCGCGTGAGGGTTTTCATCGCGATGCCGACGCTGAAACACGTCGTTCGCGGCGGACGCGTCCCGCGGGGAAAGGGCTTCGTGGCGAACGTGCTCGGGATCCTGCCGGTGCTCGCGATCACGAAGAAGGGGACCGCGGAGCCGGTCGCGAGAGCGCGGGGGTTCGGCAAGGCGCTCGAAAAGATGATGCGCCTGCTCTACGAAGCGGCGGAGCCCGGCAACGGAAGGGGGCGGCGCTTCGGGGTCGCGCATTCCGACGCGGCGGAGCTCGCCGAGCGGCTCGCGCGCGAGATCCGCGACCGCTATCCGGAGTCCGACGTCATGGTCGTCGAGTGCGGGCCCGCCCTCGGAGCGCACGGAGGGCCCGGAGCGGTGGCGGTGGCGGTACTGCCGTAGACGCAGGACCCGGGGAGCGGTGGATCAGATCTGGACGGTCGGACACTCGAACCATCCGATTGGAAGGTTTCTGGAAATTCTGAAAGCGCATCGAATCGAGCGCGTTCTCGACGTACGTCGGTTTCCCGCGTCGCGCAAGTGGCCGCACTTCAACGCGCCGGCCCTCGCAATGAGTCTTCCGGCGGCCGGGATCGACTACATCGGGATGCCGGAGCTCGGTGGCCGCCGGAAACCTCGCGCCGACTCTCCGCACGTCGCCTGGCGAAGCGATGCCTTTCGGGGGTACGCGGACTACATGGACACCGAGGAGTTCGCGGGGGAGCTCGCGAGGACGATGTCGCTCGCGCGCGAACGCCGGTCGGCGCTGATGTGCGCGGAAGCGCTCCCGTGGCGCTGCCACCGTTCGGTGCTCGCCGATGCGTTCCTGGCGCGCGGCTGGGAAGTCTTCGAGATCCTCTCCGAGAAGGAGGCGCGCCCGCACGACCTTCCGGGATTTGCGAGACGGGAAGGCGAAAAGGTGATCTACGACCGTGCGCCGCAGAGCGACCTTCCGCTGCCCTAGCGGCTAGATCTCGAGCCGTCCTTCTCCCACCCGGACGACCCGGCCTCCCATCACGACGCGTACGATCTCGGACCCCGCGAGGTGCACCTCGGTGTAGATGGTCGACGGGCGGTTGACGCTGCGTCCCTGCTCGATCGAGAGCGCGGTGACCGGCTGGATCGTGACCGCCGAGTGCGACACCAGGTAGGCGGCGAGCGCGCCCGCCGCCGCTCCCGCCCCGGGAACTTCTACCGACCCGAGGACATCGAAAGCCCGGGCGTGGGCTGCGGACCGCGCCTCGCACGTCTCCTTCGTGAACGCGTAGACGAGCGCGGCATCGCGTCCTTCGAGAAGCTCGCGCAGGAGACCGTATCGGGGCCGCGCGGCGGTGAGCGCCGCGAGCGTCGCGACCGGGACGATCAAGACCGACAGTCCGGTCGAGGCGACCCGGACCGGCTGGTTGGTCGCCTGGATCTCCTCCTCGGCGAGGCCGAGCCCTTCGGCGACGCGCGCGATCTCTTCGGCAGCGAGCTTGGGTCCGATCTCCGGCAGCCGCTGGGTCAACCGCACCTGGACGATCCGTCCTTCCTCGGAGAGGAGCTCCACCTCGAACAGCCCGTCGTTCCCTTCGTGGGCGACGCGGGTCACCGGATCTGGCAGCGGGCGCCGGCTCTCGGTCGCATAGACGAAGTGAGCCCCGAGAGCGGGATGCCCCGCGAACGGGATCTCCCGCTCGCGCGAAAAGATCCGGAGGCGGAATTGCGCGCCGGGAAGCGACGACGGGAGGAGGAACGCGGTCGCGGCGTGGTCCATCTCGCGTGCCACGAGCTGAAGGGTGGTGTCGTCGACTCCCGACGCCTCGGGAAAGACCGCGAGCGGATTGCCCGCGAGCGGCCGGTCCGCGAAAACGTCCACGAGGACGTACCGCAGGTTCAACGGACTAGCCGCGCCGCGCGGCGAGGAGGAGGACGTCGCGGTCGCCCGTCGAGACTCCCTCCCGCTTCCAGTCCGCGACGAGGCGCGCGAATGCGGACGAAAGCGGCTGGCCGGACGCGAGCCCCGCGAAGCGCTCGAGAGAAATCTCCGGAGGCAACGAAACGGTCGCCGTCGTGCGAAGCCTCGCGAGGCCGCTCGACGCGACCGCCAGCACGTCGCCGGCGCGTGTCGAAGTGTCCGCCGCTCCGTCCGCCGGAAGGGGAACGAGCCGGCCTTCCCGCAGCAGGACGGGAAGCGGGGCGCCGGAGGAAGCGACCGAGAGCCGGTCCCCGCTCCAGCAGGCCACGGAGGCCGCGCAACCGGAGTCGACGGCCGCGACCGCGGCGACGATCTCTTCTGGCGCAGCGGAAGGGAGGAGACGACGCCCCGCGTCGAGTGCCCGGAGGAGGCCCCCCAGCGAGTCCTCCGGCTCGCCCAGCGGCTCGATGGTGAGAAACCCGAGGCGGTCTCTTCCTCCCTCGACCGCGAAAGCGATCAGGTTGAGCTCTTCCGAGCGCCAGCGCAGCGGTGTGGATTCGAAGCCGGGAGTGTCCGGCCACGCGTGCGGGACGAGGAGCGCCGACGCCCCTCGGATCGCCCGGGCCGCGCCCTCCCGCCGGGCCCGCTCGACCTCCGCCTGGTGCTGCCGCACCCCGGCGACGGCGAGCGCCGCGTGGGTGCCGACCTCGGCGAGGAATTCCTCGTCCTCCTTCGAGAAGGTCCCGTGTCTCTTGTTCAGGATCTCGACGACCCCGACGATCTCTCCCGCGGGAGTGCGCATCGGCGCGGCGAGGATCGAGACGGTGTGGAAACCGGAGCCCGCGTCGGTACCCGAATCGAACCGCCGATCGTTGTACGCGTCGGAGACGTTGACGATGTCTCCGGCGGCCGCGACCGAGCCGGCAATCCCGCGACCCGACGGAAGCCGGATCGGAGAGATCGCGCCGCCCTCGAGAATCTGGCTGACGAGCTCGCCCGTCTCCGGGTCTTTCAGGAAGATCGTTCCGCGCTCCGCGTCGGTCTCGCTGGTCGCGGTCGAGAGGATGATCCGGAGCGTCTCGGTGGTGTCGAGCGTCGCTGCGAGCGACTTGTTCGCTTCGAGGATCACCATCAGCTTGACCATCTTGGCGCGCGTGACGGAGACCTCTGCCAGAACGCGGTCGAGGACCTGTCCTTCGAACGACACAATCGCATCGGCGAGAGCGCTGGCGTCGGCGAACCGCGCCTCCGGATCCTTCGCGATGGAGCGGTCGAGGATGCTCGCGAGGTCGGGTGGCAGGTCGGGCCGCAGGGTCCGCACGGACGGGGGCGCTTCCCGCACGATCCGGCGCACGAGCCGCGCGGTGTTGTCGTCGTCGATCGGCACGCGGCCCGTGAACATCTCGTAGAGGAGCACGCCCATCGCGTAGACGTCGGTTCGAACGGTCGGGGATTCGCCCTGGAGGAGCTCCGGCGCGAGGAACTGGGGGGTGCCCGGCACGGTTTCGCCCTGCGGAACGAAACCGCCGGTCTCGACCGCGATCCCGAAGTCCATGAGGCGCGGCTTGCCGTCTTCGCCGACCATCACGTTCTCCGGTTTCAGGTCGCGATGGAGGACGCCGATCCGATGGGCGGCCGCGAGCCCGTTACAGATTCCCTTCGCGATCGCGAGGCCGCGGCCGAGCGGCAGAATCCGCTCTTTCTGCTCGATGGCTTTCAGCGTGCGGCCGGCGAGGTACTCCATCGAGACGAACTCCTCGCCCTCGACCTCGACGAGGTCGTAGACCCGGCAGACGTTCTCGTGCGTGACGCGGCGCGCGAGAATGATCTCGCGTCGCAGCGTCTCACGCCGCTCGGGGGAAAACCGGTCGGGGCGGATGCGTTTCAGGGCGATCTCGGCGTCGAGCTTCAGGTCGCGCGCGCGATAGACGACGCCCATGCCCCCGAAACCGAGCACCTGCTCGACGCGGTAGCGGCCGCCGAGAACGGATCCGGAGCTGTGAGGCTTTTCGCCCGCCGCAGAGGCCGGCGTCGCCGCGACCCCTTCGCGCGTCGGACTCTCGCTTTCCCGGGCCACGTCTTAGCGGCCGCTCGACGCGGCCGGGAGAGAGCCAACGGCCGCGCTCCACCATCCCATGGCTTCTCAGGAATCATACGGCCGATTGACTTGAAGGCAGCCCGGGAATAGCGTGCGCCGAATCTCGATGCCAACGAGAATCCAGGAGGAGAAAACGTGATGAGACGAGGTCGGGTGCGGTTTTCCGGAACCTTCTCAACCCTGGCGCTCCTCTTCCTGGCTGCGGCCCCCGCCTATCCCGCCGGCTTCTCAATCTTCGCCCAGGGGGCGAGGGCGTCGGGGATGGGACTCGCGTTCACCGCGGTCGCGGATGATCCTTCCGCAGTCTTCTACAACCCGGCCGGTCTCGGTTTTCAGAAGCACTTCAGCGCACTTGTGGGAGGGTCGCTCCTCTCCAAGGTGAAAGGGGAATTCGAAGGCGCGAACCCGTATCCGGGAACGTCCTTCGGCGTCGAGGAGCAGAGCAAGTCGACCTACTACCTCCCGACTTTTTACGCGGTCCTGCCGCTGACGACGAACGTCAACTTCGGCGTCGGCGTTTTCTCTCCCTACGGCCTGGGCTTCCGCTGGGCGGATGCCGAGCAGTTCTCGGGGCGCTTCATCGCGCAGAACGCCGTCATCCAGACGGCGGACGTCAACCCGGTCCTCTCCCTTCAGGTCGTTCCGTCGCTTTCTATCGCCGCGGGCGCCGACTACCGTCTCTCGAAAGTCCAGCTCGAGCGCAACCGCGCAGCGATCAATCCCTTCACGCAGTCGATCGTCGACGTCGCGCACATCAAGCTCACCAGCGACCTGCAGGACAATCACGGCTGGGGCTGGAACGCCGGGATTCTCTGGAAGCCGGTGCCGACGTTCTCGCTCGGCGCCGCCTATCGCAGCAAGATCAAGGTGGATTACGAAGGGGAGGGTAAGTTCACGCAGAGGCTGACTGGCAACGACGCTTTCGATACGGCCGTCATGAGAAGTCTCCCGTCCGGCAAGCAGAAGGTCGCAGTCTCGATCGAGTTCCCGGCGTCGGTCAACCTCGGCGCCGCGATCAATCTGCCGGCGAATTTCCGCGTTTCGCTCGACGCGGACTGGACCGAGTGGAAGTCGTTCAACCAGCTCTTCATCGACTTCGCCAATACCGCGATCCCCGACCTCTTCCGGCCGACGAACTGGAAGGATTCCTGGGCGTACCGCGCCGGGCTCGAAAAGAAGTGGGGCGGCTTTGCGGTCCGGGCCGGCTACTACAAGGACAAGACCCCGCAGCCCCTGGCCGACGTCGGCCCCATCCTGGCGGACGCCGACCGCAACGCCTACACCCTGGG
>DASXSX010000203.1:0-5368 GCA_036505815.1 Thermoanaerobaculia bacterium
GGTCTGGACGGCTTTGGGAGATGGTAGGCGCCTCAAACGCAGGAAAACTACTGCCCACGAGAGCTAAAATTGGGCAGGTTCTGCAGGTTCGCGTTGCTGTCCGCTTGTACAGGGTTGCGACGCTTTTCTCGATGGCTTACCCTTAGAGCGCCCGTGACCAAACCGTCGGATGGCGCGCCTACCGACTCGCACCATTCTGCCTCGAAGACGCATCGGCGCCCGCGCCCGACGCGAGACCCTGGCCCTTTGACGCGGCGAGAGTCGCGGAAGCGCAGCACGGGCACCCGCTCGCGGCAGTTCACGCGGTCCCGAGTCGATGAGGTCGGACTTGCCTAAGAGCCGCACCGCCCGGCGCGTGAGCGTCTGCCTCGCAGCTTTCCACCTGCTCGTGTTGGCCGAGTTCGAGCGGCGCCTGGCCCAGGGCCCTTTTCGGATCATGTCTCGACACTTCGAGACCGATGGCTACGGGGGCCTGGCGCCGATGGCTGTGCCCGCCGCGTCCGTCTACGTCCTCGAGGCCAACTCAGTCAGGACGACGACCGAGGCGGCCATTACCATGCTCCAGGCAAACCGCCATCGGATGCGTTTGGTTGCGGTGGCGGAGCGGCTCGACGAGCCGAGCGCCCTCCTGCTCTTGCGGTGCGGTGCGAAGGGACTCCTCGACTTCGAGGACACCATCGACCAGCTCCCGACGGCTGTCGAGGTGGTGGCACACGACGGCTTCTGGGTGCCACGCCCCATCCTGACGCGCTTCGTCGAGGAGACGCTCAAGTCGGCGCGGCCTCGGGCCATCGTCCCCGCGAGAGGCCGGTTGAGCGCGCGCCAGCGCGAGGTTCGCGACTTCCTGCTCGAAAATCTTTCCAATCGGGAGATCGCGGAGCGGCTGGTGATGTCGGAGCGAACCGTCAAGTTCCACGTTTCGAACCTGCTCTCCAAGTTCGGTGTCAAGCGGCGAGCCGATCTAATCGTCCTCGCTCATGCGGACGGCGAAGCGGAGCCGGCGAACGACTGAGGCGTCGGCGAGCGTCGCCGGTAGAAGCGGACTGAACCGCGGCGCATGGGACGTGTCTGATCGGACCTGTCCGATCGGACGGGAAGCACCTTTGCTCCAGTGAACGAAATCGTGTACCCTGAGACGTTGTCGAAGGTGGTCACGGCGCGTGGCGCCACCGTCTGTATTTGCGCCGCCCACCCTCTCGCGCTGGCAGAGTTCGAACAGTCGCTTGGGGGCCAGCGGTTTCGTGTGCAAACTCGCCGGCTCGAGCCCGACGGCGGCAGCCAGCGATCGGTCTCGTTGCCCCGCGCTTCTGCCTATGTCCTGGACCTGCCCCCGCATCGCCAAGCCGCTGACGTGCTCGTCTCACGGATCTTGGAGTTGGCTCCCCACGCGCGCATTCTGGTGGTCGGAGAGAAGTTCGACGACCCCACCGCGTTCGCGCTGCTCCGATCAGGCGTTAAAGGCCTCGTCAGCTACGCGGAGGCTCGGGAGAACCTGGGACGGGCCCTCGACACGCTCTCGGCCGACGGCTACTGGGTCCCGCGGTCGCTGCTTTCTCGCTTCCTCGACCAGGCGATAAGCAGGGCTTCTCGAGCCCGGCGCTCCCAGGAGGAGGTCGATATGTCTCGCCGGGAGCGGGAAGTTCTGGCGTTGATTCACGAGAACCTCTCGAACAAGGAAATTGCGAGCCGCCTTCACATCTCTCCCCGCACGGCCAAGTTCCACGTTTCCAATCTGCTCGCCAAGCACGGCGTCAAGCGGCGCGCCGAGCTGATCCTGCTTCGGTTCGCCCAGCGTCAGGCCTAGAGTCCCTGGACCGACTGCATGCCGGGGGCCTCCGTCGGGCGCCTCGAAGCCCCCTTTTGACAACCGAAGGGGGCTTGCGTATTCTTACGCGCCCCCTGGAAGGGCGTTTTCCGTCCCACGACGCGCCGCGCCCTGGTCCCGCGCGTCCCGATTGAAAGTTTTAACGGAGTCTCGATGGCTTCAAGTACGCCCATGGTTTCCGCAAAAGAGGTCCGGCACGAGTGGTACGTCGTGGATGCGTCGAACCAGGTTCTGGGACGCCTCGCCACGCGCATCGCGACCGTGCTCGCCGGCAAGCACCGACCGGGGTACGTCCCGTACTTGGACACCGGTGATTTCGTGATCGTCACGAACGCGGAAAAGGTCCGGTTGACCGGGCAGAAGCTCGACTCGAAGCTCTACCGCAGGCACTCCGGCTATCCGGGCGGCTTGAAGGAGGCGCGGGCGCGCGAGGTCCAGGCGCGGCATCCCGAGAGGTTGATCGAGGAGGCGGTGAAGGGAATGCTCGGCAAGTCGCGGCTCGGCCGCAAACAGATCCGCAAGCTCAAGGTCTACAAGGGAGCCTCGCACCCGCACGACGCGCAGAAGCCCAAAGCTCTGGCGCCGGTCAGGCGCACGGTTGTCCCGCGCTCGGCGCCCCCGCGAACGACGGAGGCAATTTGACCGTCGAAATCCAGCACAAGGCCACCGGCCGCCGCAAGACTTCGATGGCGCGCGTCCGGCTGGTCCCCGGCACCGGGGCGATCACGATCAACCAGCGTCCCCTCGACGATTACTTCCCCAACAACGTTCTGAAGATGATCATCAAGCAGCCACTCCTCTCGGTGGAGGCGGCGGAGAAGTTCGACATCTACGTGCGCGTGGCCGGCGGCGGCGCCTCCGGCCAGGCTGGCGCGATCCGTCACGGGATCTCCCGTGCGCTGACCGAGTACAACTCCGAATTGCGCAAGAAGCTCAAGAAGGAAGGATTCCTGACCCGCGATCCGCGGATGAAGGAACGCAAGAAGTACGGACAGCGCGGCGCCCGGGCGCGCTTCCAGTTCAGCAAACGGTAGAGGCTCGATTCGCGCCGGAGGGATCCGGCGGAAAGGGAGGTGTTTCCTGGTCTCGATCTCGATGAAGGAGCTGCTCGAAGCGGGAGTCCACTTCGGGCACCAGACGAAACGGTGGAATCCGAAGATGAAGCGGTTCATCTTCGGCAAGCGCAACGGGATTTACATCATCGACCTGCAGAAAACCCTCAAGCAGTTCAAGGATGCCGCGAAATTCGTGACGGAGCTCGCCGCCTCCGGAAAGAACCTTTTGTTCGTCGGGACCAAGCGGCAGGCGCAGGACGCCATCTACGAAGAGGCGAACCGCTGCGGGATGTTCTTCGTCAACACCCGCTGGCTCGGCGGGACTCTCACGAATTTTTCGACCATCCGCAAATCGATCCACCGCCTCAAGGAGATCGAGGGCGTGCTGGCGCAGGAGGACAACGAGAACTTGACCAAGAAGGAGCGGCTGCGTCTCGAGCGCGAGAAGGAAAAGCTCCAGAAGAACCTGACCGGGATCAAGGAGATGGACGAGCTGCCGGACGCCCTCTTCGTGATCGACCCGAAACAGGAGTACATCGCGGTCAAGGAAGCGAACATTCTCGGGATTCCGGTCGTTGCGGTCGTGGACACCAACTGCGACCCGGACGTCATCGACCACGTCATTCCCGGAAACGACGACGCCATCCGCGCCATCCGCCTCTTCAGCTCGCGCATCGCCGACGCCGTTCTCGAAGGGCTCCACGCCCACGAGGAAAGGATGGCCGAGGAAACGCCGTCGCTCGAGGATCGGCCGCGCACTCCGGAGCTTTCGCAGACCGCAGTCGTCGCCGACGCCTCTTAAGCCGACCAGGACCCAGGACCGGGGGCAAGTCCTGGTCTACCGAGGAACTATGGAAATCACTCCGAAACTGGTGGCGGAATTGCGCGCCGAGACGGGCGTCGGCATGATGGACTGCAAGCGGGCGCTGGTCGAGGCCTCCGGCGACTTCGAGGAGGCCAAGAAGATCCTCCGCAAGAGGGGGCTCGCTGCCGCGGCGCGCAAGGCGAACCGCGCCGCATCCGAAGGGCTCGTCCTCGCGCGCGTCACCCCGAAGGCGGCGGTTCTGCTCGAGGTGAACTGCGAGACCGATTTCGTGGCCCGCACGCCCGACTTTCGCGCGTTCACGGAGGGCCTGGCGGACCAGATCGCCGCCCACGATGCGTTCGGCGAAACCCGCAACGGCGATCCGACCGAGCTCGCGATGCTGCCGGCGCACGACCGAACCACCGAGACCGTCGCGGACGGTGTTTCCCACCTCGTCGCGAAGCTCGGGGAGAACATCGCGGTCCGCCGGTTCGCCCGGCTTGTGCCCCGATCCGGCGAGAGATTCGCGAGCTACGTTCACGGCAACGGGCGCATCGGCGTCCTCGTCGGAATCCAGGGGGGAGATCTCGAGCTCGGTAAGGACCTCGCGATGCACGTTGCCGCATCCGATCCGCGCTTCGCCGTCCGCTCGGAAGTCACGGCCGCGATGCTCGAGACGGAGAGGGAGATCGCGCGCGCGCAGGCCGCGCAGGCTGGGAAGCCGGCGAACGTCGTCGAGCGGATCGCCGAAGGGAAAGTCGAAAAGTTCTACCAGGAGACGGTCTTGACCGAACAGGCGTTCGTCAAGGACCCGGACAAGACGGTCGGGCAGGTCGTCGTCGAGCGCGGCGGAAAGGAAGTGCTCGACCTGCGCTTTCTCCGATTCAAACTGGGTGAGGCTTCGGCCCGAACCGACGCCTGAGGGCACGCGGCGCTACTTATAATCGCCCGAATGCTTCCGGCTCCCGTTTACGCCCGCATTCTGCTCAAGCTCTCGGGCGAAGCCCTGATGGGAGAGCGCCCGTTCGGGATCGATCCGGACGTCGTCGCCCGCATCGCCGACGAAATTCGCGAGGTTCACGAGCTCGGCGTCGAGACGGCCGTCGTCGTCGGGGGCGGCAACATCATTCGCGGGATGGCCGCGGCGGCGCAGGGCATCGACCGGGTCGCCGGCGACCACATGGGGCTGCTGGCGACCGTGATCAACGGCCTCGCGCTGCAGGACGCGCTCGAGAAGCGGCACGTCACCACGCGGCTCATGTCGGCCGTCGAGGTTCGCCAGATCGCCGAGCCTTTCATCCGCCGCCGGGCGATGCGGCACTTGGAGAAGCGCCGCGTCGTCCTCTTCGTCGGCGGCACGGGCAATCCGTTCTTCACGACCGATTCGGCCGCCGCGCTGCGCGCGAACGAGATGAAGGCGGACGTGCTGCTCAAGGCGACACGCGTCGACGGCGTCTACGACGCCAATCCCGAGAGCGATCCGAAAGCGAAGTTTCTCCGGACTCTCTCGTACCGTCAGGCGCTCGAGTCGGGTCTGCAGGTCATGGATGCCGCCGCGATCGCGCTCTGCATGGACAACGGGATCCCGATCAAGGTTTTCAACCTGCGCGTCCGGGGAAACATCCTCCGGGTCGTCACCGGCGAGGAAATCGGTTCGCTCGTTTCGGGACGGAGTGAGGCGTC
>DASXSX010000204.1:0-2628 GCA_036505815.1 Thermoanaerobaculia bacterium
TCGAGTTCCTGGTGGCGCCCGATGGCTCCTTCTACTTTCTGGAGATGAACACGCGACTCCAGGTCGAGCACCCCGTCACCGAGGAGGTCTGGGGAATCGACCTCGTGACCGAGATGATCCGCCTCGCTCTCGGAGAGAAAATCTCGATCCGTCCGGACGAGCTCGCTCCCCGCGGACATGCCATCGAGTGCCGCGTCTACGCCGAGGATCCGAGGCGCGGCTTTTCGCCGTCGCCCGGGGTCGTGGCCCGCCTGCGCCTTCCCGAAGGCCCGGGCGTCCGCAACGACGTGGGAATCGAAGCGGGGTCGAAAGTGCCGATCGACTACGATCCGATGCTCGGGAAGCTCGTCGTCTCTGGCCGGGATCGCGAGGAAGCGATCGACCGGCTCGCGCGCGCGCTCGAGGAGTACGAGATCGCCGGCGTCGAGACGACGCTCCCGCTCTTCCGCGAGCTCGTCGGGGACGCGGACTTCCGCGCCGGGCGTTTCCACACGCAGTGGCTCGACGAGTGGCTCGCTTTTCCGCGCCTTCCCGCGAGCGAGGCGACGGCCGAGGAGGCTCTCCTCACCGCGGTTTGCCTCTCGCTCGACAGCACACCAGCTTCGCCAGAGCCGGCCCAGCATCGGATGCGCTGGAGGGATGCGGCTCGCGCCGAGGGGCTTCGGTCGGGAGAGAGCCGGGTGCGTCGGTGAGGCCGCGCCGCCGGTTCCTGTGGCGCCGGGATGGGAGCCCGGCAACGGAGCTCGCCGTCGAAACGCTCCGGGACGGAACGGTCCTCGTCCGCGACGATGGACGAGAGACTCTCGCCGACTGCGCCCCGCTTCCTGATGGAAGACGCAGCGTCATCCTTCCATCGGGACGCCAGGTGACCGGCCGCGCTGTCGCAAGCCGCGACGGGCACGTCGAAGCGTGGGTTCGCGGACGCCGGCTCGCGATCGACCTCGCCGATCCTTTGCGGGACCGCGCTGCAGCGGGCTCTCGATCCTCCGCCGGGGAGTCGGAAGTTCGCGCGCAGATCCCCGGGCGGGTGATTGAGGTCCGGGTCGCGGTCGGGGACCGCGTGGAAGCGGGGACGACCTTGATCGTGCTGGAAGCGATGAAGATGCAGAACGAGATTCGAGCGGAATCTTCCGCTCGAGTCGCTCGCGTCGAGTGCGCCGCCGGCGACCCGGTTGAGGCAGGAGCTCTGCTTCTCCGGCTCGAGCCACCGGAAAGTCCGGAGTCACAGGTCCAAAGTCCGGGGCCGGGGGAAAACCCCACTCCTTAGGGCGAGCCTTTTTGGCTCTTCTTATTCAATTTCTTGGACAGATATACCGAAAGACGAATATTTAAACGGATGGTTAACGCTCAGCGAATCCCCTTGATCCAGTAAGTTCAGGCACTTAGAGTTTGCCGCAACTGCCGATCGACTGGCAGTTTGATTGCTCATGATCACATCCGTGTCGGCCCCTGTTTCCGCGGTTTCGTCCCTCGGTTTCGTCCTCGATCCCACGGCCTTCGTCCCTCCCACTGTTCCGCGCCTTCGCCCGCGATTCGACTTTTGTTTAAGCGTCGGAGGGGACATCAACAAAGGAGGAGTCCTATGACGCGATTTCGAAGGTATTTCTGGCCGGTGCTGGCGGTGATTGCCGCAGGCATGGTAGCGGGAGGCCTGGCGTTCGCCCAGACGACAGGGGCCATCGTGGGCACGATCACCGACGCGGAAGGAAAACCGCTCCCCGGCGTCTCGGTGGAGGCGACGAGTCCCAACCTGCAGGGGACCCGCACCGCCGTGACGTCCAACGACGGGCGATACCGTTTCCCCAGCCTGCCGCCGGGGGTCTACAAGGTCACCGCCTCGCTGCCAGGTCTGGGCAGCGTCGAAAAGAGCACGCCCGTCGCCCTCGACTCCACGGCGACCGTGAACCTGAAGCTCGAGCTCTCCGCCAAGGAATCCGTGATGGTCAGCGGCGCGGCGCCGCTCGTCGATACGACTTCGACGACGGGCGGAACCAGCTACACGAGCAAAGTCATGGAGAAACTCCCGCTCGGACTCAATTACGCGGAGATCGTCCGGTCGAATCCGGGCGTCAACACGGACCAGGGTGACACGCAGGGGCGCGCCCTGGCTCTGACGGTTTACGGGGCCACCTCGGTCGAAAACCAGTTCATCATCGACGGCGTCAACACGACCAATGTCATTCGGGGTTTCCAGGGCAAAGCGATCAATGGCGAGTTCATCCAGGAAGTCGAGATCAAGACGGGCGGTTATCAGGCCGAATACGGCCGGGCGCTCGGCGGCATCATCAATGTCATCACGAAGTCCGGTGGCAACGAATTCCACGGCGACGGCTTCGTCTACTACGACTCCTATGGCATGCGCGCCAAGCAGGTCATCAACGACAAGGACATCGTCAGCGGGGTGCGCATCTCCGACTATCGCCGGACCGATTTCGGAGCCGACATCGGAGGCCGGATCATCCGGGACAAGCTCTGGTTCTTTGGCGCCTACGACCGGGTCGATCGGCCGGCCAAGGTTTCCAACTACCTGGATTCGCTCGATGCGAACGGCGATCTAATCGTCCCGAAGACGGCCAAGTTTCCGGCGGATTCCCTCGACAATCTGTATTCCGGCAAGCTGACCTGGAA
>DASXSX010000205.1:0-39503 GCA_036505815.1 Thermoanaerobaculia bacterium
CCTTGTTCAGCCCGGCCATCCTCAGGGTCACCATACCCTCTTCGACTGCCCGGCGCTTCAGCTCGATCGAAGAAGCCCCCGAAAGAATCATGTCGCGGATCTCGTCGGAGAAAAGGAGGACCTCGAAGAGGCCGAGTCGCCCCTTGTAACCGGTGTTCTTGCACCTCTCGCACCCCCGGCCGCGCTTCAACTTCAAGGTCTTGACTTCGTCGGGAGCGAAACCGACCTGGATGAGCATCTGCGGCGAGGTGTCGAAGTCCTCCGAACAGGTCGTGCAGACGACCCGAACGAGCCGCTGCGCGGCGATGCAGTTGACCGAGGTCGCCACCAGGAAGGGCTCGATGCCCATGTTCATGAGCCGGTTGACCGTCGAAGGGGCGTCGTTGGTGTGCAGTGTCGAGAGGACGAGGTGCCCGGTGAGCGCCGCCTTGACGGCGATCTCCGCGGTCTCGAAGTCCCGGATCTCGCCGACCAAGATGATGTCCGGATCCTGGCGGAGGAAGGAGCGCATCGCGGAAGCGAAGGTCAACCCGATCTGCTCCTTCATCTGGACCTGGTTGATGCCGGCGAGGTTGAACTCGATCGGGTCTTCGGCGGTCAGGATGTTGACCGCCGGGTCGTTCAGCTGGGCGATCGCCGAGTAGAGCGTGTTCGTCTTGCCGGAACCGGTCGGCCCGGTGACCATGACGATCCCGTACGGTCTGTCGATTGCGTCCTTGAACCGGCGCAGAGGCTCCTGGTCGAAGCCGAGCTGCGTCATATCGAGCTGCAGGCGCGACTTGTCGAGCAGCCGCATCACGACCTTTTCCCCGAAGTGCGTTGGGACGACCGAAACGCGCAGATCGAGATCGCGCGTGCGCTCCTCGACCCGCAGGCGGATCTTGATGCGCCCGTCCTGGGGAAGGCGTTTCTCGGAGATGTCGAGCTTCGCCATGATCTTCAGCCGCGAAATGAGCGGGTCCCGCGTGCGCATCGGAAGCGCCATGATGTTGTGAAGGACGCCGTCCACCCGGAACCGGACGCGGAACTCTCTTTCGTACGGCTCGACGTGGATGTCCGACGCGCCTGCTTTCAGCGCCTCGATCAGGATCAGGTTCGAGACCTTGATGATCGGCGCCGACTCGGAGGACTTGGCGAGATCGATGAGGTCGATCTCCTGCCCTTCCTCGCCGCGGACGACGTCGATGTCACCCGGATCGAAGCCGGCGATCTCGTCCATGTTGAACTCGGACAGACCGACGCTCGCCATGTCGTCCATCGTCAGCGCCGAGGACATGAGGTCCTCGATGTTCCCGTCCGTCGGCGCACTTCCGGTCGTGGTGCCCTTGGGCCTCTCCTTCAGGACGACCGACCGCGGCGTGCCGTAGTGCTTGTCGATCGCCCGCCGCAGCGATGCCTCGGAGGCGACGACCGGCTCGACGTTGTAGCCCGTCATGAACTTGATGTCGTCCATGGCGAAGACGTTCGTCGGATCGGACATCGCGATCGTCAGGGTCGCCCCGGTCTTGTTCACGGGAAGAACGCCGTATTTCCGGGCGACCTCGCCGGGCACCACCTTGATCACCGAAGGATCGATCTCGAAGTGGGCGAGGTCGATCGAGGGCACGCCGAACTGCTGGGAAAGAGTTTCGGTGATGTCCTGCTCGCTGACCGCGCCGATCCGGATCAGGGCCTCGCCGAACTTGCCTCCTTCGTCCTTCTGGGACTTGAGCGCAGCTTCGACCTGCTCAGGCGTGACGAGCTTCGCTTTGACGAGGAGATCGCCCAGTTTTACCGCCATTTGGAAGTTCCACAGGGTAAGGCTTTGGGCTTCATCTGTCAAAAGGGGAGACAGATGGGGTCAGGTCTCCACTTGCCACTACGGGGTCAGGTCTCCACTTGCCACTTTGCGTGGCAAAGTGGCAAGACCATTGAGGCTCAATCGAATGTATCGGTGATTTGTGAAGACCTGACCCCACTATTCTCTTTCGATCGCCTTCAGCTTTCCGACGAGCGTCCCCACCTTCAGCTTCGAGCGCAGCTGAACCGGGGTTTTCTTCTCGTCGTCGGTCAGCCAGAGCACGAGGGTCTTGCCCTTGCCGATCAGCCCTTCATTTTCGCTCTTCGGCTGAACCTTGATGGTGCGGAAAGTACCCGCGGGCGTCGTGACCGTTTCGCGTCCCTGGACGACGACGGAGAGCGGATAGAGCTCGCGCGAGACTACGGAGAGCTCGATCGGAGTACCTCGTTGGAGGTCGAGGAGCCGGATGTAATAGAGGGACGAAAGAGAATCGAACGTGGAGTCTTCGATCGGGATCGCTTTGCCGTTGCGAAAGGCGAGCTTCTTGCCGTAGTCGAACTCCACCAGATCGTCCCGGACGCGCTTGCCCTCGACCGTGTGTTTTTCGAAGCGCAGGGACCGGAATGTCTTCGGATCGACCCACGACGCGAGATAATCGCGCACCAGAAAGAGCTTCGAGAGGAATTCGCCCGAGATCGCCGAGAGCTCGAACTTGTACGCCGGTCGGCCGTCGAGCGAGGTTTCTTTTGCCGTCAGAGTGAGCTCGCCGGCCGACGCTCCGAGAACCGACATGGCGTAGTGAAGTGTCTCCCCCAGAAACGGCGGACGTCCTTCGAGCTTCGGCAGCGGCTGCGCGATCGCGTCGGAGCTGACGGAGAGCGCGAGAAAGAGCGCTGCCCGGAAGAGACGAAGCGGTTTCAAACGCCGGAGAGAACGGGAGAGAGTGACGAATCGTTCCAAGGTCCTCGGAAAGCGAGAGATCCCTCGCTTCGCCTGGGACTCCCCGTGCCGCGAGCAGGAGATCCCTCGCGAAGCCTGTCCTGAGCAAACGCGAAGGGCTCGGGACTCCCGCGGCGCGGGGCGTTGGATCGCTTCAGGCCGCAAGCACCTCGAATGCCTTTCGGGCGACCTCTTCGGCCCCCGTCTCCGAATCGTACCGGATTGCGGAGCCGGGACTTCGGTAGGGACCGTTGCGGGCCGGACTGTTGCGGTCCGGGCCGGTCGAGCCGAAGAGCGCGAGCGTCGGAGTTCCGAGGGCATCGGCCAGGTGGAGGGGCCCGGTATCTCCTGCGACGAAGAGGGCCGAGGCGGCCAGGACCCGCGCGAGCCCCGAGAGCGGAAGGAGCGGGAGCAGACGCGCCTGCGGCAGCATCTTCGACATCCTGCCGGCGCGTTCTTCGTCGCCCGGCCCCCAGGAGACGACTGCGGACATACGGCCGTCGGCGGCAATGAGCCGAGCGAGCGCGGCGAACCGCTCTTCCCCCCAGGTCTTCTCCGGCCGGCTCGCGCCGGGGTGATAGACCGCGAACGGGCGGCTCTGTCCGGCCAGGAACGTCTCCGCCTCCGGCGACGCGCGGTCGAGCAGGAAACGGGCGTTCGGGGCGCGGCGGCCGACGGGGATCCCGGCGGCCTCCGCGAGCGCGAGGTTGTGATCGACGATGTGGGCAAAGGCGAGTGGTTTGACGGTGCGGTCGCACAGCAATACCGAGCTCGGTTCCCTCCGATCGGCGGTCCCGAATCCGACGACCGGACCGCCGGCCGCGCGCGCGAGCAAAGCGGACTTCCACAGTCCCTGGGCGTCGATCGTCGCGTTCGGTGAAAAGTCGCGGAGCTTCCGGAAGAGCGATCCAATCTTCGAGTACGTATGCGGAGAGAGCGGCCTTCGTCGCCACTCCCTCGTATCGGCGAAAAAAATCTCGTCGACGTCGGGGTTGCCTTCGACGAGCTCCCGGTAGGCGGACTCGACGAGCCATCCGACCCTTGCTCCCGCCCGGCGCGCGTTCGCCGCGATCGGGAGGGCGTGCACGACGTCGCCCAGCGAGGAGAGGCGGACGATCAAGACGTTCATGGGCCGGGACGCGGAACACGGAACGCGGAACACGAAAAGGCGGGAGCCCGAAATCTTCTCTTCACCTGTCCCCTGTCGCCTGTCCCGCGTTCCGAATCCGTTCGATCATCTCCGTGGTCGCGTGGTCCTTGGAATCCCCGACGATCATCGTCCTTCCCCCGTAGCGGGCGACGACCTCGCGCTCCGGCACCGCCTCCGAAGTGTAGTCGGTCCCCTTGGCGTGTACGTCGGGTCGGAGCTCTTCTAAGAGCGCGGCGGGAGAGTCTTCCTCGAAGACGACCACCGCGCCGACGCACTCGAGCGCCGCCACGATCTCCGCGCGCTCGGCCGCGGGGACGATCGGCCTGCCCGCACCCTTCGAGCGGGAAACGGACGCGTCGGAGTTGACCCCGACGATCAACCAGTCTCCCTCCGCACGTGCCGCCTCGAGGTAACGGACATGGCCCGCGTGGAGAAGGTCGAAGGCTCCGTTCGCGAAGACGACGCGCTGGCGCTTGTCTCTTGCCCGCGCGGCGGCGCGGACGGCTTCCGGTCGCGAAACGATTTTTGAACTCGAGGAACGAGCGTCGCTCCTCACGCAGTCAAGACCCGATCGGATGCGATTGCCTCTACGAGCTCCTCCGCGGAGACCGTCGCCGTCCCCATCTTCATCACGACGACGCCGCCGGCGAAATTCGCGAGGAGCGCCGCCTCGAGCGGCGTCGCGCCGGAGGCGAGCGCGAGGGAAAACGCCGCGAGGACGGTATCGCCCGCCCCGGTGACGTCGGCGACCTGATCGGTGCCGTGCACCGGAATGAGCGTCGGCTGACTTCCCCCGTCGAAGAGGGCCATGCCGCGCGAGCCCCGCGTGACCAGCAGGGTCCGGCAGCCGAGTTGCCTGCGCAGCCGATCGCCTGCCCGGGCGAGCTTGTCGGCTGAGTCGCCGAAAGGCTCTCCTGCGCACTCCTCCAGCTCCTCTTCGTTCGGCGTCGCGGCATCGACGCCTTCGTATCGTCCGAGCGAATGCCGGGAATCGACGAGGAGCGGGGCGCCCGTCGGGAGGCGCCTTCGCAGTGGGGCGACCGCCTCGGGCGAGACGGTGCCGTACCCGTAGTCGGAGAGCACGGCGGCATCGACCCCGCTGGCGACCTCGCCGAGCTTTTCGGCGAGCCGGGGCCGCCAGGCGCCATCCGCAGGCAACTGCTCTTCCCGATCGAAGCGCACCACCTGCTGCTTGATCGAATGCGCCCCGCCGGCGAGCACGCGGGTCTTCGTCGGAGTCGAGTATCCGGAAACGGGCAGAAGCGCCCCGGTCGCGATTCCGCGCTCGCGGAAGATGCTCGTAAGAAGCTCGCCCTCGGGGTCGTCGCCGACCGCGCCGACCGGCACCGGCATGCCTCCCAAGGACCGGACGTTCGCGGCCGTGTTCCCGGCGGCGCCGGGGAGACTCTCCTCCTTCCAGAATCTCAGGATGAGAACCGGCGCCTCCCGCGAGATCCGCTTGGGATGGCCGAAGACGAACCGGTCGAGCACGTAGTCGCCCGCGACCAGCAACCGCCGTCCGGCGAAGGAAGTCACGAGCGAGAGAAGGCGCTCCCTCGAGGCCGGAAGTGTCATCGGCGCTATATAATGACGCGGTTTTCGGACAAGTTGATGCTCGACTCTCAGGTTCTCGTGCTGAATCGCGTCTTCCAGGCCGTGCACGTCACGTCCGTGCGCAAGGCCTTTTCCCTCTTCTACAAGGGTCACGTCCGCGCGGTCCTTCCCGACTATTCGACTTACGAGTTCGAGAACTGGTGTGACATCCCGGTGCAGCCCCAGGACGAAGTGGTTCTCACGCCTTCGATGGCGATCCGCGTGCCGCGGGTCGTCGCTTTGAAGAGCTTCGATCGGCTCCCTCGCCAGGAAGTGAAGTTTTCCCGGCACAACATCTACCTGCGCGACGGGAACCGCTGCCAGTACTGCGGGCACAAGTTCACGTCCTCGGAACTGTCGCTCGATCACGTGATCCCGCTCTCGCGCGGGGGCACGTCGTCGTGGGAGAACATCGTCTGCGCCTGCCTCGCTTGCAACGTTCAGAAGGGAAATCGCACGCCGGCGGAGGCCTCGATGCGGCTGGTCGCGCACCCGAGGAAGCCGCGGTGGCATCCGGTGGGCCACTTCGGATCGAGCAAGCTGCACCCAGCCTGGCGAAACTTCCTCGACGTGGCCTATTGGAATACCGAGCTGAAGCAGTAGAGCTCAGGAGCGCCCGGCACTCCGGGAGACCCTCTCGACGGCGTCGGCGACCGCCTCCACCCCGATCTCCCGCATGCACTCGTGCCCATAGGGGCACTCTTTCAGATAGCAGGGGGAGCAGAAGACGTAGCGGTCCAGGACCTCGCACGGGACTCCCGTGGGTCCGGTCCTCCCCGGGTCGGTCGGGCCGAAGAGGGCGACGACCGCAGTTTTGACCGCGGCTGCGAGGTGCATGGGACCGGAGTCGTTGGCGACGACGACGCTTGCGCGGCCGGCGAGCGCAGCGAGCCCGACGGGATCGAGGTCGGCGCCCATCACGGGGAGAGGGATCCCCGCATGATCCGAGACGGCTCGCGCGAGCTCCTCTTCTCCCGGGCCGATGACGACAGCTGGTTCGAATTCTCGCTCGGCGAGCTCCGAAGCGAGGCGGCCGAATCGCTCGGAAGGCCAGCGTTTCGTCCACGAGAAGGCCGCACCCGGCGCGAGCAGCACCAGGCGGTCGACGTCTGAAAAGCCGGCGCGCGCCAGAGCCGCGTCCGCGCGGTCGGAGGCTTCGGCGGGAATGCGGAGCGTCGGCGGCTCGGCGTCCGGCTCGATCCCGCGCGATCGCAGGAGCGGATCGTAATCGCGCAGCTGGTGGGCGGTCCGCGGCGGCGGGGGAAGCGCGCGGGTCAGGAGCGCTGCGCGTCCGTCGCTCGCGTAGCCGATGCGCTCCGGCACGCCGGCGAGAAACGGTACGAGGCAAGAGCGAAAGGAGTTGGGGAGAAGCCACGCCTCCGAGAAACCGGCGCGCGCGATCGCGAGAGAGTCGCGGGAGAGAGTAGACGACGTGCGGACCTCGTCCGCGGTTCCCTGGGCCCGATAAATCGCCGCCGGACCGGGCCGCGCGAGCACGGCAATCCGCTCACCCGGGGCGGAACGGGAAAGCGCCCGAAGGACGGGCAGCGACATGACCGCGTCGCCGATCCAGTTGGGCGCGACGACGAGCTTTCCCCCTTGCCGGCTCACGGGCTTCCCGGGTCCCGCGTCCCGGGTCCTCTGTCCGGTTTGGTTTTCCATCGGTTGTGGATCCAGAGCCACGCGTCGGGCGCCCGGCGGATCGCCGCTTCGGTCACCGCCATGTAGCGCGCGGTCGCGCGGCGCAACCGCTCGTCCCGATCGACCTCCACGCCTCCGAACTCTTCCGCGAGGATCGGCCGCTCGAACTCGAGTCTGTAGCGCCCGTCCGCTTCCGGCCAGGTGAAGACCGGCACGACCGCCGCTCCCGTCTTCAGGTGAAAGAGCGCGAGCGACGGGGTCGTCGCGGCCGGCCGTCCGAAGAACGGGACGAATACGGCTTCCCGCGGCAGAACGTTCTGGTCGACTAAGATGGCGACGGTCTCGTTTCGGGACATCGCGCGGAGGAGCTCTTTCGCCGCCTGTCTCTTGGAGACCGGACGGTTTCCGAAGCGCCGCCTAAGGCGCGCGAGCTCCTCATCGAGAAGCGGGTTGTCGAGCGGACGGGCGACCGGCGCGATCGGCTCTCCCAGGAGTCCCGCAACGATCGCCCCGATCTCCCAGCTCCCGAAGTGAGCGGAAAGGAGGAAGACCCCTTTCCCGCGGGACCGTGCGGCGCGCAGGTGCTCCTCTCCCGCGACCGACACGCGCGACAGAAGCTCTTCGCGCGAGAGCCGGCCGGTCTCCAGAAAATCGACGAGCGCGCTCGCGAACCTTTCGATCGATCGGCGCGCGATGGAAGCGATTCTCGCCGGCGGCTCGTCGGGAAAGGCGGCGGTCAGGTTGTGCAGAAGAATCCTGCGGCGCGAAGGAAGAAAAGAGAACGCGAGGCGCGCGGCAATCCGTCCGACCCGGCGGGCGGCAGGCGGAGGCAGCAGAGCAAGCCCCGCGGCGCCCAGCCGGAAAAGAGCGAGCTCGGCGCGGTGGCGGAAGGCGGATCGCCGGCGCTTGCGCGAACGGCGCGGGGTCGTCGTCGCCGGGAGGGTTTCCGCGCCGGCGAGGTCCGCCGCATCGGGGGAGGCGTTCACGTCGGCCGGGCGGATGCGGTCCGTGGTCTCTCCGGCTCGCCGGAAATCCGGGAGAGCAGGAACGGAAAGAAGCCGGGCTCCGCGACCTCCACGTCGAGCCGCAGCGTCACGACGGGAAGCGTGGTCTTCCCTTCCAGCTTCACGGAATCCTTCTCGGTCGTGAGGATCCATGCGCTGCCCGTCGAGTCGGCGGCCCGGCAAATCCGCTCGAGATCGCGCCGCGTGTAGCGGTGATGGTCGGGAAAAGCGAGGAGCTCCTCGGCGGAGAGCTCCAGCTCCGCAAGCGTCGCCGCGAACGACGCGGGGGTGGCGATTCCGCAGACCGCGACGAACCGCCTCGCCGAGAGGAGCGCGGCGGCAACCGGCGATCCCTCCTCGTCCCGGAGCCCGGCGGCGCGGATCCGCGCGGAGAAGACCGGCACGCCCGGATTCCACCGATCGAGGGCCGAGCGCGCCTCTGCCGGAGGCTCGTTCCGACTCGCCCGGGTAAAGACGACGGCGTCGGCGCGGGCGAGCGCCGAGAGTGGCTCGCGGAGCCGCCCCGCCGGCGGCAGCCGTCCGCCCCCGAACGGATCGGAGGCGTCCAGAAGAAGCAGGTCCACATCGCGTTCGAGCGCGAGGTGTTGGTAGCCGTCGTCCAAGATCAACAGATCCGCTCCGAGCTCGATCGCGACGCGCGCCCCCTCGGCGCGCCGCTCTGCGACGACGACGGGCACCGCCGCCAGCCTTCTCGCCATCGCCACCGGCTCGTCGCCCCCCTCGTCCGGTCCGACGACCGGACCTCTTCCCCGGGAGACCACGATCACTCCCTTGGATCGGCGTCCGTAGCCGCGCGAGAGGATCGCTGGCCGCTTCCCCTCGAAGCGCAGCCGCCGGGCGAGGAACTCGACGAACGGCGTTTTTCCAGTCCCTCCGAAAGTCAGGTTCCCCACTGACACGACAGGACAGACCGAGCGGCGAGAGGCGAGCCGGCCGGACCGATAGAGCCGCGCTCGCTCTTCGAGCGCGCGCCCGTAGAGCGCCGAGAGCGCCGAGAGCGGCGAGAGGAGGGCTCGGCCGATCGGGCCGGGGAGCCGGTTCGGTCTCACCCGGCGGCTCCGTGCTGCGCGGGAACGCGCGGGAGGAGCGCTAAGACCTCGTCGGCCGTCGCGTCGGCGGAGCCGCGGTTGCCGGCGACGAACTTGCGGGCGAGAGCGCCGGAAGCGGCGGTCGCCGCGGGGTCGGCCAGGCGGGCCGAGAAAGCGCGGGCGAGCGCCTCCGCATCGGCGACGCGGGCGACGATGCCCAGGCTCTCTCCCTTTGTCGTGATCTCGTGAAAGTTCTCCACGTGCGGCCCGACGATCACCGGCACTCCCGCGGACCATGCCTCGATCGGGTTGTGTCCGCCTCGCGGGACGAGGCTTCCTCCCACGAAAGCGACCTTCGCGTGAAGGTAAAGCGCCGCGAGCTCCCCGATCGTGTCGAGCAGGTAGACGTCGCAGCGGCCCCGGTCCAGCCCTGTCGAGCGGACGAGGCGCAGGCCGGCGGCCTCGACCTTCTTCGCCACCTCGTCGAAGCGCTCGGGCCGCCGGGGCGCGATGGCGAGGAGCGGCCGGGGGGTCAGCCGTTTCCACGCCTCGAGGACGGCGTCTTCTTCCCCTTCCGCGGTCGATGCGGCGACAACGATCGGGCGTCCGGCTGCCGCCTCCGCCAACCGTTCTCCGTCGCGAAACGGAGGAGCCGGCGGGAGGTCGTATTTGACGTTGCCGGTCATGCGGATCTTCGATCGGGGCACGCCGAGCGACTCGATCCGGCGCGCGTCCTCTTCGCTCTGCATCACGAAGAGCGACATCCTCTCGAGCGTCGGAGCGAACCATCGCCGGAGCATGCGGTAGCGCGGATAGGAGCGTTGCGAGATCCGTCCGTTGACGAGAGCGACCGGAATTCCGCGCGCGGCGGCCCGGTCCAGGAAGAGCGGCCACAGCTCGGTCTCGGTCAAGAGAATGAGGCCGGGCCGGACTTCGTCGAGCGCCCGTTCGACCGGTCGCGCGAGGTCGAACGGAAACGCGAAAAGCGCGACCTCGGAGGGAAGGATCCGGGAAGCGAGCGAGCGCCCGGCCTCGGTCGTCACGGAGAGGCCCAGGCGCCGGTCGGGCGCTTTGCGCGCCAGTGCCGAAAGGAGAGTGGCTGCCACCCCGACTTCACCCACGGAGACTGCGTGGACCCAGATCCCTCCGGCGAGGTCCGGGTAGGCCAGACGCCCGAGCCGCCCGCGCAGGTTGCCGAGGCGACGCCGGCCGGTGAGAGAGCGCAGCAGGGCGACCGGGGAGTAGGCGAGGAGCGCCGCCCCCGCCAGAATCCGGTAGAACAGCATGCCGCGGGAATTATCGTTCACCGGGAAAACAGCCTTCCCCTTGCCTGGGTCGGAACAAGGTTTTACCATTCAAAGGGTTATCGGATGAAGAAAGAGGGGCCTGATCCCGAAGGGTCAGATCCCACCCCGGAAGAAACGGGGCGACGGTGAGCGTTGCCGCTCCGTATAACGGCCGGGACGACCCAGGAATGTCGCGGGGACAGGCCCTGCGGGCCTGCACCCGCCGCAGTTAAGGAGACGATGGAGCTCGTTTACAGCGAAAACCGGCAACGACAGGAAGCGACCGAGCTTCCCGATCGCGAGCTCGCGCTCGCCGCCCGGGGGGGCGACATAGTCGCCTTCGAGGTTCTCGTCATCCGCAAGACCCCGGCCGTCGTCTCGGTGGCCCGGCGGATCGTGGGGGACGGCGAAGACGCCCGCGACGTCGCGCAGCTCGTTTTCCTCCGGGTCTGGGAGCAGCTCGCCCGATACGACGAGCAGTACTCGTTCAACACCTGGCTCTACCGCATTGCGACGAACCTCTCGATCGATTTCCTCCGCAGCTCGCGCAGCCGGGAGCGGGCGCACGGCGCCACGCTTCACCTCGTCCGTATGCGGGAGGAGATGACCGGCCGCGAGACGACGAACGCCCTGGAGGACGCCGAGCTCGCGCGGCTCTTCCAGACGGTCTCGGGCCGGCTGACCGGTAAGCAGAAGGCCGTTTTCGTCCTGAAGGAGATGGAGGACTGCGACACGAAAGAGATCGCGCAGATCTTGAAGTGCGGCGAGTCCACGGTGCGCAACCATCTCTTCAACGCGAGGCGAATCCTCCGGCGGGAGATCGCGCGCATTTGTCCGGGGCTGCTCCTCGGGAGAGGGCAGCGATGAGCTTTTCGTGCGGCGACATCCGCGTTCGACTGCCGGAATACGTCGACGGGGCTCTCGCGTCGACCGACGCGCGGGCTTTCCGGGAGCACCTCTTCGTGTGCGCCGGCTGTCGCGACGAGGTCGCCTCGATCGAGCCGTCCATTCTGTTCGCGCGGGTCTCTCCCGAAGAGGTTTCCGCGAGGGACGTCGAACGGGTCCTGGCGGGAGTGCGGGCCGGTGTGGTGCTGAAGCAGGCGGAGCGCAAGCTCGCGCTCGGCCGTTCGAAGCGGCGGCACCGCGTCGCGGCGATCGCTTCGGCGGCGGCGCTCGCGGCGATGACGCTCGTATTGCCCGGGTCGGCACCCCGTTCGGATTCGCGTGAGCCGGTCCGGGTCGTTCGCCGTTCGGCGGCCGCGCCGGCGCCCGGCTTCGCGCCTGCGGCGCAGACCGTTCCGACCGGGACGTTTCCTGCGGATGCCACGATCTACGACTGGAACCCGGGAGTCGGCAGTCAGGAGCCGCGGGTGGTCTGGATCGTCGACCGCTCGCTCGACATCTGAGATGTTGTGGGGACAGGCCCTGCGGGCCTGCACCCGCAGCAGTTCATAACAGGGCCCCCGCCGAGGGGGCGGAATTCGGAGTCCCCGACGAGGGGACGGAGTTTTTTACTCGCGTGAGAAAGAGAGTTTTTTTCGCGGCCCTCGTGGCCTTTTCGCTCTTCGCGCTCGCACTCTTCGCGGCCGAAGAGGCGGCGGTGAAGGTATTCATCCTGAAGTACCGCCAGGTCGAGGAGGCCGCGCTCCTGATCCGTCCCCACCTCTCTGTCGCAGGCTCGGTGACTCTGACGCCGCGCTTGAGGGCGATCACCATCACCGATCGTGAGGAAAACCTTCGCATGATCGCGAAAGTGATTGCGGAGTTCGACACCCCGCCCCGCGGTTTCACGTTCGCCGTGAAGCTCGTGCGCGCGCGCGCGGAGGTGCCGGCCGGCTCGATCGAGAAAGAGATCGGCGGCCTCGGCGCCAAGTTGAAGTCGCTCTTCCAGTTCAACGACTACAGCCTGATCGACTCGGCCGTGCTGCGTGGGATCGAGGGGGCGCCGGTGGCCGCGCAGCTCGGGGAGGAGGGGAACGCCTACCTGCTGAACTTCTGGATCGAGTCCGCCGGCTCGGGGGACCAGCTCCTGCTTTCTCCCTTCTCACTTTCCCGGCTGCGCCGGAACCCGCAGGGTCGGATCGTGCCGGTGGCGCTCTACCGGGCGCCGATGGCGGTGACCTTGAATCAAACGCTCGTCATCGGAGCGTCCAAGGACGAGGGCTCCAAGAACGCCTTGATCCTGGTCCTGCTCGTGCAGGAGACGGCGCGCGCCGGCGCGGAGCGCGGTACGGACGGACAAAAAACGGTGGAAAAGAAACCATGAGCCCCCAGTTTTCGGTCAAGGCGGGCTGGCCGGACGGGTCGGTCGCCGAAGAAGCGGTCCTCGCCCCCGACTCGAAATCGGCGCGCGTCGAGATCGAGCGACGGGGGGGACACGTCTTCGAGATCCGCCGTCACGGCCTTGGTCTGCCGATCGGACGCGGCGGCCGGCGCGGACGCGTCAAGATGGCCGATTTTCTGGTCTTCAACCAGGAAATGATCGCGCTCCTGAAGGCGGGGCTGCCCGTCGTGCGCTCCTTCGAAATCCTGCTCGAGCGCCAGGAGAGCCCGGCGTTGCGCGCGGTGCTCGCCGACGTGAAGGACCGGGTGAATTCCGGCGCGTCGATCTCGGAGGCGTTCGCGGAGCAGGGAGACATCTTTCCGCGCCTCTACTGGACTTCGCTGAAGGCCGGAGAGAAGTCGGGAGAGATCGAGAACGTCCTGCGGCGATATCTGAAATACCAGAAGACCGTCATCGCGATCTCGCGCAAGGTCGTCTCGACGCTCGTGTATCCGGCGATCCTCCTCGTGATGTCCGGCGGGCTGATCGCGATTCTGATGACCGTCGTCGTCCCGAAGTTCCAGCAGTTCTTCGCCGACTTCCACGCCGACTTGCCGCTCCTGACCGTGATCGTCGTGGGAATCGCCGGCTTCCTGCGCGACAACGTCATCTGGCTGCTGCCGGCGCTGGTGTTCGGCGCATATCTCGCGATGCGGTGGATCAAAACGCCGGTCGGGCGGGAGTGGTCCGACGGCGTGCTTCTCAAGCTGCCGTTCCTGGGAGGTCTCTTCCGGCGCTTCGCGATCACGCAGTTCACGCGAAGCCTCGCGACGCTCCTGGGAGGAGGCACGCCGCTCGTGCCTTCGCTCGAGAACGCGGCCGAGGCGATCGGGAACCGTCACATCGCGCGGCGCGTGCGCGAGGTCGTCCCGAAAGTGCGCGAGGGCGGCGAACTCTGGCACTCGCTCGAATCGACAGGCATTTTCACGAACCTGACGATCGAGATGATCAAGGTCGGCGAGACCTCGGGCGCGCTCGAGGAGATGCTGACGGCCGTTTCGGACTTCTACGACGAGGAGATCGACGTCCTGCTCGCGCGTGTGATCACGCTCGTCGAGCCGGCTATCCTCGTGATGATGGGGGGCGTGATCGTCACGATCCTGCTCTCGGTCTACCTGCCGATTTTCAAAATCATGTCCCAGATCAAAGGTTGAATATGGCCAAACAGTACGTCAGCGAGCCGGCAGTCCGGTTGCCGTCGAAGGAGGAGGAAGAGGCGCAGGCGGTCGGTCTCGCCGAGCGGCTCGGCCTGCCGTACGTCGACGTCTCCTCCTTCCGTGTGGACCCCGATCTCTTCCGCTCGATCCCGGTCGAGTGGATGCTCCGATACACGTTCATCCCCGAAAAGCGGACCGAGAAGGCGATGACGGTCATCTGCGCGGATCCGACCGACGTCGTCAAGCTGGATGAGCTCGAGCTCCTGACCGGGCTGCCCCTCCGGATCAAGGTCGGAAGCCGCGCCGCCATCACGGACATCCTCCAGAAGAGCGAATCGTCGCAGAGGGTGCTGGACGAAGCGACCGAGGACTTCCGTCTTCAGCTCGTCAGCGAGGATGAGGAGGGCGAGGAGACCCTCACGATCGATCGCATCACGCAGGATGCGTCCCCGATCATCAAGCTCGTCGACTCGATCCTCTTCAACGCAATCCAGCGCCGCGCCTCCGACGTCCATATCGAGACGCAGGAGAACGTCGTCCTGATCAAGTACCGGATCGACGGCGTGCTGTACCAGGCGATGGATCCGATCGACAAACGCCACCACGGCACGATCATTTCGAGAATCAAGGTCATGTCGGAGCTCGACATCTCCGAGAAGCGCATCCCGCAGGACGGACGCTTCAAGCTCCGCGTGCGCGGCCGTACGATCGACTTCCGCGTCTCCATCATGCCGACCGTGCACGGTGAGGACGCCGTCATCCGCATCCTCGACAAGGAGTCGGCCAACGCGGAGTTCAAGAGCCTGAACTTGGATGTGCTCGGGTTCGACGCGGAGACGAAGAAGAAAGTTCGCAAGTTCATCCGCGAGCCTTACGGGATGGTGCTCGTCACCGGCCCGACCGGCTCCGGAAAGACGACGACGCTCTACGCCTGCCTCTCGGAAATCCAGTCGGTCGAGGACAAGATCGTCACGATCGAAGATCCGGTCGAGTACCAGCTCCGCGGGATCACCCAGATTCCGGTCAACGAAAAGAAGGGACTGACCTTCGCGCGCGGCCTGCGGTCGATCTTGCGGCACGATCCGGACAAGATCATGGTCGGCGAGATCCGCGACGAGGACACCGCGCAGATCGCCGTGCAATCCGCGTTGACGGGCCATCTCGTGTTCACGACCGTCCACGCGAACAACGTGGTGGACGTGCTGGGCCGGTTCCTGAACATGAAGGTCGAGCTGTACAACTTCGTTTCGGCGCTGAACTGCGTCCTCGCACAGCGGCTCGTCCGGAGAATCTGCCCACACTGCCGCGAAAAGGTCGTGATCTCGCCGCAGACGCTGGTGGAGGCCGGGCTGGATCCCGCGACGCTCGACGGACAGATCTTCTACGAGGGCAAAGGCTGCCTGGAGTGCGACGGCACCGGGTTCCACGGCCGTATGGCGATCGCGGAATTGCTCGACCTCTCCGACCGCATCCGGGGTCTCATCCTGGAGCGCCGGCCCGCCGCCGAGATCAAGCGCGCGGCCAAGGAAGAGGGCATGACGTTCCTTCGCGAAGTGGCCCTTTCGAAGGTCTTCGAAGGGTGGACCACGTTGAAGGAGATCAACAAGGTCACGTTCGTCGACTGATGAAGATTCCTCTTCTCCCTCCCGTCGTCCCGTCGCACGTCTTCTGCCTTCTCGCGGATGGCGTGACCTGGGCGAACGTCCGTCGCGAGCCGGTGCCGGGGTTCGTCGACTCGCGTCACTTCGTGTACCCCCCGAATACTCTCGGCGCGGGGCCTTCCGGAACTCCGTTGTACTCCCGCGACGCGATCGCCGGCGCGGTCGAGGTTGCCCGAAAGCTATCGGCCGGGCGTCTCTCGCGCGCCTCCGTCGTCTTCCCCGATTCGTGGGCGCGAATCCTCCCGATCGATTTCGACACGCTGCCGGAGTCGGAGGACGCGGTGCGCGACATGGTCCTCTGGAAGCTGAAGAAGCTCCTCCCCGGCATCAGCGAAGACCTCTCGGTCGTGTTCGACCAGATGCCGAAGGCGGGAGAAGGGGGCGAACTGCGCCTGCTGGTCGCGGCCGCGCCGGCCGAAATGCTCCGATCGATCGAGCAGTCCTTCGAGAGCCTGGGCATTCGGGTCGGAGCTCTCGCGCCCTCGAGCCTCGCTCTCTTCGAAGGACTCTCGCCGGTTCTCGGCACGCTCGCCGGCGGCGATTACGGACTGCTCCACCGCTCGCCGGGCTCGCTCGTCTTCGTGATCGCCCGCGACGGAAGCCCCGTCTTCTTCCGCCAGCGGCCGGAGGAGGAGGGTGAAGAGGGAGAGGACCAGGATCAGGAAGTCCGACTTTCGCTCTCCTACTATTTCGAGAAGCTTCACGGCGGCGGGCTGTCCGCCGTTTACGTCCACGACGCCGCGCCGGGTCGCGAGCTCGCGAGCCGCTCGGCTCTTCCGGTTCAGCCGACCCGGCTCTCGGGGGCGCTCTTCTCCGCCGAACGCGGATTCGACGAGCGGGTCGCCGCCCGGCCCGAGCTCCTCTCCGCGTTCGCGGCGGTCCACGGCAAGTCATGACTTTGAACTTCGCCCGCCGGCCGTTCCGCGACTACAGGCCCGTCTATCTCGTCGCGGGAGGAACTCTTTTGATCGGCGCGATCCTCTTCGGCATCAACGCGAGCTTGTACGGCCAGTTCCGCCGCGACGTCGCCGATACGCGCGAAGAGATCGCCTGGCTCGAACAACGCCAGGCGCGCGCCACGGCGGCCGCCGACGAGGCCCGCAACGCTCTGCGCGCCTACGAGACGTCCGAGCTCTCGATGGAGAGTCGCGGGCTCCTGCGGCTCGTCGAGGAGCGGCAGTTCTCGTGGATCGCGCTGCTCTCGAGGCTCGAGCGGGTCCTGCCGGCGGAAGTCCGGCTCACGCGCCTCCAGCCGAGTTTCAAGAAAGCGGGAGAGAGCGAGATCGACATCGCGCTCGTGGGCCGCGGACCGGAAAGCGTGGTCCGCACCCTGGCCGCGCTCTCGCGGTCCCCCTACTTCTCGGCGATCGAGCTGAAATCCGAAATTCGGTCGGAGTCGAAGCAGGGCGTCCCCGAGGGCTATGCCTTCACGGTCACGACGGCCTACGAAGCGAAAGGGGCGCGGTGAGTACCCGCGAAACCATCTGGCGCCAGAGGGCCGGGCTCCTGGTCGTCGCAGGCACTTTTTTCGTGGCGAACCTCGGGTTCCTGCTCGGATCCCGCTCGATCACGTCGGCGCGCCGGCAGGCGCTCGAAGAGCGGCGAACGACCCTCGCCCATGAAGTCGCGGCCCGCGAGGCCGAGGCGACGAAGCTCGGCGCGCAGCGCGACCGGCTCGCTCAAGTCTCATCCGTCATTGATGAGTTCTACGGGCGCCGTGTGGGGTCGCGGCGGGAGACGCTCGCGCCGATCGTCGAGGAAGTTCACGCCGTGATGCAGAAGGTCGGTGTGGTTCCGGCGGCGATCAGCTACTCGACGACCCCGCTCGCGAACCTCCCGCTGTCCCAGATGCTGATCGGCTTCCATTTCGACAGCGACTATGCCCGCTTCAAGCGGCTGCTCGCCGCGTTCGAGGCGAATCGACGCTGGATCATCGTCCGTGAGGTCGGCTTGAGCCGGACCGAGGTTCCGGGCCAGGTCGCGGTGAGGCTCGTGCTCGCCACTTATTTCTCGGGCGAGGAGAGCGTTCCGGTTGCCCCGGTTGCCCCCGCGCCCGCTTCCCCGGCGCGACGGACCGTACGGACCGTCGAGCGAACGGTCGAGCGATGAAGGGCTTTTCCATCGGCACCCGGCGGCAGGCGGTCCTGTTCGGCGTTCTCGCCGTACTGCTCCTCTTCTTCGTCGTGAAATGGAGCGCGCGAGAGAAGCCCGTTCCCGCCGAGGCCGCGATCCCGGTGCCGTCCGCGCAACGCCGGGAGCCGCCTCCGGCACGCAACCGGAAACCGCGCGCCCGTGCGATCGCGCCCGAGGAGGTTCCACTCTTGACCGCGCGCGATCTCGAGCCCCACCTTCGCGGAGGCGCGGTCGACACGGGCCGCGACCTCTTCGATTTCCGGGAGCCGACCGCTACTCCGCCGCCTCCGCCGACGCCGGCTCCACCGCCGCCTCCGGCGCCGGGGCAACCGGGCTTCGTCGGACCTCTGCCTCCGCCTCCGCCTCCGCCGACTCCGGCGCCTCCGGAGATCCCTTTCAAGCTGATCGGGATCTTCGGCCCGAAAGAGCGACCGATCGCCGTCTTCCAGCTCGGAGACCAGATCGTCAACGCGCGCGAGGGGGACGTCGTCCTCCGTTACTGGCGCGTCCAGAAGGTCGGATACGAATCGGTCGACGTCGGCTTCGTCGGTTTCCCGCCGACCGAGTCGCGTCGATTGCCGATCACCCAATGAGAAAGGCCCTTTTCGAGATGAGAAAACGAGTTCACGCCAGCGCCGTGTTGTCCCTGCTGCTGATTGTCGTCACCTCGTGCACCGGCTCCCGAGCTTTCCGCCAGGCCCGCGAGGAGGAGGCGCTCGAGCACTGGGACCTGGCGGTGATCAATTTCTCCAAGGCCGCCGCGCTCGATCCGAAGGACCAGCGCTACCGCGTCGCGCTCGCCCGCGCGAAGATCAAGGCGTCGCAGTCCCATTTCGAAAAAGGGAAGCTCTATCGCTCCTCCGCTCGTCCCGAGCTCGCCGTCGTCGAGCTCCAGCAGGCCGTGCTCCTCGATCCGACGAACC
The DNA here is from genome assembly GCA_036505815.1 of Thermoanaerobaculia bacterium. Taxonomy (GTDB): domain Bacteria; phylum Acidobacteriota; class Thermoanaerobaculia; order UBA5066; family Gp7-AA6; genus Gp7-AA6. The sequence continues at coordinate 18,640 of DASXSX010000205.1, forward strand.
AATACGCCGAGGTCGAGCTGCGGAAGGCCCGCGAGGAAGCGGCCAAGGTCATCGCCGACCGAACCGGCGAGACGAGGCTGGAGGGGTTGAAGCGAAAGGCTCGCGGCGCGCGGGCGAAGCCCCCGATTCTCGAGCCGGCGAGCGAACACCCCATCAACCTGAACTTCCCGCAGCCGAAGCCGATCAAACAGATCTACAAGGCCCTCGCGGACGCCGCCGGGATCAACGTCATCTTCGATCCTCAGTTGAAGGACGACAACGTCACGATCGTTCTCACCAACATGGAATTCCAGCGGGCGCTGGAAACGCTCATGCGCCAGGAGAACCACTTCTACAAGGTCATCGACGAGCGGACCATCCTGATCGCGGCCGACACTCCGGCCAACCGCAAGACGTACGAAGACCTGGTCATCCGGACGTTCTTTCTGTCGAACGCCGACGTCACCGAGGTGGCGAACTCGTTGCGCTCGCTGCTCCAGACCACGCGGATCTCCGTCAACAAGGCGGAGAACTCGATCACGCTGCGCGATACGGCCGACAAAGTCGCGATCGCCGAACGCATCGTCGAGCAGAACGACAAGCAGCTGGCCGAGGTCGTCGTGGACGTCGAGCTCCTCCAGATCAACACTACGAAGACCCAGGACTTGGGCGTGCTGCTTTCCGCCTACCAGGCGAGCGCCGATCTGGTCGCTCCGGGGGGCACGAATAACTTCGGGGCGAAGGTACCGGACGGCGACTTCACCTGGGATCAGCTGAAAGACATCTCGATCCGGTCGTTCGGCTTCTCGCTTCCCTCGATCACTTATTCCTTCATCAAGAACAACACGGACGCGGAGCTCCTCGCCAAGCCGCAACTCCGCATCTCGGAGGGACAGAAGGCGCAGCTCGTCATCGGCGACCGGGTGCCGATCCCCACGACGACGTTCAACACGGGGACGACGGTCGGCGGCAACATCGTTCCGGTGACGTCGTTCCAGTACCAGGACGTCGGGATCAAGATCGAGGTCGAGCCGCGCGTCCACCACAACAAGGAAGTCACGCTCAAGCTGACGATCGAAGTCTCGAACCTGAACGGCTTCGTCCAAGTCCAGGCGGGACAGAATCAGCCGATCATCGGCACCCGTACGATCGCTTCAAGCATCCGGCTGAAGGACGGCGAGACGAACCTGCTCGCCGGGCTCTTCCGGTCCGACAAGAGCCACACGACGAACGCGGTCCCTTTCCTGGGCGACATCCCGATCCTGGGCAGGCTTTTCTCGAAGAAATTCACGGACGACAAGTCCACCGACCTCGTCCTGACGCTGACCCCCCACATCATCCGGATCCCCGACGTCACGGCCGACGACCTGGAGCCCTTCTACGTCGGGACGGACTCGAACATCTCCGTCCAGGGCGGTCCGCGGATCGAGTCGCCGACCCAGCAGGGGCCCTTCGATTTCCAACGCCAACCCGCGCCGCCGAGAGCCGCTCCGCCGCCGGTGGTGACCCCCGCGCCTCAGATTCTGGTCCCCGGCGGACTCCCGAACGATCCGTTCCGGCCGACGCCGAACCCGAGGGAAGCGATTCCCCCGCAGCCGACGCCGGTGCCGCCCGGCGCAGTCTCGCAGAGCAACGAAGCGATCCTCTTCGACTTCGATCCGACCTCGATCTCTCTCGCGCCCGGAGAACAGAAGACGGTGACCGTGCGCGCGACCGGGACCGACGCGTCACCCTCCGGCACACTCGCACTTCAGTTCGACCCCGCGATCGCCGCCGTCGTGGCCGTCCGTCCCATCGTGGGGGGCGCCGGAACGGGGGAGGCGCGGGTCGAGGGAAGCAAAGTCATCCTGGATCTGCCGAGCGGGCTCGGCCTGTCCGGGACGCGCTCCCTTGCGGAGATCACGATCAAGGGGGTTGCCCCCGGCAGCACGAGTCTCGCGTTCGACAAGGCGACGACCGGAGGCCAGGCCATCCTTTCCGACGCCGCCGTCGAGGTCCGCTCGCCGTGAACCGCCGCGTCGCGTCCCGTGCCCCGTGTCCCGTGTCCCGACGTGGCGAGAGCGGCTTCACGATGGTCGAAATGGCCGTCGTCGCCGCGATGATCACGATCCTGACGGCGATGGCGATCCCGGTCGCTCGCTACGCGCTGAAGCGCCAGGACGAGCTCGAGCTGCGGTACCAGCTCCGTCTGATGCGTAACGCCATCGACAAATACAAGCAGTACTCCGATGCGGGGCTCATCCCGCTCGCCGGCGTCGACACCGAGGGTTATCCGAAGGATCTGGAGACCCTGGTCACCGGCGTCGATCTGATCGGCCAGGTCAACAAGAAGATGAAGTTCCTGCGGAGGATCCCGATCGATCCGATGACCCGGAAGGCGGAGTGGGGCCTGCGCTCCTTCCAGGACGACACGGACTCCTTTGCGTGGGGGGGTCAGAACGTTTACGACGTCTATACGCTGTCGAACGGACGCGGGATCGACCGCACGTACTACAAGGACTGGTGATGATGGCCGGGAGACGGGAATCGGGCTTCACCCTCCTCGAGCTGCTGGTCGTCATGACGATCATCGGTATCCTGGCGGCCGTCGCGATTCCGGCGTTGCGGGACTCCCCGCAGCGAGCGCGGGAGGCGGCGCTCAAGGAGGACCTGTTCACGCTGCGCAGCACCATCGACCAGTTTCACGGGGACAAGGGCTATTACCCGCCGGACTTGACGACCCTCGTCTCGGAGGGCTATCTGCGCCAGATCCCGGTCGACCCGATGACGAAGTCGCGGGACACGTGGGTGGTCGCCTACGAGCAGATCGAACCCACAGCCGAGGGGGAGGGAGGGACGACAACGTCGGGAGGGGAGGCGCCCGGCGGGCAGCCGCCCGGCGGGCCGACGTCCGAGCAGTCCACCGCTCCGGGCATCATCGACGTCCATAGCGGCTCGACGGGGAAGGCGCTGGATGGGACCGTCTACAAGGACTGGTAGCCGCAAGACCGATCACGGTTACACGATGGTAGCGGTCGTGATCTTCATCGCCATCCTGACGATCGTGATCGCCGCCGTCGGCCCATCGATCTCGACGATCATGCGGCGGGAGCGGGAGGAAGAGCTCCTTTTCCGGGGTAAGCAGTACGCCCGTTCGATCGCGCTGTTTCAGCGTCGGTATGGCCGATACCCGACCTCCCTGAAGGAGATGTACACGAACCGGCCGCGCACGATCCGCAAGCTCTGGAAGGAGCCGATATGCGACTGCAATGACTGGAAGCTTCTGATCCAGGGGCAGCCGGATTCCACGTCGTTCGCCGACCAGAACGTGGACCCGAGCAACCGGCCTCCCTCCACCTACTCCGGCCTCATGCGGACTCCGACGCCCTGGATCGTCGGTTCCGGCAAGGAGGGACAGCCGGTGAACGTGGGCCCGATCATCGGCGTGAGGTCGAAGGTTCATCAGCAGGCCCTGCGGGAGTGGCGGGGCCGGCGCTACTACGACCAATGGCGTTTCATCGTCGGAGACGCGGACAGTGACCTGAACATCCCCTTCAATCCCTATACCCTCCGTTCGACGCCCGCTCCCCGCACGCGGCCTTGAGGGGCCCGCGCCGACTGGGTCAAGTCTTTACCAATCAGTAATTTAACCTTTCCGCCGGGGCCGCAGGCACGCCCGGAGATAAAATGTGCCGCCTGCCGGGGGTCCCGATGGTCCGCGAACACCTTCTCGAAAACGGAGTGACCGTCTTGGTCGACGAGATGCAGGACGTTCGTTCGTTCTCACTCGGGTTCTTCGTTCGGGCGGGCTCAGGAGAGGAATCCCCGGGCAAGCGGGGCATCTCGCACTTCCTGGAGCACGTTCTCTTCAAGCGGACCCGCCGGCGCTCGACGGTCGAGATCGCTCGCGCGATCGACCGCCTGGGCGGCGACGTAGACGCCTTCACGACGAAGGAGTACACCGGCTTCTACGCGCACACACTCGACACCCGCTTCGCGGAAGCCATGGACCTGCTGGGAGATATCGTCCTGGCGCCGGCCTTCGAGTCGGACGACATCGAAGTCGAGCGGGGCGTCATCTTGGAGGAGCTCGGCGAGGCGAACGACAACCCCGACGACCTCGTCCATGAAATGTTCGTCCGGTCGTTCTGGCGCACGCATCCTTTGGGCGAGCCGGTCCTGGGGACGTCCAAGACGGTCGCGGGGATCGGCCTCGGCGACCTCTACCGCTATTACCGCGAGCGCTATACGCCCGACAACCTGATCGTCTCTGTGGCGGGACACGTCCGGGAGCTCGAGGTCTTGGAGTCGCTCGAGAAGCTCTTTCGCCGTCGTGCCGTGCGCGGCAACGGACGGAGTCATCACGCAGATCACCTGGCCGGGAAGCCCCACTCTTACCAGCACATCCAGTTGAAGGCGCGCCGCGGCCTCGAGCAGGCCCACGTCTGCCTGGGCGTCGAAGGACCCGGGCAGGCGAGCGGCCGCCGCTTCGCCGCTCATCTCGTGGACATCGTGCTCGGGGGCGGAATGTCGTCGCGGCTCTTCCAGGAGGTTCGAGAGAAGAGGGGACTCGTCTACTCGATCGCCTCCACCCTGAACTCCTACCGGCTGGGCGGTTACGAGACCATTTATGCAGCCTGCGCCCCGAAAAACCTCGCGCGGGTCCTGGAGGTCACGCTTCGGGAGCTGAGGAAGTTGAAGCGCGACGGCGTCCGCCCGCGGGAGCTCGCCTGGGCGAAGCAGAACTTGAAGGGCAGCATGATCCTCTCGCTCGAGTCCACGGTGTCCCGCATGTCGTCGCAGGCCCGGCAGGAGTTCTATCTGGGCCGCGTCGCTCCCGCCGAAGAGCGGCTGGTGAAAGTGGACGCCGTGACTTCCGACGAGGTCGACGAGGAGGCCGAGCGCCTCTTCGACAGCCGGGTCCTGTCCCTTTCGGTCGTCGGCAACGTCGGCAAGCTGCCGCTGACCGCCCCGGATCTCGCCGCGGCGCTCTGAGTTTCTGTTAGAGAACGTCCTTCAGCGCCGCGCGACAGCCGGCGGTGCGGCTTTCGATCTCACTCTTGAGCTTCGCGTATTCCGAAGAGCTCCGAATTGGTGCAAGCAGCGGGTCGTTGTCGAAGCACGCCGCGCAGGGAAAGCCGTTCTCCGCGGCTTGGCGGAGAAACTCCACCGAGCCGGGAAGGTCCCCGATGGCTGCGTGCGCCTGGGCCAACGAATGTTGAATGTGATGGAAATGCCCGACCCGGGCCTTTCCGGCGAGTGCCTCTCGTTCGAGATCCTCGAAATTACGGCCGGATCGCGCGCGCAGGAGCACCTGGATCGCGAAATAGGTTTCCCGGTCGGGGGAATCGCGCAAAAGTTTCTCGATCTGCGGCTCGGCGCGTCTCGGGTCCTCGAGCGCGGCGAGGCGGAAAATTTTCGCAGGTCGTGCGCGAGGTCGCCGGCCGAGTGGTAGCGGTTCTCTTTCCGCTTCTCGAGACAGCGGCGCAGGATCTCCTCGAGGTCCGGCGGAACGCCGCCCCATGCGTCCGTCGGCGGCTCCTCTTTCAAGATCGCGTGGAGCGTCTCGACCTGCGAATCGCCGCGGAACGGCCGGCGCCCTGTCAGCATCTCCCACAGCACCACGCCGAGCGAGAAGATGTCCGATCGCCCGTCCACCGCTTCCCCGCGCACCTGCTCGGGGCTCATGTAGTCGACCGTGCCGGCGACGACTCCCGGCTCGGTCAGGATCGCGCTCTGCGTCTCCTCTCCGGAGGCTCCCTCGAGACCGGCCGAGACAGTCCTTGCCAGGCCGAAGTCGAGGATCCGAGCATGCCCCGACGGGGTCAGGACGACGTTCTCGGGCTTGATGTCGCGATGGACGATCCCCTTCTCGTGCGCGGCCGCGAGGCCTTCGGCAATCTGAGCGGCGATCTCCACCGCTTCCTCGTCGCGAGCGGACCGCCGGCCAGGCGCGCGCGGAGCGTTTCGCCGGTGACCAGCTCCGCCACCGCATATCGGACACCTTCCTGCTCGCCGACGTCGAAGAGGGGAACGACGTTCGGATGCGAGAGCGATGCGACCGCTCTCGCTTCCTTCTCGAAGCGGCGGATGCTCTCCGGGTCAGCGGCGTGAACGGCAGGTAGGATCTTGATCGCAACTTCCCGCCCCAGCCGTGTGTCTCGCGCGCGATAGACCTCGCCCATGCCGCCGGCACCGAGACGATCCACGATCTCGTAAGGCCCGAGGCGCGAGCCGACGGCGAGAGCCACGTGCGTCCCTGGCTAAAGAACGCCTTTTAGCGCGGCGCGGTAGCCGGCGTTTCGACGCTCGATCTCCCTCTTGATCTCAGCATACTCCTTCGAGGCGCGGACCGGCGCGAGCAGCGGATCGTTGTCGAAACAGGGAGCGCAGGGCATACCGGTCTCCACCGCCATACGCAAGAGCTCCGCGGCGCGGGCAAGGTCGCCGCGCATCGCTCGGGCTTCGGCGAGGAAGTGGAAGACGTGATGGAAGTGACCCATCCGGCGGTCGGAGGAGAGAGTTTCCGTTTCCAGATCCGTGAATTCCCGTCCCTGTCGGGCGCGCAGGATAGCGAGGATCGCCGAATAGGCCGGCTTCATGTCCTCGGTCGTTTGGCGCCGCTGTACTTCGATCTCGGGCTCGAGCCGCCGGGGGTCCTCGAACAATGCGCGCAGCCAGTCCTTCGGCCAGCGCGTCGCCCAGAGTTTCTGGCTCTCCGGAGGGAGCTTCTCGTACTCTTCCAATGCCGTACGCCGATCGCCGCCGCCCCAGCCGTCCCGGCTGGCCCGCTGGCGGTCCGCTTCGAAGCCGGAGGGGTTGATGCGCTCGCCCGCGCGGAGTGCATCTTCGAACTCGGGCAGCCACCCGCTGTGGAGGTAGATCCGGGCGAGATCGAAATGTGCAATGTCCAGGTTCGGCGAAATGGAGACCGCCCGCTTCAGCTCGCGAACCGCTCTCACGACGTCCCAGCCGCCGAGAGAGGACCAGGCGACTGACGCCCGCGCCAAACGGGGCTCGGCGAGGTCGGGATCGAGGGCGAGCGCCCGATCGGCGTCGGTGAGCGCGGCGGTCCAGCTCTCGGAATCCGGTCGCACGAAGGAGAGCCACGCCCGGGCGTAGGCTCGGGCGCCGATCGCCCGAGCGAAGTTGGGTGCCTCCTCCACGATCTGGTCGAACGCGGCGATGACCTGCTGCCGCTCCTCCGCTACGGCGGTCGACACCCTCAGCAGACGAGCCCTCGCCGCGAGGTACTGCTCCATGACCTGGTCGGGGACCCTCTCCGCAGGGCCGAGCGTGCGTTGCATGGCCGGCGCGAGCCCGATCTGCAGTTTTTCCGCGACCTGTCGCGAGATCGTGTCCTGGAGCTCGAACAGCTTGCCTTCCGGCAGATCGATGCGGTCGCTCCAGAGGATTCCGCCGCGCGAGACGTCGGTCATCTGAACCGAGACGCGCGTCATTCCCTCGAGCTTCTGATACGTCCCCTCGAGGACAGCCTCAACGCCGAGCTTCCGGCCGATCTCGCTCGCGTCGGCCGGGGCAGTCTCGTAGCGGGCGATCGCGCTCGTCGGGCGAACAGTGAGCTGGCGGACCGCCGCGAGCCGTCCGATCAGCGAGTCCGCGAGGCCGAGGCCGAAGTGCTCCGGCATCCCTTCGGCGGAGATCGCCCGAAACGGCAGTACCGCGAGCGTCCGGGGAAGTCCGGGCTGCGTCGCTGGCGAGCGCCGGTGCGAGATGAGGAAGACCACGGCGACGATCGCGGCGAGGAGGACCGCCAATCCGACGTAAACCATCCTTCGCCCCTTCGCGGACGGTGCGGCAGGGACACGCGTGACCGCCGAGATCGCAGCGCCGGATGCAGTTCTCAGATCGTGCGAGAGATCGGCGGCGGAGTGGTAGCGGTTCTCCCGGCGCTTCTCGAGGCAGCGCCGAAGGATCCGCGCGAGCTCGGCTGGGAGCGTTTCGAGCGCGAGCTCGGGTTGAGGCTCTTCTTTCAGGATCGCATTCAGCGTTTCGATCTGGGAATCGCCCCGGAAAGGCCGGCGTCCGGTCAGCATCTCCCAGAGCACGACGCCGAGCGAGAAAATGTCGGATCGGCCGTCGACCGCCTCCCCACGCACCTGTTCGGGGCTCATGTAGCCCACGGTTCCGGCGATCACTCCGGGCTCCGTGGCGATCGCGCTGCGGGTCGCTTCATCTTCCACCGCGCCACCGAGCGCCGGCTCGTTCCTCTTCGCAAGCCCGAAGTCGAGGATCCGCGCGAAGCCCGAAGGCGTGATCACGACGTTCTCGGGCTTGACGTCACGGTGGACGACGCCCTTTTCGTGCGCCGCGGCGAGCCCTTCGGCGACCTGCGCGGCGATCTCCGCCGCCTCGCGCACGGAAAGCGGTCCTCCCGCGAGCCGGGTCCGAAGCGTGTCTCCGACGACGAGCTCGGCGACGGCGTATCGCACGCCTTCCTGTTCCCCGACGTCGAGAAGCGTCACGACGTTCGGGTGCGAGAGGGACGCGACCGCACGCGTTTCCTTTTCGAAGCGCCGCAGACTCTCCGGATCGGCGGCGAAGGCCGCCGGCAGGATTTTGATCGCGACCTCCCGGCCGAGCCGTGTGTCGCGGGCGCGGTAGACCTCGCCCATTCCTCCGCGCCCGAGCTCGCCTTCGATCTCGTAAGGGCCCAGACGGGTCCCGGGGGAAAGTCTCACGATCGTGGGAAAGAATACTGCCCGGTCATGCCCCGAAGAGCTGGGCAGACCGGGTCGGCTGGCGCCGTCCCGGAATCAAGACGATCGTCGCGAGCGGCCTGACGGACGGAGCCAGGTTCGAAGCGCGTTCCCCAGGCCTGGTCGTCGCCGACCCGGCACGCTCGCGACGTCGGCGGCGACGCGCCGCAGATCGAGCGCGAGGTCGGCGGCCGAGCCGTAACGGCTTTCCGGGCGCTTTTCGAGAGAGCGGCGCAGGATCCGTTCGAAGTCGGAGGGTAGATCCGCAAAGGCCGGATCCGGCGCCGGCTCCTCCCGGAGGATCGCGGAGAGCGTTTCGACGGGGGAGTCACCTCGGAACGGGCGGCGGCCGGTGAGCATCTCCCACAGCACGACGCCGAGCGAGAAAATGTCGGAGCGGCCGTCGACCGCCTCGCCCCGCACCTGCTCCGGGCTCATGTATCCGATCGTTCCGGCGATGATTCCCGGCTCCGTCAAGAACGCGCTCTGGGTCGCCTCCTCCTCCGACACGGAAGCGCCCAACATCCCGGCGTTCCGTTTTGCCAGTCCGAAATCGAGAATCCGGGCGAAGGTCGTGTGAGCCAGGACCACGTTCTCCGGCTTGATGTCGCGGTGCACGAAACCCTTCTTGTGTGCGGCCGAGAGTCCTTCGGCGATCTGCGCGGCGAATTCCGCGGCCTCGGCGGGAGGCAGTGGCCCGCGCTTCAAGCGCGCCCGGAGGGTCTCGCCCTCGACGTACTCCGACACCGCGTACCGGACCCCGTCCTGATCCCCGACGTCGAAAAGGGGAACGACGTTCGGATGCGACAGCGACGCGACCGCTCGCGCTTCCTTCTCGAACCGCCGAACGCTGTCCGGATCGCCGGCGTGCGCGGCGGTCAGGATCTTTATGGCCACCTCCCGGCCGAGGCGGGTGTCACGGGCGCGAAAGACCTCGCCCATCCCGCCAGTGCCGACGGACGAGACGATCTCGTACGGCCCCAGCCGTGCGCCGGGGCCCAGAGTCACCGGCTCCCGACGAACGATCGGGATGGCAGCGCCAGGCGCCGGCGTCCGGGAAAGTTGCTTGACCCGTTCCACGTCCGGCGCGGCGCCGAGCTCCTGGAAGATGCGGCGGGCGGCGTCGAACTCCATCTTCGCCGTCTCCTCGTCCCCGAGGTGCCGGCAGGCGCGTCCGACCAGGACGTGAACGCGCGCCGCCTCGTACGGCACCTCGAGGTCGCGCCAGCCGGTCGCGGCTTCGCGCAAGGAGGCAAGGGCTGCCGGGGCGTCCCCTTCGCCCAGGAGGACGGCGCCCCGCGCCTGCGCGGAGACGGCCCGTACGAACGGCGAGTCGAGGGCGGCGCCGATCTCGGAGAGCTCCTCTGCGCCGGTCCGCGCCGCGGCGACGTCGCCCGCGGCGAGCAGGATCTCGACGTATGCCGGAAGAATGCGGGACCGGACCCGGCGATCGCGAGCCTCTTCCGCCACCCGGCGGATCGCCGCGGCCGCGACGTCGACCTGACCCTGGGCCAGCCGCAGTTCCGCGAGACCAGGGTCGGGCTTGCGTCCGAACTGGCTCGCCTGTCGGTACGCCTCTTCGGCCTCCGCGAACTCCCCGCGCAGGCGGTGGAGATCGCCTCTCACGTAGAACGCCACTCCGACGGACGCGTGAGCGGGAGGCTGCGAAAGTCGTTCGCAGGCCTGGCGGACTTCATCGACAGCGCTCGGCCAGGCACCCTTCAACTGCAGGATCTCGGCGCGGTGCACGAGGCAGACGCCGCGGTATGCGACGAGGCCGGCTTGCGAATCGCACCATCGTGTCAGCGCGTCGGTCCACTCCTGGGCGCGGCGCAGGTCGAACGTTCCGTGGCACGCGCTGATCACGGCGCAGTAGACGAGCCCGGTCAGGAGCGGGGAAACCTCTCCCGCCGTCACCGCGACCATGACCTCGTCCAAGAGCTTCATGCCCGCCGCGGGCTCTCCCAGGCGGATCCGGCAATCGCCCTCGCCCATCCGCGCCAGCGTCGCGACGTTCGCGTCCCGGAAGCGATCTCCGATTTGAGCGGCCCGGCCGAACATTTCGAGCGCGCCCGCGGGGTTCCCCCCGAACATGGTCGGTATCGCGTTCAGGGCGAGGAGAAACCCCTGCTCGGCGCAGTCGCCGACGCCCTCGAGGACTCGTCCCGCACGGGCGAGCCAGCCGCCGGCCGGCGCCATGTTGCCTCGGGCGAGCATCCCGAAAGCGAGCCACAGCGCGCTGCGAGCGGCCCGCTCCCGGTCGTTCCGGGCGAGAAACTCCTGATGCGCCCGCGCCCACAGGTCGGTCGAGTCGGCGTCCTTTCCGATCAGGTACGCCGACATCGCGAGCTGATCGAGATCCTCGGGCTCGAGAGGGATTTCGCGGTCGGCGGCCGAGAGTTCTGCGTACGCGTCGGTCCACTGCTGTCGACGGTAGGACTCCCGGCCCCGATCGAGTGTTTCGGCCATGGTCATCAACGCTCCCGGTTCTGCGAAAGAATATCGCTTCGAAGCCGATGTCGATCGCCGTGCCGGTCAAGGTCTTTGCCCACGGGGAGGGGCTCGACGCGCCCGCCTACGCGACGGAGGGATCCGCCGGCTGCGACCTGCGGGCGGCCATCGAGACGGACTTGACGATCACGGCCGGCGGGCGGGCGCTCGTTCCGACCGGCATCGCGGTCGCGATCCCGTCCGGCTACGAAGGACAGGTCCGGATGCGCAGCGGCCTCGCGCACGACCGGGGCCTCGCATTGTTGAACGCGCCGGGGACCGTCGACTCCGATTATCGCGGCGAGATCCGCGTCATCGTCGCGAACCTGGGAGCCGAGGCCGTGACGATCCACCGCGGAGACCGCATTGCTCAGCTCGTGTTCGCGCCGGTCGCGCGCGCGCGGTTCGAGCCGGTGCCGGAGCTGCCGGGCACGCCACGCGGCGGCGGCGGCTTCGGCTCGACTGGGCACTCGTGACTTCCCTGTCACCCCGAGCGAAGCGAGGGATCTGACGCTGGAACGCGGAGGAGATCCTTCGCTTCGCTCAGAATGACCGCTACGCTGTCAGATTCCTCGTCGCTTCGCTCCTCGGAATGACAAGAGCGCGGGTCGGACTTCATCTGTCCGCGCCTCTGCTAATCTTGCTCCGTGCGCGTCGCTGTGCTCGCCTCCGGCTCGGGCGGAAACGCCTGCGTCGTCGAGTCGGGTAAGACGCGCGTCCTCGTCGACGCCGGCCTCTCGGCTAAAGAGATCGAAAAGCGCGTGGCGGCGCGGGGAATCGCTCCCGGGACGATCCGCGCGATCTTCGTCACCCACGAGCACGGCGATCACTCGATCGGCGCCCTGACGTTCGCCGCTCGATTCGGCTGCTCGCTCTTCGCGACCGCCGGAACCGCGGACGCCCTCGGCCTCGAAGGCAACCTCTTCTCGCCATTCGTACGCATGGAGTCGTGCCGGGAGGGGAGGATCGGAGACATCGGCTTCCGGCCTCTCGGGACGCCCCACGACTCCAACGAGTCCGTCGCCTACGCTTTCGAGGCCGACGACGCGCGGCTCGTCATCGCCTCGGACCTCGGCCATGTGCAGCGAGAATTCCTGGAGTTCCTCCGCGGGGCGACGACGCTCCTTCTCGAGTTCAACCACGACGAAGACCTGCTGCGAGACGGCCCCTACACTTGGGGTTTGAAGCAGCGCATCGCCGGTGGCTGGGGCCATCTCTCCAATCGGCAGTCGGCCGAGGCGGTGCGCACGACGGCCGGAGAGCTTCTCAAGCGGGTCGTCGCGACCCATTTGTCGCGGACAAACAACACCCCGGTTCTCGCCCTCGCCGCCCTGGCGTCGGCCCTGGAGCTCGCCGAGAGCGGCGCCGCGTACGGCGCGGCGGACCAGTTCGACGGTTACGAGGCCTTCGACGCGTGAGGGTCGAGGTCCGGGTCTATCCCAAAGAGGGCGTGCTCGACCCGCAGGGCAGAGCGATCGCGTCGGCGCTCGAGCGTCTGGGTCACAAGACGGTCTCCGACGTCCGCGCCGGCAAGATCTTCTTCTTGGACGTCCGCGGCGACGATCCGGCCGCGGTCGAGGCGGAGGCGCGGCGGATGGCGGAGGAGCTCCTCGCCAACATGGTCATCGAGGGATACGACGTGCGCCTGCGGACGGATTGTGAGCGGTAAGCCGCTCTTCGCGATCGTCGTCTTCCCCGGATCGAACTGCGACCAGGACTGCCACCACGTCGCGACCGAGATCCTCGGCTGCCGGGCCGAGTACGTCTGGCATCGCGATACGGATCTGAAGGGCGCCGACGCCGTGATCCTGCCGGGAGGCTTCGCGTACGGCGACTATCTGCGCGCCGGGGCGCTCGCCCGTTTCTCGCCGGTGATGGAGACCGTCGCCCGCTTCGCGGCCGACGGCGGCCCGGTGCTGGGGATCTGCAACGGGTTCCAGGTTCTGCTGGAAGCGGGCCTGCTTCCCGGAGCGGTGCGGGTCAACCGCGGGCTGCGCTACGTCTGTCGCGACGTCTATCTCAAGGTCGACAACACCGGCACCGCCTTCACGAGACTGTACGAGCCGGGCGAAGTCGTCCGGATGCCGATCGGGCACATGGAAGGCAACTACACGGCACCGCCGGAGACCCTGACCGAGCTCGAGTACGAGGGTCGGATTGTCTTCCGCTACTGCGACGCGGAAGGCCGCATTACGGACGCGGCGAACCCCAACGGCGCGATCGCTGCGATCGCCGGCATCTCGAATCGCGAGGGGAACGTCGTCGGCCTGATGCCGCACCCGGACCGTTGCGCGGAAGGTCTCCTCGGCAACGACGTCGGACGAAAGATGTTCGAGTCGGCGGCGCTGGCGCTCGCCGAGTCATGATCACCGCCGATCTCATCTCCGAGCACAACCTCTCTCACGAGGAATACGACCGAATCGTCGACATCCTCGGCCGCGAGCCGAATTTAGTCGAGCTCGGCGTGTTCTCCGCGATGTGGAGCGAGCACTGCTCCTACAAGTCTTCGCGCATCCATCTGAAAAAGCTGCCGACGGAGGGTCCCGGGGTGATCCAGGGCCCCGGGGAGAACGCCGGGATCGTGGACGTCGGCGATGGCCTTGCGGTGGCGTTCAAGATGGAATCGCACAACCACCCTTCCTACATCGAGCCGTACCAGGGCGCGGCAACCGGCGTGGGGGGAATCCTGCGCGACGTCTTCACGATGGGCGCGCGACCGATCGCGTCGCTCGATTCGCTCCGATTCGGCCGGCTCGATGCGCCGCGGATGCGGCACCTCGTTGATGGGGTCGTCCGCGGGATAGCGGGCTACGGCAACTGCATCGGGATTCCAACGGTGGCCGGGGAGACGACGTTCCACCCCGCCTACGACCGCAACATCCTCGTCAATGTGATGAACGTCGGGGTCGTCGAAAAGAACCGTATCTTCCGCGGCCGGGCGGAAGGGGCGGGCAACCCGGTCATCTACGTCGGCTCGAAGACGGGGCGCGACGGAATCCACGGCGCCACGATGGCGTCGGAGGAGTTCGTCGGCGACGAGACCCGGCAGAAGCGGCCCACGGTCCAGGTGGGAGATCCGTTCACCGAAAAGTTGCTGATGGAGGCCTGTCTGGAGCTCTTCCGCACGGACGCCGTCGTCGGAATCCAGGACATGGGCGCCGCAGGGCTCACGTCCTCGTCCTTCGAGATGGCCAGCCGCGCCGGAAGCGGGCTCGAGATCGACCTCTCGAGGGTCCCGGTGCGCGAATCCGGCATGACTCCGTACGAGATCCTGCTCTCGGAATCGCAGGAGCGGATGCTGCTGGTCGCGCGCCGCGACCGGCTCGCGACGGTGATGGACGTCTTCGCGAAGTGGGACCTCGCGGCGGTCGAGATCGGACGGGTGACCGACAGCGGAAGAGTGGTCCTCTTCTTCGAGGGGACAATCGTGGCCGACCTTCCCGCGGCGCCTCTGTCCGACCGCGCGCCCGTGTACGACCGTCCCCGCGTCCCGCCGCAGCTGCTCGGTTCGATGGGCTGGGAGCTCCTTCCCGAACCGGACGACTACCGCGCCTGCCTTCGGGCGATCCTCGCCTCGCCGAACGTCGCCGAGAAGTCGTGGATCTGGACCCAGTACGACCACATGGTCGGCACGAACACGGTCGAGCGGCCGGGCGGAGATGCCGCGCTCATCCGGATCAAGGGCACCCGGAAAGCGATCGCTCTCAAGAGCGACGTCAACCCGTTCTTCTGCGCATGCGATCCGTATCGCGGCGCGGCGATCGCGGTGGCTGAGGCGGCACGCTCGATCGCCGCGACCGGGGCGCGGCCTCTCGCTGTCACCGATTGCCTGAACTTCGGGAGCCCGGAGCGGCCCGAGATCATGGGGCAGTTCGAGGCGGCCGTGCGCGGTCTCGCCGACGCCTGTCGAGTTCTCTGCCTTCCGGTCGTGTCGGGCAACGTCTCCTTCTACAACGAGACCGACGGGCTTGCGATCCCGCCCACCCCGACCGTCGGAATGGTCGGGCTGCTCGAGGACGTGTCGCGCCGCGTCGGCCTTGCGTTGCGCCGCGAGGGGGACGTCGTCGCACTGCTCGGCGAGACGAAGGACGAGCTCGGCGCCAGCGAGTACCTGAGAACCGTCCACGGACGCGACGACGGCCCGTGTCCCGAGGTGAATCTCGAAGCGGAACGGCGGCTGGTGGATCTTCTCGTTCGGCTCGCGGAAGAAGGTCTCCTCGCTTCCGCGCACGACGTCTCCGACGGCGGGCTCGCAGTCGCGCTCGCCGAGTGCGCGATGAAGAGCGGCCTGGGCGCCGAAATCTCGCTCGAGGAAACGATCCGCCCATCGGCGCTTCTGTTCGGTGAAACTACGGGGCGCGCGTTGATCACCTTCCCCTCCGGAAAAGAGCGCCCGATCGGCGAGGCCGCGGCGGCGACGGGAGTTCCCTTCCGCGCCATCGGGAGGGTCGGCGGCGCCGCTCTCTCTCTTCGCATCGCCGGTCGCGTGTCGATCGAGGAAGACGTCGCTTCACTTCGGGAGATCTGGACGACGGCGTTCGAGCGCGCGATCGCCGCCGCCGACGTGCTGTAGGGGGACAGACCCCAATTTCCAGTTCTTCCTTTCCTTCATTCGACGTCATTGAGGAAATTGGGGTCTGTCCCCGTACCGGACCCTCTCTAAGAACAGTCCGGACGGCGGCGCGGTCCAGCGCGCCGGCTCGGCCGACTTTTCGCCGAGCAATCTTGCGACGTCTGCGGGCGTCCGGTTGCCCCGCCCGACCTCGACCAGCGTTCCAACGAGCCGCCGCACCATCTTCCAGAGGAAATGCGATGCCTCGACCCGGAAGTGGATCTCGTGCGCTCGCTCGACGACCTCACTCGCAACGACGACCACGAGCGTGGACTGCTGTCCCTCCGGGTTCTCGCAGAAGGAAGAGAAGTCGTGCCGTCCCCGGAAGTGCCGTGCCGCGCTCTCCATCGCGGAGAAATCCAGCCGGTCCCGGACCCACCAGACGTAGCGCTTGTCGAACGCTGTCCGCCTGCGGGAGATGCGATAGAGGTAAGCCCGGCTCAGGGCATCGTGCCGCGCGTGAAACGCGGGTGGCGCGGGCTCGACGGCGAGAACGTTGACGTCGTGCGGGAGCGCGTCGTTCAGGCTCCGCAGGATCTCGTCGGGAGGCAGCCTGCGCCGAGCTTTCAGATGCGCGACCTGCGCCAGCGCGTGGACTCCGGCGTCCGTCCGACCGGCGCCACCGGCAACCGAGTCGGCGCCGAGAACCTCGCGAGCGGCGCGCAGGAAGACTCCCTGCACCGTGCGCTCCGTACTGGTCTGGGCCTGCCAGCCACGATAGCGGGTGCCGTCGTACTCGAGGGTGAGCTTCCAGGTCGGCACGCCGCGAGACTACAAAAAAAACGGCAGACCCGTGTCTGCCGTCCTCCTCTCGTCTCCGAGCGAAGCTAGGGCGAGGGCGGGCTCTTGACCTGGAGGTTGTTGTTGACCCCCCTCACGCCGTCGACGCTGCGTGTTTCCCTCTCGGCATCGGCTTTCACCTGGGCGTTCGGCACCTCGCCGGCGAGGGTCACGATCCCGTTCGTGACGTTGACTTCGACGTTGACGATGTTCGAGAAGCGGGAGGCAGTCAGCTTCGCCTTGACGGCAGCCGAGATCGCGCCGTCGTCGATCTGCCTCTTCGGCGACTGCGTCGTCGTGCAGCCGGAGACGAAGGCAACCAGCACCACTGCGGCGGCGACACCCAGAATTCCACGGAAACGTTTGACCATGATGTACCCCTCCTTCGGACCTAATCGGCCCGGGCGATAGTCAGGGAGCCTTCCGGCGGGGCTGATCCCCCGGCCCTCGAGGCTTCCTTTGCGACCAGGATGAGATTGTTGACCCTCACGACGCCCGGGACCGTCGTCGCGACTTGCTCCGCCTCGCGCTTCAACTGCTCTTCAGGAACTTCACCGAGCAGGGCCACGACCCCCCAGTGGGACTTGGCCTCCACGCGCGAGCCGGCGAGGCTCGAGGTCGCGGCCAGGCGCTCATCCACCCGAGCCGACAGGAGCTGGTCCTGGTCGGTCCGGCGCGCATAGGCGGAAGATCCGCACCCCGCGGCGAAACCGGCGAGAAGAATCGCGGCCGCAGCCAGGACCTTCGTCCGATCCGGCGTCGTGTTGCTCATACCGATAGAGGTGCAGAGCACGGCGCGTGCCAGCCGCACGAACATCGCACACGACGGAAAAGGCCGATCTTTCGGTATCTTTTGCGGCCTGGGCGAAGTGATGGAGGGTCTCTCGGCTTCCCGGACCGGGTCGACGCGCTCCGGACGTCTTTCGAGCGCCCGACGCCGCGAACCGCTCGTTCTGCTGGCAACCGGGCTCGTCCTTCTCGCGATTTCCGGAATCCACCCGAAGGATCGCTACACTTGGTTCCTCGAGGTCGCACCGATTTTCGTGGCGCTGCCGGTGCTGCTTCTGACGGCCCGCCGCTTCCCGCTCACCCCTCTGGCGTATCGCCTCATCTTCCTGCACGCCCTCGTCCTCATGGTGGGCGGCCACTACACGTATGCGGAGGTGCCGCTCGGATTCTGGGTACGCGATCTTCTCGGCCTCGCGCGAAATCACTACGACCGGCTCGGGCACTTCGTCCAGGGATTCGTGCCGGCGGTCCTGGTCCGCGAGGTTCTGCGACGAAGGGTCGGACTGCCTCCCGGCGGATGGCTCTTTCTGCTGGTGACGTGTGTTTGTCTCGCGGTGAGCGCGACCTACGAGCTCTTCGAGTGGGCGATGGCGGTCATTTCCGGATCCGCCGCGATGGCGTTTCTCGGAACCCAGGGGGACTTGTGGGACACGCAATGGGACATGTTCATCGCGCTCATCGGGGCGGTCACGTCCCAGGTCATCCTGGCGCGCCGGCACGATCGCGAGCTCGCGCAGTTTCTGACCGGCTCGAAGGCTCTATAATCCGCTTCAGACTCGAAAGAGGTTCCCATGAGCGCACGCAGGAAAGCGGCTTGCGTCACCGTCCTTTCAACCGCGGCGGCGGTTGCCTTCGCCGCGCTGATGCAGCACTCCGAGACGACGATTCCGCTGCCGGCGCCCGGCGAAAAGACGACCCTCAAGCGGCTCGAGTACCGCGCACGATTCGTGGCTTCGATCGATTCCGTCACCCTTCAGAGGAAATCCGAGCCGGGCGCCGATCCGGTCGTCACGGAATGGGTCTTCACCGGCTCGAACACCGACGGCCAGGCGCATCGAGTCGAGATCGTCGTGCGTCTCTTGAACGAGGCGGGTGCGCAGATCGGGGTGTTCTCGACTCGAAGGGTCATTCCCCCCGGAGCACACGAGATCGAGATCTCGCTCGCGACGAAAGTCCGGCCAGACGCCTGGAGTTCCGCGAAAAAGGTCCGCATCTTCGCCGATTGGATGTCCTGACGAACCGGCCCGCGCCGGACCTGGGCGTCGAGGCATGAACCTCTTCCCCGAGGCGTTAACATCTGACGGGATGGAAATCCAGGGCGGCTTCCACGACGAATGCGGCATCTTCGGGGTCGCCGATTCGCAGGACGCCGCCAACATCGCGTACCTCGGTCTCTACGCCCTCCAGCATCGCGGGCAGGAGTCGGCCGGGATCGCCACGCTCGACGGAGAGGCCTTTTTCGTCGAGCGGGAGATGGGCTACGTGGCCGACGTCTTCGATGAAGCGAGGCTCTCCCGGCTCCCCGGACGCACGGCGATCGGGCACGTTCGGTACTCCACGGCGGGGGCATCGCTCCTCGCGAACGCGCAGCCGATCGTCTTCGCCACGGGGCGCGGACCGCTCGCGCTCGCGCACAACGGAAACCTCGTCAACGCGCGCGAGATCCGGCGGAACCTCGAGGGCTCCGGCGCCCTTTTCACGACCACGTCGGATTCGGAGGTCATCCTCCACCTCGTCGCGCGGTCGAAGGCGCCGGACGTCGCTTCGGCCCTCGCGGAGGCGCTGCTGGACGTCCAGGGCGCGTACTCGATCCTCGTACTCTCCCGGGAGGGCATCTTCGCCGCGCGCGATCCGCACGGCATCCGGCCTCTTTCGCTGGGAACCCACGAGGGCTCACCCGTCGTCGCGTCGGAGACGTGCGCATTCGACTTGATCGGCGCCCGTTTCGAGCGGGACGTCGAGCCGGGCGAGATCGTGCGGCTGTCGCGGGAAGGCCTGTTTTCCCGCCGTTTCGCGTTCGCGAACTCGACGCCGTGCATCTTCGAGCACGTCTATTTCGCGCGTCCCGACTCGAAAGTCTTCGGCAAGAGCGTCGCCGCTTCCCGCGAGGCGTTCGGAGCGCGGCTCGCGCGCGAACATCCGGCCGACGCCGACCTCGTCGTTCCGGTGCCCGACTCCGGCATGTACGCCGCCCTGGGTTACGCGCGGGAATCGGGGATCCCGTTCGCTCTCGGTCTCGTCCGAAACCACTACGTGGGCCGGACCTTCATCGAGCCGAAACAGTCCATCCGCCACTTCGGCGTCAAGGTCAAGCTGAATCCGGTCCGCGAGGTCGTCGAGGGCAAGCGCATCGTTCTCGTGGACGACTCGATCGTGCGCGGGACGACGTCGCGCAAGATCGTGCGGATGCTGCGCGAAGCCGGCGTCCGCGAGATTCACGTGCGCGTGTCCTCGCCGCCGACGATGGCCTCCTGCCACTATGGCATCGACACGCCGACGCGGCGGGAGCTGATCGCCGCGAACAATTCGGTCGAGGAGATCCGGCAATTCATCGGAGCCGACACGCTCGGCTACCTCTCGTCGGAAGGGATGCTCGAAGCGTTCGGGCGGCCGCTCCAGGCCACCTGCGCGGCGTGTTTCACGGGCGTCTATCCGGTCGAGATCCCGGAAGAGGAGCTCGAAAAAGAGGGAGCGATCGCCCGTTAGGAGCGTCCTCTTCGCAATCTTCGCCCTTCGCGGCGCGACCGTGATCGACGGGACCGGAGCGCCGCCGCGCGACAACGTGCTTCTCGTCGTCGAAAACGGTCGAATCGTTTCCCTTTCGACGGCGACGCCGGCCGCGATCGCCGCTCTTCCGGCCGGCACGGAAGTTCGCGACGCCAGCGGGAAGTGGATCGTCCCCGGTCTGATCGACGCCCACGTTCACGCCGAATCCGACGCGGACCTGAAGCAGATGCTGCGCTGGGGGGTGACCTCGGTGCGGCTGATGGCCGAGGACGTGGCGGCTGCGGAGAAGCTCGCCTCGGAGTCGAGGGTTCGAGCGGACGTTCCCGAAGTTTTCCCGGCGACGCCCATCTTCACGGCGAAAGGGGGCTGGTGGGACCAGGGAGAGCCTCCGGATCGCGGCCTCGATCGCACACCGCCGACTCCGGACGCCGCGCGCGCTTCGGTCCGTAAGGCGAAGGAGCTCGGCTCTTCCGAGATCAAGCTCATGCTCGACGACATGGGGTGGTGCCGCGATCCGAAGCCGCGGCTGCCACGGATGGATCACCTCGTCGCGGCGGCCCTCCTCTCGGAGGCGAAGAAGCTCGGTTTGCGGGCCTCGGTACACGCGCCGAATCTCGCCGACACGCGGGAAGCGGTCGCCGACGGCGCGACGGCGCTCGCCCACGGCGTCCTTGCCCCGATCGACGCGGCGACCATCGCGGTCATGAAGCAGCGTCACGTCTTTTACGTCCCGACCATGGACATCTTCGAGTTTCTCGCCGCCACGCGCGCCTTCGTCGACCGGGTGT
>DASXSX010000206.1:0-6753 GCA_036505815.1 Thermoanaerobaculia bacterium
TCAGACCGGCAAGGGGCGCCTCGCGGTCCGGGGCGCGGTGGAGCACGGACTCGCGAGCGCCACCGTGGACTACTCGGCGCCCGATCTCGCTCTGCGCATCTTCGACGTCCGCCTGAAGGGGAAGCTGGAGGGGCGCGGAGAAGTTTCCCAGGTCAGCCTCGAGAAGGGCGGCTTCCGCCTGAACGGCGGCTACGTGAAGCTCTCCGACGCCGCGATCGCGGAGGGCGCCGGTGCGACGCGGTCGTGGTGGACGCGACTGGACTTCGCGCCGGGAGACGTTCGATCGGTGCGTTCCACCGTCCTGGCGACCACCATGTCCGTTCGCGCCCGCAACGCAAAGCCGTTCCTGGCTCTCATCCACACGAAGCTCCCTGCCTGGACGGGCAAGCTCTTCGACCTCGAAGGGCTCGCCGGGCGCGCGCGGGTCAAGCTCGGCAAATCTTTCGCCGAGGTCCGGGGGCTGACCGCGCGCGTCGGGGACTTCCAGATCGACGGCGAATATCAGGCGCGGGGAGCGTCCCGGAACGGGACTTTTCTGATCTCGACCGGCGTGCTCTCTCTCGGCATCGGGGTCAACGGCGCAACGACGGAGTATCGCTTCCTCGGCGCCAAAAGTTGGTTCCGGGAGAGGACCGGCAGGAAGCCGGCGAAGAACTGATTTTTACGTCAGCGCCGCCGCGTCAGCCGCGCAAGCTCGGCGCGCACGTCCTCGATCCTGACCGTGTGGTCCGGCTGTTTCCACAGGACCTTGCCGGCGGCGGATCGGATGACGACCCCGTGAGAGTGAAATCCCAGCTTCTGGATCGCTGCACGGCCTTCGGGCGTGGTCGCATCTTCGTTCTTCCCGCGGACCCCGGGAAACTCTTTGTCGAGCCCGCTCACGGCGGGTTTCAATTTTGCGCAGATCATTCAGCCGGGGAGGTAGTAGTACGTGACCTCGAGGGACTTCGATCTGGCGGGGCGGGAACTTTCCGCTGCGAACGCCACCGCGAGCGCGGCGGCGACGAGAACGATCGCTCTACGGGATACCTTCATGCGCCTTTCCCTCCCGCGACAGCGTAGCTCATGAGCCTGCTGGAAGACCGCTTTCTCTACTTTCCGCTCCGGCGGCTCGACGCGACGCCCGCCGCCTATCGCCTGCGGTCGGAGGAGCTGCGTCCCATCACGTCCGACGGCGTGCGCCTCCACGGCTGGTGGATCCACGGCGGCGGCCGTCGGGTCGTCCTCCTCTTCCACGGCAACGCGGGAAACGTCAGCCATCGACTCGATCGCGCGAAGCTCTTCGTCGACCGGCTCGGGGTCGACCTCTTCCTCGTCGACTACCGCGGCTACGGTCTCTCGGAAGGACGGCCTTCCGAGGCGGGCCTGTACCGCGACGGCCTCGCGATTTACGACGCGGCGCGCGGGCGCGGGTTCCCGCCGAAACGGATCATCCTGCTGGGCGAGTCGCTCGGTTGCGCGGTCGCCGTCGAGGTCGCGCTCGCCCGGCCCTGCGCCGGGGTCGCGCTCGAGACCCCTTTCCTCTCGGTTCCGGCGCTCGCCCGCGTGCACTATCCGTTCGTGCCCGGCTTCCTGGTCCCGTCCCGTTACGACACCGGGTCGAAGATCGCCCGGGTCTCGCAGCCCAAGCTTCTCGTCGCGGCCGCGCGCGACGACATCGTGCCGGCCGCGCACGCGCAGCGACTCTTCGAGCTCGCCAGGCCACCGAAAGAGCTGCTCGTCGTTCCCGGCGCGGGCCACAACGACGCGTATGTCGTGGGCGGAGAGCGGTACCTGGCCGTCTGGCGGCGCTTCCTCGACGCGATAAATTCCGCACCATGACGAAGGTCATCGGACTGCTGGGCTTCGGAAGGATCGGCCGCAATCTCTTCCGGCTTCTCTACAACCGGGACGATGTCCGCATCGCCGCGATCAGCGATTGGAACGAAGCCGAGCCGCTCGAATATCTGCTCAAGTTCGACACGCTTCTGGGCCGGTTCCCCGACGAGGTCTCGATCCGCGAGGGGCACCTCTACGTCGCCGGAAAGCAGATCCGCATGATCACCGGGAAGGACCAGGGGACCGTGGCCTGGGGCGAGCTCGGAGTCGAGACGGTCCTCGAGGCGACTTCCCGCGGGCGCACGCGAGCCGAGCTCGAGGCCCACCTGCGCGCCGGAGCGAAGCGGGTCATCGCCTGCGCGCCGCCTCTGGAGGCGCCGGACGTCACCGTGGTGCGGGGGGTCAACGACGAGAAGCTCCACAGCCGCCAGCGGATCGTCTCGAACGCCTCGTCGACCGTTCACTGCCTCGCGCCGATCGCCAAGATCCTCCACGAGGCGTTCGGCATCGAGCGGGCGCTCTACACGACAGTTCACTCCTACACGAGCCAGCACCGGCTCGCGGACGTGCCGGCGGAAGACATGCGCCGCGGCCGGGCGGCGGCCGAGAACATCATTCCGCAGGAGTCGCGCTCACCCGCGATGGTGATGGAGGTCCTGCCCGACCTGAAAGGCCGCGTCACGGGTTCCGCGGTCGCCGTTCCGGTGCGGAACGGCTCGGCGGTGGACCTCGTCTGCTGGCATTCGCGCAAGGTCACGCCGGTCGCCGTCAACGAGGTCGTGCGGACCGCGGCGGCGACCGAGCGGTGGAGAAACGTCCTCAAGTTCGAGGCGGACCCCATCGTTTCGAGCGACGTAGCCAGGTCTTCCTGGTCCAGTACCTTCGACTCGCTGGCGACGATGGTGCTCGGAGAAAAAGTCTCGAAGACCGTCTCCTGGTACGACTCGGGCTACGGCTACGCGCACCGGGCGGTGGAGCTGATCGACCGATTCGCCGAACTCGACCGCCGCGCGGAGGGCTCCCGATGACGATCCGGGTCGGCATCAACGGGTTCGGCCGGATCGGTCGCTCGGTGTTCCGCATCCTCTCCGGACGGAACGACATCGAGGTCGTCGCCGTGAACGACCTCTTCGACAATGCGCATCTCGCCTATCTCCTCAAATACGACACCGTGATGCGGGTCTTCCACCGCGAGGTCTCCGCGGACGCCGACGCGATGTACGTCGACGGCAGGAAGATCGTCATGACCGCCGAAAAGGATCCCGCGCAGATTCCGTGGAAAAAGCTCGGGGTCGAGATCGTGGTGGAGTCGACCGGCGTCATCCTCACCCGCGAGAAGCTCGCGCAGCATCTCTCGGCCGGCGCGAAGCGGGTCATTCTGACCGTCCCGCCCAAGGACGAGGTCGACGCGATGATCGTCGTCGGAGTCAACGACGACAAGCTCTCCCGGGAGCACCGGATCGTTTCGAACGCCTCGTGCACGACGAACTGCCTCGCGCCGATCGCGAAGATCCTGGACGAAGAGTTCGGCATCGAGGAAGGGTTCATGACGACCGTTCACGCCTACACGAACGACCAGCGGCTGGCCGACGTGCCGCACGAAGACCTCCGGCGCAGCCGCGCGGCCGCCGAGAACATCATCCCGACGACGACCGGAGCGGCCCGCGCGGTCGGCAAGGTTCTGCCGCAACTGAAGGGCAAGCTCGACGGAATGGCGATGCGGGTGCCTGTGCCGGACGGGTCGGTTGTCGATCTCTCCTGCCGGTTGAAGAAGAAGGCGGCGGCGACCCAGGTGAACGACGCCATGCGGCGCGCCGCGGAAGGCCCCCTTCGCGGGATCCTCGAGTACAGCGAGGTTCCTCTCGTCTCGAGCGACATCATCGGCAATCCCCACTCTTCGATCTTCGACGCGCTCTCGACGCGCGCCAGCGGAGACGGCTACGTCAAGGTCGTCTCGTGGTATGACAACGAGTGGGGATATTCGAACCGCGTAGTTGATCTCATCGTCCGGCTGGCGGCTCTTGGAGATTGACGGGAGAGGCAGGCATGGAACACTCGAAAGGCTTTCTCGACATCGTCAACGACGCGAAGAATCGGGTTCGGGAGACGACCCCGGAGGAGGTCCGGCGCCGGCAGGAGACGGGCGAACGCTTCCACCTGATCGACGTCCGCGAGGACAACGAGTGGGTGCGCGGCCGCGCGCTGGGCGCAATGCACATGGGAAAGGGAGTCATCGAAAGAGACATCGAGCGCGCCATCCCCAACCGGAACGAGGAAATCATTCTCTATTGCGGCGGCGGGTATCGCTCGGCGCTCGCGGCCGACACGCTCGCCAAGATGGGCTACCGCAACGTCGTCTCGATGGACGGCGGCTGGAAGCGCTGGAGGGAGCTGGGGTACCCGACGGAACAGTAGCGGGGTCTGATCCCCGCAGGGGTCAGATCCCATGGTCTGATCCGCGCAGAGGTCAGATCCCAGGGATCAGCAGCAGCTTCCCGGTCGTTCGACGCGATTCCAGCAGTCGGTGCGCCTCCGCCGCCTCGGAGAGCGGGAGCTCGCGGAAGACCCGCACTTTCAGCTTCCCCGCCGCGATCCAGCCGAGGACGTCGCCGGCCCGCGCGAGGAGCTCCTCGCGCGTGCGCGTGTAGTGCCCGATGTAGGGACGGGTGAGATAGAGCGAGCCCTTCCGGTTCAGGATCTGCGGATCGATCGGAGGCACGGCGCCGCTCGCCTGCCCGAAGAGGACCATCGTCCCGCGCACCGCGAGGGAATCGAGGCTCCTCTCGAACGTGTCGCGGCCGACGCCGTCGTAGACGACCTGGACGCCGGCATCGCCGGTCATCCGCCGGGCCGCGGCGGCGAAGTCCTCTTTCGTGTAGAGGATCGTTTCCGCGCCCGCTTCCCGCGCGAGCGCCGCCTTCTCTTCGGTGGAGACGGTGCCGATCACGCGCGCGCCGCGCAGCTTCGCGATCTGGGAGAGAAGGAGTCCCACCCCTCCTGCCGCGGCGTGTACGAGACAGGTATCGCCCGGCTTCAAGGCGTAGGTCGAGGTCGCGACGTAGTGCGCGGTCATTCCCTGGAGCATCGCGGCCGCGGCTTGCTTCGTGGAAACGCCCTGCGGAACGGGAACGAGCCGCGCGGCCGGGACCGAGGCGAGCTCGGCATACGCCCCCGAGCCGGGAGCGAAAGCCACTCGATCGCCGACGGCGACTTCGGACACGCCGCCGCCGACGGCGACGACCGTGCCCGCGCCCTCCTGGCCCGGCACCAGCGGAAAGGGAAGAGCGTAGGCGCCGCTGCGGTGGTAGACGTCGATGAAGTTGACGCCGGCCGCGTCGATCCGCACGAGCGCTTCGCCCTCGCGCGGCTGCGGATCGGGAACGTCGGCGAGGTGCATCACTTCCGGCCCGCCGGCGGCCTCGACCCGGATCGCCTTCATGGCGGCCGCATTATCCGTCTTCGATAAGCTCGATTGATGCGCAGAAACCGTTTTCTTCCGATCTTCGGCGCTTCGATCACCGCGCTCTTTTCCTCCGGCTGCGCCTCGACCACCGCGCCCGTCACGGATACTGTGCGGCGGATGAACGAAGCCGCGGAGCGTTACGTAAAGCTCGTCCTCGCCGTCGGGCAGCACGACAAGGACTATGTCGACGCCTTCTACGGACCGCCCGAGTGGAAGCGCGAAGCCGACGCGGCGAAACGGCCGCTCCCCGAAATCGCCTCGGAAGCGTCCGACCTGATCGTGAGGCTGGAAGCGATCCCGGAGCCCGCCGACGAGATGCCTCGTCTGCGGCGCGCTTATCTGACGCGACAGCTCCAGGCGCTTTCGACCCGCGTCGCGATGCTCGGAGGCAAGCGGCTCTCTTTCGACGAGGAATCCCGGGCGCTGTACGACGCGGTCGCGCCGGTGAACACCGAGGAGCACTTCCGCGAGGTCCGTGACGACCTCGATCGCGCGCTTCCCGGAGACGGGGGCTCCGCCAGCCTAGTCGATCGCTACGAGACGTTCCGGAAGGCCTTCACCATTCCAAAGGAAAGGGTGGACGGCGTCTTTCGCGCGGCGATCGCGGAATGCCGCGACCGGACGCTCGAGCACATCGCGCTGCCGCCGGGCGAGAGCTTCACGGTCGAGTACGTCACCGGCAAGTCGTGGAGCGGCTACAACTGGTATCAGGGTCACAACAAGAGCCTCATTCAGGTCAATACGGACCTGCCGATCACGATGGATCGCCCGATCGACCTGGCGTGTCACGAGGGATACCCGGGACACCACGTCTACAACATGCTCCTCGAGAAGAACCTCGTGCGGGATCGTGGGTGGGTCGAGTACAGCGTCTATCCGCTCTTCTCGCCGCAGTCGCTGATCGCCGAGGGCAGCGCGAACTTCGGGATCGAGCTGGCGTTCCCCGGCCGCGAGCGCGTCGAGTTCGAGAAAGCGAAGCTCTATCCCTTGGCCGGACTCGATCCGGCGCGGGCAGAGGAATTCGAACGGGTCCGGCAGATCATCGACCGGCTGGCATACGCCGGAAACGAGGCCGCGCGCCGCTACCTGAACGGAGAGATCGAGGCCGCCGCGGCCGCTCGCTGGCTCTCGGAGTACGCCCTGTACCCGCGGGATCGCGCCGAGCAGCGGGTGCGGTTCATCGACCAGTACCGCAGTTACGTGATCAATTACAACCTGGGCAAGGACATCGTCCGGAAGTTCGTCGAGTCGTGGGGCGAAACGCCTGAGAAGCGCTGGGACGTGTTCGAGACGCTGCTGTCGTCGCCGCGGCTTCCTTCCCAGCTGACGAAGCGGCCGCAGGGCGCTTCGTCATCCTGAGCCCTTCGCATTCGCTCAGGACAGGCTCCGCGAAGGATCTCTCGGAAATCGAGAGATTCCTCGGCCCTGTGGGCCTCGGAATGACGGAGGCAGCGACGAAGCGGCCTGCTCGG
>DASXSX010000207.1:0-2741 GCA_036505815.1 Thermoanaerobaculia bacterium
AGCCGCGCAGGCGATGGCGGTCACCCTGCGGCGGTTGTTCCGCGCCGCCGGTTTGCCGATCAAGCCGCTGCCGTTCGCGTGAAGGGCTATGGATTCCGCCGCAGCGGATGTGCCTCCGTGTTGAACACCACCCGCTTGAGATCCAGCTTCTCGTCGGGAGCGAACAGCAGGTAGAGGTACTTCAACGTCTCGGCCAGGAAGTAGCTCGGCATCAGGTCGCCCTTCTCGCCGGTCACGACGCTCTTCAACGTCGTGTATCCCGCATCGGTGCGGCAGCGGGCGACGAGGCTCTCGAAGAACGTCCGGCCCATGTCGAGATACTTCGGGTCTTTCGTGTACCGGTACAGGTAGTAGGCCGACTCGATGATCTCCGGCCGCAATTGATACCCGGGATACGTGACCTGCATCGTCCGGTAGTCGAGGACTTCGGGCTCGATCCCGTGGAGGTTCCACATCTTGAAGCACGAGTCCTGGAGGCGCCGGGCGCGGCCGCGGTCGCCGGCGAGAACGAGGACCGCCGGGAGAAAAGCGTGCAGCGCTCCGAACTCCGTGGCCGTGCGCTCCCCCGTCGTCATGTCTACCTGGCCATACCAGAGCCCGTTCGGCGAGTCGTCGGCGAGGTGGCCGTTCAACGCGCGCAGGCTCTCGCGAGCCATCCGCTCGCAGTCCGCGTCGCCGAAGAGCTTTCCGCACTTGACGAGATATTCGTAGTACGAGTCGATCCCGCCGCCGACGTGGCTCGCGCGGCTGATCCACTTCCCCGTCTCGACGTCGATCTCCTCGCCGACGAGTCCGATCTTCGAGCGCCGCTCGAAGAGAGAGACGAGCGCTTTCTTCGCCTTTTCGAAAAAGACAGGCCTGTTCGTCAGCCGCGCCAGCGTTCCGAACTCGAGCACGAGCGTCCCGATCTCCGCGGGATTCGAGCGGGCGCCGCTCGTCTTGCCCGTCTTCAGGTTGACGAACATGTAGGGCATTCCCGTCGGCGAGTCGAACGCGGGAAGGAGCCGGCTTCCCAGGTCCTCGGCCAGCCGCAGGAGTCGCGCATCGCCGGTCATCTCGTAGCCCGAGAGCAGGCCGCCCAGGACCCGGATGGTGATCTCGAAGTTCTTGGCAGAGACGTCCTTGTCGAAGGAGAGCTTCTGGACGATCAGCGACTTCGCCTTTTCGGCCTCTTCGGTCAGACCGGCGAGAAGGAGCGTGTCGAGCGAGTCGACGGGGGTCATGAGCAGCGACTCGTTTCCGTACCAGTCGCGCGGCGCCCTGGAGAGCGGTTTGAGCTCGTCGTGTCCCCAGGCGTATCGCTCGTACGCGCGCCACGAGTCGAGGAGCTCGCCGCGCACGCGGGCCGCGAGCGAAGCGCGATCCCGATCGGTCAGCCTGCCGGCTCGCTTCGAGGCGGTGCAGGAGACAGTGAGTGCGGCCGCGACCAGAACGACGGCTGAGAGCGCGATGGCTTTCGCGCGCGGCGTCACGCCTCCGCGGTCGCCTCGGCTCCCCGATACGCCGTGAGCGCCCAGACGACCAGGATCGCCGCGCCCATCGCGAGGTAGAACCGCTTCGCGGGCGAGCCCGGCCCATAGCCGGCGTAAGACGGCAGAAGGATCAGGGCCATTCCGACGATGAGCTCGACGATCCCGTGAACGAAGAACGGAATTCTCTTCCAGACCCCCATCGGGAAGCGGGTCAGGAGCGTCATCAGAAGATGGATCGCCGCGAGCGAGTACGCGATCGCCGCCGGTGAGCCTCCCAAGCCGATGGCGAGCGGCGCGAGCAGAAGGACGACGACGAGCACGAGATCGAGCACCCCGTGGAGTCGAGGAGACAAGATGCGCATTTCTTCCTCCGGGACGAGTCTAGCTGCTCAAGGAGTTGCGATAGCCTCGAAGCGTCCGCGGAGGGGGACCACGATGAGATCCCGATTGTTGATTGCCTCTCTCCTGCTCGTGCCCGGCCTCGCGACCGGCCAGAATCCCAGGCGCCGGGAACCGGCAGCGCCCGCCGACGCCGCGTCGGTGGATGCGATCGTCTCGGCCCTCTATGCCTCCGTGAGTCACGGGCCGGACACCTCTCCCGACTTCGACCGGATGCGCGGGATCTTCCTCTACGTCGGGATGCTCGTTCCGCCCAAGCGGGCCGGGGAGGACTTCACGGTCATGGACGTGGACGCGTTCGCGGAGCGGTACCAGAAGGCCGTCGCTGCGCGAAAGGAAAAGGGGACGGCGGCGACCGGCTTCTTCGAGCGCGAGATCGCGCGGCGGACCGACTGTTTCGGCAACATCTGCCAGATCTTCTCGACGTACGAGTCGCGCCACGCCCCGGGCGACGCGAAGCCTTTCGAGCGAGGCGTCAACTCGATCCAGCTCCTGCGCGACGGGAGCCGGTGGTGGATCGCCTCGGTCGTCTGGGACGCCGAACGGCCCGAGAACCCGATACCGGCCGACTACCTGCCGGCCGCGAAGCCGTAGAGCCCGGACCTCGACTTACTTTTTCGGCGGAGCCTTCTCGAAGAGGCTCCTGTACTGCCCGTAGCCTTCCTCGACGAGCTTCTCCGCGGGGATGAAGCGCATCGCGGCGGAGTTCATGCAGTAGCGCAGGTGCGTCGGCGGCGGCCCGTCGTCGAAGACGTGCCCGAGGTGCGAGTCGGCGTGCGCCGAGCGGACCTCGGTGCGCGGCAGACCGATCTTGA
The DNA here is from genome assembly GCA_036505815.1 of Thermoanaerobaculia bacterium. Lineage (GTDB taxonomy): Bacteria > Acidobacteriota > Thermoanaerobaculia > UBA5066 > Gp7-AA6 > Gp7-AA6. The sequence goes on from DASXSX010000207.1 coordinate 2,687, forward strand.
AATCGGTCCCGGTCTTGACGTTCGCCTTCTCGAGCGGCTTCGTGAAGCTCGGCCA
>DASXSX010000208.1:0-2691 GCA_036505815.1 Thermoanaerobaculia bacterium
GGCCGTCGCCCGCGTCCACCAGGGCGGCCGTCAGGGCTCCGGAAGTCGACGGCGCGTTGCCGAAAGAGACCACGCGCAGGGGGAACGTCACGGGCGAAACGACCGACGCCACGGCCCGGACGCCCTCCCACTTCGCCGGCGCGTCGTAAGACTCGAGCTCGACCGAATCCACTGCCGCGCGGCGGAAGGCTTCCTTCCCCCACTCCAGAGCCGCCTCGTAGGCCTGACTGCCGGTCGCGCGGCCGCCGATCTCGTCGCAGAGAATCCGCAGATCTTCCTCCATCCGCGATCGCGGGGAGAGAACTTCCACCGCGATGGCGGGCATCGCTCCGGCCGGAGCCGCGGTCGCCTTGCGCGCCGCCGGAGCCGGAGCTGCTGAGACCGCCGTCGTCGCGGTCAGCGCAGCGAGCACGACGAATGCGAGGCGCCGGATCTCGAGTCTCATGGTTTGCTCCTCTTTCGCGGGCGGATTCTAAGGGAACGGCGGGCGTCGGCTATGCTCGGACGCGAAGGGGGAAGCGTTGTCGGTCGAAGGCGGCATTCCGGGAAACCAGCAGCGGCTCGTTTGCCCCAACTGCGGAAAGGTCTTCTTCGCCTGGCGGCCCGACGAAGCGCCGGGACAGAAGGTCAAGTGCTACTTCTGCAAGCACGAGTTCGCCGACGAAGCCGCGATGCGTCCGGCGCCCGAGCCGATCGAGCCCGCGCCCGCGCCTGCCGCGCCGGCCCCGGAAGCGGCACCGGCAGAGGCGCCCGCCGCAGAAGGCTCCGAGCCGCCGGCCGCGCCGCCGGAAACCGGTTCGTAGACTGTTCGGCTAGCAGGACGTCGGGATCGCGGTCCCGTACGTGGAGTTCACGAATTCGAAAAACCCTTGCGCCGAAGAGAGGTCGAGCCGGTAGTCCACGTTCGTCGACCGGCAGACGGCATCCCCCGTGATCGTGATCGCCGCCAGGATCGTCTGCCCGTCGACCGCTAGGAAATTCGGCCCGCCGGAGTCGCCAAAGCAGGTGCCCCCGTTTCCGTTCGAGGGATTCTGCGAGAGCCGGATATAGCCCGGGGAGAGAGCATCGAAGCTCGAGAAGGCATACATACGCGGGATCGGGTTCATGTCCTGGAAGTACGGCACTCCTCCTCCGACGACCCGGTTCTGAACTCCGTAGCCGACCGCGGTGAAGACGGCGTCCTTCAAGCCGTTGTGTGCCGAGAGCCGGTCGAGGAGATTGCACGCGGGAAGCGTCGCGGGCGAAATCCCTTCCGGACTCGAGCCGAGGATCAGGACCCCGATGTCCCCCGGGTCGCTCTGGCGCTGGTTGTAGTTCGGGTTCGTCACCACGTGCGTGACCTCGATCAAGTTGGTCGTGTTGCTGGTCAGGTTCCCGAAAGGAATCGAGCCGTCGAAGCTGACCCAGGCGGTGAAGTCGGGAGCCAGCTCGAATTCGAAAAAGGCCGTGCAGTGGCCGGCGGTCAGGAACACGTTCGAGGCGATCAGCGTGCCCGAACAGATCGGGAAGATGTGGCCGGTCGCGTTCGACTTGACGTTGAACGCGCCGACGTTCGGGTAGGCGTTGGTGGAGTCGACGAAACCGTAAGTGATCGCACGAGCGGGCGAGGGAGCGAGCAACACGACAGCGCTGATCAGGAAAGCGACAGCAGAGAGACGGATCCGAGCCATGAGGTTCCCCTTTGACCGGGAAATCTATCACTTGACTCCGCCGGCACCCCCGTCGCGCCCTTCGTCATTCGTGCGGCGACGTCGTGACCTCCTGGAGAAACGAGAAGCTCGATCATCCCTGTTCGACAGGATTCCTCGAACTTGCTTTCGAGTAGCGCGGCTGGTAGAGCTGGATCTCGAACCCGCCCGGGGCCTTGAAGTGGGTCACGAGGCCATAGCCATGGTCCTCGACGGCTCCCGTGAATTCGACGCCGCGCGCCTTCAGCTCCGCGACCGTCTGCTCGATGTCGTCGCAGTAGAAGGAGATGTCGGGCGTGCCGGACGGCGCGCCTGCGTCGGCGGGATGGCAGCCCAGATCCGCTTCGGGCACGTCAAAGATCAGCCATCCGTCGCCCACGTCGTTGGACGGGAAGCCCAGCTTGTCCCTGAAAAAGGCGCGCAGGCCCTCAGGGTCGGAGGAATAGAACATCGTGTGGACGCCGCGGATCATCGGTCCCTCCTCATTCGCGCTCCCAGTTGGACGAGCACCCTGTCAGTCCCGGCATCTTTCCCGAGAGTAGCTTCGGGCAACCGCGAGGAGGTCGGGAAGGCTTTGCGGGTCACGCTCTGGTGCACGAAGTTCGCGTTGAGACTGCCGCGAATCACCGATGCCTGGTGGACTGCGCGGCCGTCACTTTTTCTCTCGACCCCATAGTTGCTGGGGCATTCCTGTTGCCTCCCTTACACTTTGGACTCTGAACTCCGGTCGGAATGCACTTCAGCCCTCAAGGCAGGCCGACCTCACTTCGCCTTCCGCTTCCGCTTGGCCTTGCTTCTTGTCTTGGATTTCGCCTTGGCCTTGGGCTTGACGCGCTCCGGGAGCCTCGCCGATCCCGTCTCGCGATTCCACTCTTCGAAGGTCTGGTTGGAGATCTCGCCTTTGACCAAGAGCTCGGCGAACTTCCTCCGCTGTGCTTGACTCTTGAAGGGCATCTATCCCCCTAGCCGGCTAACGGTCGGGCGTTCGGCGGTGAGCCGAGCG
>DASXSX010000209.1:0-10887 GCA_036505815.1 Thermoanaerobaculia bacterium
GCATAGGTCAGCTTGTCGAGGTTGATGACGGTCACCTCGTCGCCGCGCGACTCGAAGAGGTACCGGACGAAGTTCGATCCGATGAAACCGCAGCCCCCGGTGACTAGGACCTTCACAGGATCCCGATCTCGGAGTTGTCGCTGACGAGGAACCGGTGAACGCGCGGACGTTCGGCGCCCGGGTGGATCCGGACGTTCTTCCCAATCAGCGAGTCGGCGATCCGGCCCGGAATCCGTTCGAGCGCCGAGCCCTCGAGGACGATCGAGTTCTCGATCTCGCACCGCTCGATCCGACAGTCCGGACCGATCGAGGTGTATGGCCCGACGAAGGCGGACCGGATCTCGGTCCCGGCCCCGATGATCGCCGGGCCGCGGATCGTGCTCGCATAGATCCGGGCGCCCGGCTCGATCACGACTTTTCCTTCCACGCGCGAGTCCTCGTCCACGCCGTCGGCGCCGCTCGCGTGAAAGGTGTCGAGGATGATCCGGTTCGCCTCCAGCATGTCCTCGACCTTCCCGGTGTCCTTCCACCACCCGGAAACGACGTGCGGATGGACGCTCCGGCCGTGGTCGATCAGCCACTGGATCGCATCGGTGATCTCCAGCTCGTTTCGCGAGCTCGGCCGGATCGCCTTGACCGCCTCCCAGATCGTGTCGTCGAACATGTAGACGCCCACGAGAGCCAGATTGGACCGGGGTGCCTTCGGCTTCTCCGTCAGGCGGACCACGGTGCCGTCGAGGAGCTCGGCGACCCCGAACTGCTCCGGGTTCGGAACCCTCGCGAGCAGGATCTGGGAGTTGCAGCCGATCTGCCGGTACTCCTCGACGAGCGACGCGATCCCGTCGGCGATCAGGTTGTCGCCCAGGTACATGACGAAAGGCTCCCCTTTCAGAAACCGTTCCGAGATGAGAACGGCGTGCGCGAGGCCGAGAGGATCGCCCTGCTCGATGTAAGTGATCTCCGCTCCGAACCGGGAGCCGTCCCCGAGCGCCGCCTGGATCTCGTCTTTCGTCTCGCCGACGACGACCCCGATCCGGCGGATTCCGGCCGCAACGATGGCCTCGACGCCGTAGAAGAGCACCGGCTTGTTGGCGACCGGCACGAGCTGCTTGGCGCGCGTGTAGGTGAGCGGGCGCAGGCGGGTGCCCTTGCCGCCGCTCAAGATGAGGCCCTTCATTGAAGAAGATGATAGCCCGTCACACTGTCATCTCGAGCGCAGCGAGGGATTCCTTGATTCACGGAGAGATCCTTCCTCGCTGCGCTCCTCAGGATGACAGATTCCTCGGCCCGGTGGGCCTCGGAATCAAAGTCACCTTCCCCCGAAGATCCGATCCAGCGACCCGTTCATGTCGAGCAGCGTGCCGACGTCCTTCAGGTTCACGACGAGCCGATAGTCGCGCCGCGTGGATGGTGGAAGCCGAAGCTGGCGAACTTCGAGGAAGACTGCGTAGCACGAACCGGTGTAGGACAGCAGCGAGCGGTCTTCGAGCAGCTTGTTCTGCTGCGCGTCATAGTTCAACTGCGTATCGACGCGAAGCGCCTTTCCGAGATCGATGCCCGCCGCCAGGCGGATCTGGTCGGTCTTCGTCGAAGTGGTCGACCCCGCGACGGGAGCGGGCTCGCTCTCGAACCAGGTCGCGTTGACGTAGTTCGTTTTCCAGTTGACCGACGTCGCGACCGACACCGCGGTGATCCGCGTAACGTGGACGTCGTATGCGACCCGCCCGTCGAACGTGAAGAGGCTGGCCGGTGCGAGCCGCAGGTTTCCTTCGATGGGACCCGTTCGCTCGGCGAACGACTGGAAGGAGGAGGCCGTCGCCGTGGCGACCTGCGGCAACCGGAAGGCGTGGGTCTGCGCGATCTCGAGCGACGCGATCTCGTTAGCGCCCCCGCCGGCCTTTGCGTCCGCCGGGCGAGCCAGAAGCCTGTTCACGATCGCGTAGCGGACCTGGTTTCTTCCCAGCGACGTGTCCACCTCGTCGTAGACCGGGATCCGCAGCGGGTCGTCGACGTCCGAGGCGTAGTCGTAATCGACGCGCGGCTCGATGACGTGCTTGAAGCGTCCGAACGGCCCGATCGTCCCCTCGTAAATCCGGGAGAACGACGGTCCGACGAGCGACGCCCCCACCTCGGCGTACTTCCGGGTCAGCGAGTCGCCCGTGAACGCGGTCTGGCCTTCGTTCGTCGAGTCGGAGTATTCGGTGAAGCGGCCTCCGCCCTTCGCGGTCAGCGAAAGCCAGGGGACGCTCTTCCACGGAATCGAGAGCGTCGGATGGAAATCCGCGCGCCCGTACTCGCCGTGCGTGAGCCCCCGCCCGCGATCGACGTACAGCCACGAGACCGAGGACTCCAGAGCGAGGAAGAACGGAGAACGGCCGAGGCGCGACGTGCGCCGGAAGTACTCGAGTGAGGGGAGCCTCTCCTGGACCACCTTCGTGCCGTAAAAAGTTTCGTTTCGTTCCACCCGCAGGTTGATCGAGTCGTCGCCGAAGTTCTTCGTCAGGAAACCGCGCGAGAGGGTCTGCCGCGAAGAGGAGAGCGCGAACGCGCGTTCGAAATCCTGAAGGAACTGCTCGTCGGAGTACTCGTGCACCGAGAGCACGCCGCGAAAACCGAAAGGGAGATCGTCGGAAACGTGGTCCAGCCTCGTTTTCCACCGCGTCCTCAAGCGCCGGCCATAGACGCCGGACGAACCATCCGGCAGGATGCACGGCTGTGTTCCGCCCGGCTCTTCTTCGAGCGGCACGCAGACGGTCGCGTCGGGATCGCGGATCGCGTACGCCTGCAGGATCCCGGCGGACTCCGGCGAGGGAGTCCACCGCAGCTCCTCACCCACCCCCACGGCGCCCCGGGAATAGAGGTCGAGCTGCGTCGTCGAGTCCGTCGCGCGACTCGTGACCCAGTAATACGAGAGACCGAGGTACCCGCCCCGCCGGCTGTTGTACCCCACGCCCGGCACCAGCAGACCGGAGGCGCGGTCCTGCTTCGTCGGCCAGACGAGCCAGGGCGTGTAGAGGACCGGCACCGGTCCCGCCCGAAAGGAGACGTTCTTCATCCGCGCGTAGTCGTCCAGCGTCACGTCCGCTTCGGAGAGATAGAAGGACCATTCCGGGTGCGGCAGATCGCAGGAAGTGAAGATGCCTTTCTCGATCCGGTAGGTGGCGGGCCCGACCTTGTCGATCGCCTGCGCGACGACGTGGTACGTGGGCGCGAGGTCCGCAGTCGCGTTCTCGAGCCGACCGGTCTTGTCCTCGACGCGAAAGACGCCGTGGCTGCCGGACATCCGCGTCGGGCCCTGGTCGATGACGACGTGCCCGTCGAGCGTCGCGGTCTTCGTCGGAAAGTCGTAGTGCGCGCGATCGGCGGTGATCTTGACGTCCTGATACTCGATCGTGACCTCGCCCGACCCCTCCCAGAAGACGTCCTTCTCGTAGTGAACCGGGTTTTTCGTCGTGAGCCGGACTTCCCCGCCTTTCTCCGGTACCCGGAAGCGGATCTGAAAGGTCGGCTTCGTCTTCAAGCGGGACTCGAAAGGATCCGTCGGGCCGAACGGCGTCTGAGCACGGAGAACGGCCGCGGCGAAAAAGAGAAGAATCGCGCCGCCGGCTGTGAACGTCTCGCGTCTCATGCCGGCCGCGCAACCACCACAAACTCGAGAACGCCGAGGTCGGTGCAGGCGCCGGGGTACTCCGAAAGCCGCGCGAGCCCTGCCGTGCCGCCGGGCGAAGGGGGCAGAGAGACCGTATCGACGGATTCCACCCGGTAGCCGGTCGCCTCGAAGAGGTCCAGGATCGTCGATCGGGTGAAGTGTCGTACGTGCGTTCCGGAGAGAAGGGAGTACGGGATGTAGTCGAAGCGGCCGGCGAGGAGCTCCGCCACGATCGCCCAGTTCCCGACGTTCGGGACCGACGTCACGACGACCCCGCGGGCGGACAGCCACGGCCGGACGCGGACGAGCGCGTCGGACGGATCTTCCAGGTGCTCCAGCACGTCTCCGAAGAGGATCGCGTCGAACTCCGCTGCGAACTCGTCGGCCCGGACCGTCTCGAGCGTGCGGGCGAGAACGCGATCGTAAACGCGGGCCGCCTGCGCGGCGTCGTCTTCGTCCGGCTCGATACCGACGATCCATGCGACGCCGCGCCGCCGGAGCGCCGGCGCGGTCGCCCCGCGGGAGCAGCCCACGTCGAGGACCGCGCGGGAACCCTCCGGGATCTTCGCCGCGAGGTCGTCGCGCGATTGCGCGTCCATTTCGGCGTACCGGTGCAGGTACGCCCCGGGGTCCGCGAGCGCGCGTCCTCCCGCCTCGTGAATCGCGGGCGGCACGTCTTCGAGCGGGAGGCTCGCCGGCAGAGCGGCCAGCGATGCGCGGCGGACGGCAAATACGGGCGAGCGCGGGGAGGCAACCGGAAAAGAGGGAGCGGCGGACTCCGCGCTTCCTCGTGCGACTTCGAGCAGTCCGGAGGGGGTGGAGTATGCGAAAGAAGGTGCGTTCCGGACTTCTTCGGACCAGGGCTCGTTCGACACCGGGAGCACCAGGTCGGCGTCTGGAAAACTTTCGAGCGTCTCGAGAAGATGTTGGGCCGCCGCTGGGGCGAGATACGCTTCGGGATCCGCCCACACGAGGAGGAGCGGGGAGTCTCCACGGGCGTCCACGACGGCCGGCTTGCGCCCGCGGACCTCGACGACATCGCGCGCGGGTATTTCACGCGCCCAGCGGCGCGCCACGCGCCAGGCCCAGGGAGCTTCCGACCCGAAGCGGGGAACGCCGCCGAGGATCAGGTCGAAGGGTCCCGTCAGGCCGCCTCGACCAGCATCGCCGTCGCTTCTCCGCCGCCGATGCAGATGGCCGCGACGCCGCGCCGCTTCCTCTCGTGGCGGAGCGCGTGAACGAGCGTCGTCAGGATCCGCGCTCCGGAGGCGCCGATCGGATGCCCGAGGGCGACCGCGCCGCCGCGCACGTTCACCTTCGCGGCAGCGAGCCCGAGCTCGCGGATCGCGGCGAGCGCGACCGCCGCGAAAGCTTCGTTGATCTCGAAGAGATCGATGTCGGAGACGGAGAGCCCGGTCTTCTCGAGGAGCTTGCCGACGGCGCCGACCGGCGCCGTCGTGAACCACTCCGGTGCCTGTGCGACCCCGGTGTACGCGATGATGCGCGCAATCGGTTTCCATCCGCGCTCGGCCGCTTTTTCCGCCGATGAGACGACGAGCGCCGCGGCCCCGTCGTTGATCTTGGACGAGTTGGCGGCGGTCACAGAGCCGTCTTTCCGGAAGGTGGGCTTCAAGGAGCCTATCTTCTCGAGCGCCGCCGCGAAAGGCTCCTCGTCTACGTCCACGAGCTGCTTGCCCTTCCGGTCCGGCACCTCGACCGGGACGATCTCCTCGAGGGCGAGCCCCGAGGTCGAGGCCTCCCGCGCCCGACGGTACGACTCCAGGCTGTAAGCGTCCTGCTCCTCGCGTGTAAACGAGTACTTCGACACGCACATCTCCGCGCATCCCCCCATGTGCAGGTCGTTGTACGGATCCCAGAGCCCGTCCTTGATCATCGAATCGACGAGCGCCGCGTTTCCCATTCGGTAGCCGATCCGAGCCCGCTCGAGCAGATACGGCGCGTTCGACATCGACTCCATCCCGCCGGCGACCGCCACGTCGTACTCGCCGGCCTGGATCGCGTTCGACACGTCCATGACGGCCCGCATCCCGGACCCGCAGACCTTGGAGACGGTGACGCATGGAACAGAGTTCGGAATCCCTGCGCCGAGCGAGGCCTGGCGCGCCGGCGCCTGCCCGATGCCCGCGGAGAGGACGTTGCCCATCACGACCTGCTCGATCTCGCCCGGCGCGACCCGGGCCCGCTCGAGCGCCCCCCGAATCGCGACGGACCCGAGCGCCGGCGCCGGCAGCGTGGAGAGCTTGCCCAGGAACGAGCCGACCGGCGTCCGGGCAGCGGACAGGATGACGACGTCTTTCACGCGAGGATTCTAACGTTCGATGCACACAACTCCTTCCGCCCCCCGCTCCCGCGCGCGGGGAGACCGAGACGAGCCGGGTTACTCTTCACGAGTGACGCGGATTCTGGCGATCGACTTCGGCGAAAAGCGGATCGGGCTCGCGACGGCGGACGCGTCGGCCGGGCTCGCGACGGCGCGACGGACGATCCACCGCGCGACCGACGAATCCGCGGCGAGCGAGATCGCGCGATTCTGCCGTGAAGAGGAGATCGGGATGCTCCTCGTCGGTCTGCCCCGATCTCCGGAGGGGGACGAAAGCGCGATCTCGCCGCGCATCCGCTCCTTCGCAGAAAAGCTGGCTCGCGAGACCGCTCTGCCGGTCGTCTTCCACGAAGAAACGCTCACGTCCGACGAGGCGGGACGGCGGCTGCGCGGCCGCCGATCGCGCGCGGGGGTCGACGCGGAAGCGGCCGCGGTCCTGCTCGAAGACTGGCTCGCGCATCGGGGTCGGGAATCGGCTTGAGCGCGCCGCGCCGATTCGCTCGCGTCGTTCTCCTCGTCGTGGTCTTCCTCGCCGCGCTGGCGGCGTACGTTCTCTACCGTCTCGAGAACCCGCCCGGGTCGCGCCGGCCCGGCGAAGAGGTGACCGTCGAGATTCCGCCCGGAACCTCCACGTCCGAGATCTTTCGGCGCCTCAAACGAGCGGGCGTCATCGAGGACGCGCGACTTGCGGAGCTGTACTACCGGCTGCACCGCGGCAAGACGGTGCTTCAGGCGGGTGAGTACCGGTTCCGTCACCCGATGCCGATCGACGAGGTGATCAACCGGATGGGCCGCGGCGACGTCGTCCGCCACGCCGTCGTGGTCCCCGAGGGACTGACCGCCGAGGAGACGTTCGAGCTCTTCTGGAAACAGGGGATCGGGGGTCCCGAGGCCTTCCACGCGGCACTCGCCGAAACCGAGCTCGTGCCCGGATTGACGCGCGGAGTCTCGGACCTCGAGGGCTTCCTCTTCCCCGACACCTACGTGGTCACGCGAACGACCTCGGCGAGGCAGATCGTGGATCGAATGATCGCGAACTTCCGCGAGCACTTCACCCCGGAGATCCAGCGCCGCGCCATTGAGCTCGCGTTGACGACGAGACAGGCAGTCACCCTTGCTTCGATCGTCCAGCGCGAGAGCGCGGTGAAGTCGGAGGGACCCCTGATCGCCGGCGTGTATCTCAACCGGCTGAGGCGCGGCATGCGGCTGCAGGCGGATCCCACCGTTATCTACGCGTTGAAGCACGACCGGAAGTGGAGCGGAACGCTCCATCGTTCCGACTACGACTACGAGTCGCCGTACAACACCTACCTGCACGAAGGACTGCCTCCCGGACCGATCTGCAGCCCGGGCGCGGACGCGCTTGCCGCTGCGGTCGCCCCGGCGCGGACGGCCTACCTCTACTTCGTCGCGGATCCAACGAGCGGCGGCCACACCTTCTCCGCAACGTTCGAGGACCACCTGGTTGCGATCGCGACGGCGAGGCGCTCGCGCTCCGAAGCCGGGGCGGCTGCCGGCGAGACTCCGGCGCCGATCGGGCCGCCGGTGCCGGTGACGCCGCCAGCTGTAGAGACTCCGGCTCATGGGGCGGCGGGGAGAGACTAGGAGAGATCTCTCGCTGCGCTCGGGATGACGGGCCCGGACGGGCCCGTCACTTGACTGGGACCGCGGCGTTCGCTCCGCGAACGGCGGCCGGAGAGTTCAAAACCGGGCTTGCTTCAGGTCATGACCGCCGACGTGCCGGACATCGAGTCATTTCTCGTAGGTGATCGACTTCAGCCTCGGAAACTTCATCCTCAGGAAATCCTCCATGACCTTGTCATCGATCCAATTGATCTGGCTTCCATCCACGAAATACGTCGGCGTCGAGTTCACGCCCAGCCGATACCCCTCCTCCATGTCCTTGCGCACGCGATCGAAGCTGTCGTCGCGCAGGTAGCAGCCGAGGAAGTCGGACCGGGCGACGCCCTCTCCTTCCGCGGACGTGATGGCGAGCTCGTCGATCGCCGAGACCGAGAGGTTCTCCTGCCGACCGTAAACGAGCTCCTTGAATCGGAAGAGGGCTGGCGCGCCAGCCAGCCGGAACAGACAGTCTGCCGCCGAGGCGGCTTTCATCGCCCACGCGTGATGCGACCAGAGCGGGAAAAACTTGTAGTGGCGCCGTACGCTGGCGATCCCCGCGTTCGTGGCTAGCAACTTGTCGAGCTGCCTTCCGCGGAAACGGCAGTACTGACACTCCATGTCCGCGTACTCGACGATCGTCACGGCGGCGCCCGCGGGTCCGGACGCGCGCTCGACCGTCAGGTCGATGCGGCGGCGGCGCTCGGCGCGCGGATCGGCCTGGAAGTCCCAGAGCGTCCCGGCGAGATACACGCTGCCGTCGGAGGTGACGAGCCCCGGGGACCGCACCGGACCGAACCCGCTCTCGAGAATGACCGACATCCCCTTCAGCCCCGCCGCGTCGCGCTCGGGCACGAGCTGCGCCCGTACCTTCGAGCCCAGCAGTTGCGCGTATTTCGACGCGATCCAGGCCAGATCCATGTCAGACCGGACCGGATTCGGGCTCCGGTTCAAGAATGAGTCGCCTTCGAAGAACCACTTGCCGTCGTTCGACACGAGCGCGACCGCGTCGGCCTTCAGGTTTCCGTAGCGTCCGGTCCGGTGAATCTGCCATGCCGTGAAGCCGGGTATCTTCAGGTCCGCCTTCCCGACCGCGATCTTCCCGTCGGGATCGTAAGGAAGGTAGAGGAGAGCGTACTCGACGAGCCGCTTCTCGATGCCGCCGGCTGCGGCGGGCGCCCGAACAGGGGTGGCCGCGCGCGCTGGCGCGCGTTTCGCCTTTGCAGCAGCGAGCCCGGCCAGTGAGAGAACCGAGAGAAGCGCAGCCGCGACATTTCGTTTTCTCATTCGGCCGATTCTCTCCCGGACTCTCAAATCCCGCGGCGGACCATGTTCAGCGACTGGACGACGGCCGGCTGATCCGGCTTCAACTTCAACGATCGCTCGAAGAGAGCGACCGCTTCCTGCCGCCGCCCCAGACACGTCTGGAAGAGCCCGAGCGCGTTCAGCGTGTCCGGTTCCGCCGTCTTCGACTCGAATCGCGAGAGAGCCTCCCATGCCCCCGGGCAGTCCCGCCACTTCTGGAATTTCAAGAGCGCGAGCTCACGCGCGAACGGCTCGTTGTCCGGAAAGCGCTGAACGGCCTTCTCGAGGAGCGAGCGCGCAGCGGCCGGCTTCCCTTTGTGCTCGTATTCACCAACCCAGTCGGCGATCGTCCGCTCCGGCTCCGCGTGACCGGCTTCCAGCGAGCGCAGGAGCCACTCTTCCGCCTTCTGATCTTCGCCCTTCATCCGGTACAGCACCGCGAGGTTGAAAATCGGAGACGCGTAGTTGGGGTGCAGCTCGAGCGCCTTCTGGAGCGCGGGCTCGGCCGAGCGCAGGTCGCCGACGGTTTCCCGCAGATAGACCCCGAGGTTGTTCCAGGCGCCTTCCGTCATCCCGGGCCGGTCTCCTCCCGCCGGCGCGACCGGCTGGCTCTCTCCTCCCGTCAGATACCCGAGAGCGCGCAGCTTTTTCGCATACTCGCTCGCTTGCTCGGCCGTGATCGATTCCGCAGCCACTCTCCGGACGGTCACCGTGGCGAAGACGTCCTGCTTCGGAAGCGGCCGGACACCGTCGAACGCGGCGGTCAGCGGCTTTCCGGTCATCCTTCGGTCCGGAGGCAGTCCCATGAGCGCCAGCACGGTCGGCGCGACGTCGAAGACGGAGGCATTCCCCCGGCCGCGGGCGTTCGAGCGCCGGACGCGGGCGCCCCACGCGGCGAACACGCCTTTCAGCCGGTGCCAGTACGCCGCGGTCGACCAGTTCAAAGACGAGCGCGCGCACGTGCGGTCCGCTCCCCACTTGAAGCCGTGGTCGGAGTTGACGAGAAGCGTCGCGCCATCCTCTTTCGCGCGGCGCATCCACTGGCCGAGCATCCGGTCGACGACGCCGTAGTAGACGTCGACGGCGCGGTGGTATCGGGAGAAGTCCTCCTCCGGCGTGCAGTCGAGCCGGGGCGGCGAGTACGGGGCGAAGACGTGCCCGATCTCGTCGGTGCCTTCGAGGTACAGGGTCATCAGGTCGGGTCGGGTCCGGTCGTAGAGCTCGCGCGCGATCGAATGATTGATGCGGGTCGACGCCAGAATCTTCGATAGCCCGACGACCGGGTTTTCCATTCCGGCGCCGCTCGCGCGCGCCGCGGAGATGTCCGCCAGGGGAACGTCGACGAACCGCGCGAGCTCGGCGTCGGAGACGGCGCCGTCGCGCGCGACGATCTGCTCGACTCCGGGCGCGAGGTTTGCCGGAAACGCGACTCCGGCGCGCGGAAGGTCGCCGAAGAGGAGCGGGCTCGCCCGGTCCGACACGAAGAAGCCGTTGACCTCCTCGGCGGGATGCGTCGCCCACCATCCCGCGACGCCGACCTTTTTCCCCGCAGCGGACGCGAGGTTCCACACCGCGGGCACCGCGCGCGAAAACCCGGAGATCGGGAGCTTCGCCCCGCTCCTGGGGTCGACCTCCTGGAAATCGAGGATGCGGTGGACGTCCGGGCCGACTCCGGTCGCCAGAGTCCCCCAGACGACCGGCGACAGCACGGGAAAGAAGCTCCGGAGGTCCGCGGTGAAGCCTTCCGACGCGAGGCGCGCCCAGTTGGGCATCTTCCCCTCGCGCGAGAGGCGGTCGAGGATCTCCCAGTCGAGCCCGTCCAGACCGAGCCAGATCACCGGAGGCGACCCGCCAGCCGGACGCGGGGACCGGGCGGCGTCGTCGGCGTCTTCGACGGGAGTGACCGCAACGGCAACGGCGCCGCTCCGCGCGGAAGGTGCCGCAGACGGAGCCGCCTTCTGGTCGTTCTTGC
>DASXSX010000210.1:0-17549 GCA_036505815.1 Thermoanaerobaculia bacterium
CTTCGCCCACGATCGCGAAGATGAAGTCGGTGTGGGGGTAAGGCAGGAAAAAGAGCTTCTGGCGGCTCGCGCCGAGCCCGTTTCCGAAGAGACCTCCCGCTCCGACGGCGATCAGCGACTGCAGAGCCTGGAAGCCGGCGCCGAGCGGGTCCGCTTCCGGCCGGAGGAAGGACAGGACTCGCGCTCTCCGATAGCTCGCCGCGAAGGCGGCCGCGATGACGAGCGGCAGCGCGGCCCCGCCGAGCATCAGGAAGAGCTTTGCTCGGACTCCCGCGATCCAGAGCAGGACTGCTCCGAGCATCACGTAGCACGCCGCGGTGCCAAGATCGGGCTCGAGCAGGACGACTCCGGAGGCGGCGAGCGTGAAGAAGAGCGCCGGCTTGATCGCCTTCTCCGGATCGCCGAAGGCAAGCGTCTTGCGCGCGATCTGCGAGGCGAGAAGGAGAACCAGCGCCACCTTCAGAAATTCGGACGGCTGGAACATGACTGGCCCCACCGGGATCCAGCGACGCGCCGCGTTGATCGGAGGCTGGAGAAGGGCGACGACGCAGAGCGCGAACGCTCCGCCGTAAGCCAGGTACACCACCCACGGGCGCGCGAAGAAGCGGTAGTCCGCGCGCGAGACGAGAAACGCAGCGAGGCCCCCCACCGCGAGCGCCGCGATCTGCTTGATCAGGTAGCGGTAGGGGCTGCCGGAGGTCTCCGCGGACGAGACCGCGGAGGCGCTGTAGATCATCACGCAGCCGAAGAGCGACAGCGCGACGAGCGGCACGAAAAGGACCTTGTCGGTGGCGAGCTTACGAGCCATTTCCCTTTCCCGTGAGCCGCCGCGCCAGCGCCGCAAAGTGCGCTCCGCGCTCCTCGAAATTCGCGTACTGATCGAACGACGCGCACGCCGGCGAAAGCAACACGGTGTCGCCGGAGGAGGCGAGCTCCGCCGCCCGCGCGACCGCGTTCTCCAGCGTCGCGCAGCTCTCGACGGGAGCCGACCCCGAGATCGCCTCCTCGATCTTCGGAGCCGCCTCGCCGATCGTCAACACGACGCGGGCGGTTCGAGCGATCGGCGCCGCGAGACTGCCGAAATCCCCGTGCTTGTCCCGCCCCCCGAGGATCAGGATCACGCTCTTCTCCGGCCGGCCCTCGAGCGACTTCGCGGTGGCGTCCACGTTGGTTCCCTTGGAGTCGTTCACCCACTGGACTCCACCGGCTTCCGCGACGAGCTCGGTGCGGTGCGGGAGGCCGCGGAACTCGGTCAGTCCCTTCTCGATCGCGGCCGGCGGCGCTTCGAGACAGTCGGCGGCGGCGAGCGCCGCGAGCGCGTTCTCCAGGTTGTGCGCGCCCGGAAGGGCCAGGCGTTCCGCGGCCAGGACGTCGCGGCGCCGACCCCGCGCCTCCGAAAAGAGGCGCCCTTTCTCGCACCAGGTTCCGCCGGCCGCCGGGCTCCGGCGCGAAAACGGGACGCGCTGGGCGCGCGGTCTCGCGCGACTCGCGATCGGGTCGTCCGCGTTGACGACCGCAAAATCTCGCTCGCGCTGGTTCGAGAAGATCTGCTCCTTCGCCGCCGCGTACTCCTCCATGCTCGCGTAGCGATCGAGGTGGTCCGGGGTGACGTTCGTCAGGACCGCGACGTCCGGCCGGAAGCGCTCGACGGTCTCGAGCTGAAACGAGGAAACCTCGCACACGAAGTCGCGCGGCGCGCGGTCGCGAAGAAATCCGGAAAGCGGCGCGCCGATGTTTCCCGCCAGCGCGACGGGCCTCGAGCCGAAGCGCAGGATCTCGGCGATCCACGCGGTCGTGGTCGACTTTCCGTTTGTCCCGGTCACTGCCACCCAGCGGTGGCGTCCCCCCGACTCCTCTTCCGCGATTCGCCACGCGATCTCGAGCTCCGAGAGGACGGGCATCCCCCGCCGGCGCGCGGCCACGACCAGAGGATGCGTTGGCCGAACGCCGGGAGAGAGCGCGAGCCAGCCGGCGCCGTCCAGGGCGTCCGCGGGATCTGACCCCCTTTGGGGATCAGACCCCCCGAAGAGGAATCGCACCCCGACCGCCTCGAGCTCGACTGTCCCGTCGAAAGCGCTGCGCGGCCGGTCGTCGATGGCCGTCACGGCGACGCCGCGCTCGAGAAGCGCCTGCGTGAGCGCCCGGCCGCTGCGTGCGAAACCGAGCACCGCCACTTTCGGCGGCAGGACCGCGGAAGGGCAAGCAGTCGCGCTCATCGCAGCTTCAAGGTCGAAAGCCCCAGCACCGCGAACAGGATCGAGAGGATCCAGAAGCGAACGATGACGCGGGATTCGGGCCAGCCGGCGAGCTCGAAGTGGTGATGGAGCGGCGCCATCTTGAAGACGCGCTTGCCCGTCGTCTGAAACGACACGACCTGCACGATGACCGAAAGAGCTTCGAGCACGAAGACTCCGCCGACGATGGCGAGCAGCATCTCCTGCTTGATCATGACGGCGACGGCGGCGAGCGCGCCGCCGAGCGGCAGCGCGCCTACGTCCCCCATGAAGACGTCGGCGGGATGAGAGTTGTACCAGAGGAATCCGAGGGAAGCGCCGACCAGCGCGCCGCAGAAGACGGACAGCTCTCCCCCCTGCGGCACGAAGGCGATCTGGAGGTACCGCGCCGCGACGGCGTTGCCGCTGACGTAGGCCAGAACGGCGTAGGTTCCCGCGGCGACGCCGAACACGCCGATCGCGAGGCCGTCGAGGCCGTCCGTCAGGTTGACCGCATTCGATGAACCGACGAGCACGGCCGCGACGAACGGGATGTAGAACGCGCCGAGGTCGATGACCAGCCGTTTGAAGAACGGGAACGTCACGAGCGTCGAGAACGTCCCGGCCGCCGCCCAGTGCTCGATCGCCCACGCGGCGCCGAACGCGACTAAGAACTGCGGGATCAGCTTTCCGGGGCCGGTCAATCCGAGACTGCGGCGGCGGGTGATCTTGACGAAGTCATCCGCAAATCCGACCACGCCGATCCCGACGAGCGCGCCGAGGGCGATCCAAACAAGCGGGTTCTTGAGATCCATCCACAGAAGCGTCGCGACGAGCACCGCGAGCAGGATCAGAATCCCTCCCATCGTCGGGGTCCCCGCCTTCGAGAGATGTGACCGCGGGCCGTCCTCCCGGACGGACTGCCCGATCTGGCGGCGCTTCAGCAGGCGGATTGTCGGCCCGCCGAGCGCGAGCGCGAGGAGGAGCGCCGTGACCGCCGCCATTGCGGTTCGAAACGTGATGTACCGGAAGACATTGAACGCCGGAAAGACCTTTGCGAGCGGGTAGAGCCAGCGATAGAGCATCAGGCGGCCCCCGCCAGCATTTCCACCGCCCGGTCCAGCCCCACCGCCCGCGATCCCTTGAACAGGACCACGTCGTCTTCCGTCAGCATGCCGTCGAGCAGGCGCGCCGCTTCTTCCGGAGAATCGAGGTACGTGATCGCCTGTTTCGGGAAACCGCAGTCGACCGCCTCCTCGCCGTAGTAGCGGGCGAGCTCGCCGACGCAGATGAGCCGGTCGGTGCGGCTGGAAGCGTATTTGCCGAGCTCCCGGTGCCAGATGTCCTCATCCGATCCGAGCTCCCGCATGTCTCCGAGGACCGCGATGCGTCGCGCCGCCGCGAAGCCCGAAAGGGTGTCGAGCGCCGCGCGCAGCGAGGCCGGGTTCGCGTTGTACGAATCGTCGTAGAGAGTCGCGCCCGAGCGGTGCCGCCGGAACTCCCCGCGGTGGGGAGACGGACCGACACCAGGCGCCGCCACGGCGCAGTCCTCGATCGACGCGCCCGCGGCGATCGCGACGGCCGACGCCGCGAGGAAGTTCACCGCCTGGTGCGTGCCGGGCAGGGGCAGGGCGATCGCCACCTCGCCGGCGGACGTCTTGAGCCAAAATCGGGTCTCGGTCTCCATCCGTTCGAATCGGTCCGCGGTCACGTCCGCCTTTCCGAAGCGCGCGAAGCGGAGCACGCGGCCGGGCCACCGAGCCGCAATCGCCGAGACGCGCGAGTCGTCGGCGTTCGCGACGAACGTGCCCGCCGGACGCAGACCGTCCAAGATCTCCGACTTCGCCTGCGCCACCTCCTCGATCGAGTCGAAGTTCGCGAGGTGGGCGGGAGCAACGTTGGTGATCGCGGCGACGTCCGGCTCGAACGCGCGGGAGAGCCGCGACAACTCGCCTCTGGCACTCATTCCCATCTCGCCGATCATCCAGTCCGGAACCCGGGGAAGGTTGATGATCGACATCGGGAAGCCGATCGCGCTGTTCTGGTTGCCCGGGGTCTTCTCGACCGCGAACCGGCGCGACAGGATCGCGGCCGTGAACTCCTTCGTCGTGGTCTTTCCGGAGGAGCCGGTGATCGCGGCGAGGCGGAAGCCCGCGCGCTTCTTGAGAAGAATGGCGAGCGCGGTGAGCGCGGGAACCGACTCCCGGGCGACGACGACCGGAACAAATTGGGGGAGCGCGGAGGGTACGCGCTCCCCCAGAATCGCACGGGCGCCCCGCGCGACGGCGTCGTGAGCGAAGTCGTGACCGTCGGCGCGTGCTCCCTTGATCGCGACGAAGAGCGTCCCGGGGGAGACCGCGCGCGAATCGACCGCAACGCCGGAGAGCTCGACGCCCGACCCCCCGGGAAGAGGTGAACGCGCCGCCGAGGCCACGTCGGAAAGCGAGAAGTTCATCGGACGACGTTCATCGGAGCGAAAGCATCGCGAGGCTCACCGCCTCGACGCGTATTCGGCGGCGACCTCGCGGTCGTCGAACGGGATCGAGCGCTCGCCGATGACCTGGACGCGCTCGTGTCCCTTGCCGGCGATCACGACGGCGGTTCCGGGGTTGGCGAGATCGATCGCCGTGCGGATCGCCTCCCGCCGATCGGCGACCTTCAAATACTTCGTCGCGCCGGAAGCGGCCAGCCCCACCTCGACTTGCGCGAGGATCGCCTCGGGATCCTCCGAGCGCGGATTGTCGGACGTGGCGATGGCGATGTCCGAGAGAGTGCCGGCGACCTTCCCCATCGGGGCGCGCTTGCCACGGTCGCGGTCTCCCCCGCAGCCGAAGACGAGGATGATCTTGCGGTCCGTCAGGTCCCGGACCGCCAGGAGCAGCTGCCTCAATGCGTCTTCCGTGTGGGCATAGTCCACGATGATCGGATAAGGCTGTCCCGCCTCGACCGATTCGAGACGGCCGGGAACGCGGGTGACCACCGCGCACCCCTCCGCGATCTCTTCCGCATTTATGCTCAGAGAAAGTCCCGCCGCCGCGGCTCCCAGGAGATTATCGGCGTGGAAGCGACCGAGGAGCGCGGAAGAGACCCGGAAGCGCCCTCCCGCGTGCACGACGTCGAGCGACGTTCCCGCGAGATCACAACGGACGTTCTCCGCGCGCACGTCCGCGCGCGCTCCGGACGGGGACCACGTGACGACCGGCGGCGCGGCCTCCGCGGCGAGCCGTCGGCCGTAGGAGTCGTCGGTGTTGACGACGGCGGCGGCGCCCGGCTTTCGCATCGCGAACAGTTTCTTCTTCGCAGCGAAGTAACCGTCGAGATCGCCGTGGAAGTCCAGGTGGTCCTGCGTCAGGTTCGTGAAGACGGCGACGTCGAAGCGGCAGCCGGCGAGGCGATCGAGCGCCAGAGCGTGCGAGGAGACCTCCATCGCGGCCGCGCGCACTCCCTCGTCCACCATCTCGGCGAGGAGCTCTTGGATGAGCGGCGCCTCGGGGGTCGTCTGCGAAGCGGGGATCTCGTGCCTCCCGGTACGGTACGCGACGGTCCCGAGGAACCCGGCGCGGCCGTATCGGCGCGCGAGAATGCCTTCGAGGAGCATCGCGGTCGTCGTCTTGCCGTTGGTGCCCGTGACCGCCGCGAGCACGAGCTTTTCCGCCGGATCGCCGGCCAGCCTTGCGGCAAGGCGCGCCAGCGCCGCGCGCGCGGCGGGGACGCGAATCCACGGGATGGGAAAATCCTCCGGCGCGGGACGCTCCGAGACGACGGCCGCCGCGCCGCGAGCCGCCGCCGCGGCCGCGTGCGTCCAGCCGTCCGCCTTCTCGCCGCGGATCGCGACAAAGAGGTCGCCGGACTTGACCGTCCTCGAGTCCTGCGAGACGCCGGTGATTTCCAGATCGCGCGCGGCGGGAGAGAAGCTCGAGTCCGGCACGGCCGTCAGGAGCTCCACCAGGTTCACGGAGCCGGTGGCGGCGAGGTCATCTCCTCCGCCCGGCGCTCGCGGCCCTCCCTCCCGAGAGCCTCTGCCGCTGCGGCGGGTTCGGCAAGACGAAGCATGCAGGTCGTTCCCGTGCGGACCTGCGCCCCCGGCGGCGGGTCCTGTGCGACCACGAACCCGGATCCTTCGATCCTGGCGGCGAGGCCGTTGCGGGCGAAGATGGCGAGCGCCTGGCGAGCGGAGAGGCCGATCGCGGACGGCACGCCGTCGGACACGGCGGCCGCCGGCTCCACGGGCAAGAGGAGCGGCGGCGGCTCGACGGTGGAGCGCACGGACACGGGGACGACCCCTTCGGGGTAATGGATCTTCTCGGTCGAAATCGAGGCGAGCAACGTTTGCGAGAGCCTCTGTTCCTCGGGCGCCACCCGCAGGATACCGAGCGCCTGGGAGACGACGCGCGAGAAGACGGGCGCCGCGATGTCGCCGCCGTAATACTTCCCGCCCTTCGGCTCTTCGATCAGGACCAGCCCGACGATCCGCGGGTTTTCGCTCGGCGCGAACCCGACGAACGAAGAGACGTAGCGGCCCGGCTGGTATCCGCCGACCCCCGCCTTCTGCGCCGTGCCGGTCTTGCCCGCGACCACGAAGCCCGGAATCGCCGCTTTCTTGCCGGTGCCGCGCTCGACGACGCCGACCAGGAGCTCGCGAATCGTGCGCGCCGTCGCCTCCGAGAGAACCCTTTGCGGCGGAGACGGAACGATGACGTCGACGCGCCCGTCGGGGTGGACGATCCGCCGGACGAGACTCGGCCGCACGAGTCGGCCGCCGTTGGCGATCGCGGCGGCGACCCGCGCGAGCTGGAGGGGTGTGACGGAAACCTCCTGTCCCATCGAGATCATCGCGTTGGAGAGCGCCGACCACCGGTCCGGACGGCGGAAGATCCCCGCGTTCTCGCCGGGGAGGTCCACTCCGCTCGCGCGCCCGACGCCCAGACCTGAGGCGCCCTGCCAGAGCCGCGCCGGGCCGAGGCGCAGCCCGACCCGGATGATCCCGATGTTCGACGAGTGCTCGAAGACTCCGGCGAGCGTCAGCGCGCCGTACTGCTTTCTGTCGTGCTCGGAGATGACGGTGTTGCCGATGCGGATCGTTCCGTTTCCGGTGTCGATCGTCTCGTCCAGCGTGACGAGAGAGTTCTCGAGGGCGAGCGAGCCGGTCACGATTTTGAACGTCGAGCCGGGCTCGTACGCGTCGGCAATCGCGCGGTTGCGCCGGGTGTCACCCGGGTAGCGGGCGTAGTCGTTCGGGTCGAAGGAGGGGGCGGTCGCCATCGCCAGGATCGCGCCGTCCGAAGGATCGAGAAGGATCGCAACTCCCGAGCGGGCCTGCGCCTCGAGGACGGCGGCGGCGAGCTCGCGCTCCGCGGCGAACTGGATGCCCGAGTCGAGCGACACGAAGAGCGACGCGCCTTCTTCGGGCGGTTTCCCGTTCGGCGCTTCCGCTTCCCCGTATGTCGAGCGGCGCGCGTCGGTCAGCGCGACGATCTCTCCCGGCTTGCCCCGGATCGCCGCGTCGTAGAAGTGCTCGAGACCTCCGAGACCCTTGTCGTCGGTGCCGACGTAGCCGAGAACCGCAGCGGCGAGACTTCCCTTTGGATACGACCGCTTCGTTTCCGTGACGAAGTGCACGCCGGCGATCTTTTCGGCGGCGAGCGCCGTCGCGGCCGCGCGGTCGAGCTTTCGCGCGACCCAGACGAAGCCTTTCTTCTGTCTCAAGCGGGCCAGGATCGTCGCCTCAGGCTGGCCGAGATGTCTCGCCAGGATGCGCGCCGCCGCCCTCGGGTTGCGCACCTCCTCGGAAATCGCGTAGACCGACGATGCCTCGACGGAGACCGCAAGAGGCCGGCCTTCGCGATCGAAGATCGATCCGCGCAGTGGCGAGACTTCGATCCTCCGCTCCTGCTGGCGCTGGGCGCGGGCGCGGTAGCGGCCGCCTTCTGCGAGCTGGAGCTCGGCGAGCCGGGCGACGACGACCGACGCCCACAGCGAGAGGAAGATGGCGAGAAACCGGACGCGGCCCAGACGAACGAAGTTCACCGGACTCCCCTTTCCCGCGTTTCGACGTATTGAATCTGCCCCGGCCGCGGGGGCGCCAGCCCCTTGCGGATCGCAACCGACTGGACTCGCTCGGGCGATGAGGCCCGCGCGAGCTCCGCCCGAAGACGGCGGTTTTCCTCGAAGAGCTCCGTGTGTTTCCGCGCCCGCACGCCGCGCGCATAACCGACGCGCACCGTCTCGACGTGCAGCGCGGCCCAGCCCAGCAGCGCGCAGGCCACCGGCAGCGCCGCGAGCAAGAGCGTCGCCAGCTCGCGCCCGCGGCGGCGGTCGCGCTCGCGCGTCAGGTGCAGGTTTTCGACGCGCTTCGACTGGACGTAGGCGGCCGAGCTCAAACGGTCGCCCCTTCGATGCCGATCTTTTCCGCCGCGCGAAGGCGCGCGCTTCGAGATCGCGGATTGCGGCGCACCTCCGAATCCCCCGGCCGGATCGGACGGCGGGTCAGAACGATGAGAGCCCGGCGCGCACCGCAGACGCAGACGGGGAGCTTCGGCGGGCAGAGGCAGACGCCCGATTCCCTGCGGAACGCGTCCTTCACCACGCGGTCCTCCAGGGAGTGGTAAGAGAGAACCGCGAGCCTCCCGCCGGCGTTCAACTTCTCGACCGCTGCGGCGAGGAAGCGCGAGAGCGCCTGGAGCTCCTCGTTGACCTCGATGCGCAGCGCCTGGAAGACTCGGGTCGCCGGATCGATCTTCTCCCTGTCCCCCTTGACCCGGGCGACGATGCGGGAGAGCTGCCGGGTCGTCGTGATCGGCCCCCGGGACCGCTCCTCCAGGATTGCGCGCGCGATTTTGACCGCCATCCGTTCCTCCCCGTATTCAAAAAAAATTCGACTCAGCTCTTCGGCCGAAGCGGTCGCCACCACGTCGGCGGCGCTGCGGCCGGATCGGGACATGCGCATGTCGAGTGGACCGTCGCGGCGAAACGAGAACCCGCGGGAAGCGTCCTCGAGCTGCATCGAGGAGAGCCCGAGATCCGCGAGGATCGCGTCGGGGGGCGGGAAGCCTTCGAGCGCGGAAGCGAGATCGCCGAAGTTTGCCTGCGCGAGGTGGACGCGCTCGCCGAATCGGGCGAGCCGCTTGCGCGCGAGAGCCAGGGCGTCGGGATCGCGGTCGAGCGCAAGGAGCCGGACTTCCGGCCCCGCCTCGAGCAGAGCGCGCGCGTGGCCGCCCGCTCCGACGGTCGCATCCACGAAGAAACCGCCGCGCTCGGGGGCGAGCAGCTCGACGACTTCGCGGACGAGGACCGGCTCGTGCGGGGACTTCTCAACGTCTTGCGTCTCACTTCTCTCTTTTCGTATCCCGTGTTCCGTGTCCCGTGTTTCGCCTCATGTCAAGGCTTTAGACAGCTCGTCGTAGTCCTCGGGCGTGAAGTCCTCCGTCGCCAGACGGCCTGACAGCGCGCCGCGATCGGACACGATCAGGTGGTCGATGTTTCCGGTGACGACGACCTCCGCCGGCAATTTCGCTGCGTCGCGAAGGATCTGCGGGATGAGCACGCGTCCCTGCCCGTCCAGAGACGCGTCCTGGCCGTAGTAATTGACCCGCTCCAAGAACTTGTTCTTCGCGCGGTGCACCGCTGGAAGTGCGGCAAGCTTTTCTTCCAGGGCGCGCCACATCGCGAGCGGATAGAGAAGAACGTTCCTGCCGTGGATCGACGTCACGAAGAGCTCCGGCCCGAACGCCTCTTCGATCTGGGCACGGAAGACGCCCGGGACCTTGAGGCGGCCCTTTTCGTCGACACTTGCCGGAGCGCTCCCGCGAAAGCGATCCATAGTTCAATAGGCGCAGCGATCCGAAGATCGTTGCCACTTTCTCCCACTTTTGCCCAGATTAGGCCACTTGTTCGGCGATGTTAGGAGTGCCAACTTTGTTAGTCAAGAGAAAGGAATTCCCTAAAAAAATTAGGGGCGAAAGTCGAGCGCAACGAATGCCGATGGCCGCTCACAGGCGATTGCACTCGTTCTAGTGCACTGCATCTCCACAGGTTGCGGTCGTACGACCTCGTGAACGCTAGCGGTCGACGCCGAACCTTCGATTTCCCGCCTTGCGCCGACTTCCGAACCTTGTAACGGCTACTTGGGTCCCGGATCGTGGGTCTTGGGGCCCTCTTCGGGATGCCAGCCGCTCGTCATGTCGAGCCAGAGCGCGAGGCCCCGATGGGCGCCGAACCGCGAATAGCGCCGCGCGATCGCGCCGTCCGTCGAAGAGGCGGGACCGGGATAGAGCTTTCGATATTGCTGCCGTGTCCAGGAGTCGAGCGCGAAGAAGTCGTGCCGGCCGAGGATCCGCATCAGCCCTTCCGCGGCGTATGGCCCGAAGCCGCGCTCCGCGACGATCGCCTCTCGCAGCTCTTGGGACGAGAAATTCGGATCTTCCCAAGCAGCGAGGTCGAGCTGGCCCGAAGCGACGCGCTTCGCGAAGAGATGCAGCGCTTTCGCGCGGTATCCGCAGCGCACGCGGGTCGCGAGAGTTACGGTCGAAAGCTTCGCGACCGACTCCGCGGACGGGAACGCGCGGCGGCCGACGCCGGCGAGCGCAATCAATCGCTCGACCATGCCGCGCGTGGCCGCCCACGAGCAGTTCGTCGTGAAGAGCATTTTCACCGCGTCCTCGAAAAGCGTCGGGGTGCGAAGCATCCGGCCGCCGCGGCGATCGAGAGCCCGGGCGAGCTCGGGCGCGGAGGAGAGAGACTGCTGCGCACCGGAGAAGTCCAGATCGAGGGAGAAGACGCGCCGCGCCATCGCGCGGAGCGCGCGCGAGTCGAGGTCGCCCCGCGCCTCGAGTTTTCCGTTCCGGACGCGAAAGGTGACTTCGGCGGCTTTTCCCGTGGTTACGTCGACGAATGTCGTGAGCACCCCCGCTTCGCGCTCGTAGGAAAACGGCGGCAGGTCGTACCAGCCGTGCGAGCGGACGACAGCGTCGAAGGAGAACCGGGCGGGGAGCGAAAGGCGGGCGATCAATCCGCCGGTTACGAAGTCTTCTTCTCTTCCCGGGCGGCGGCGAGCGCGGGATCGTAGATCTTGATGAACGCGTCGCGGCGAAGCTTCTGGATGTACTCCGCGTAGCGCTTGTCGTACAGGTCGTCGCCGATCCGCGCCCGCAGGTCTTCCTTGACCTCCGCAAACGGCCGGTAGCCCGCGGGCTTGCGATCCGTGACATGGAAGAGGTGCATCGAGGAAGAAAGGACGACCGCCGGCGGGAACTCCTGCGGAGGATCCGAGAAGACTGCGGCGTCGAGGGGGGTCACCAGCTCTCCCTTGTTCACGGCGCCGAGCGCACCGCCGCGTTCCCGCGCATTTCCTTCCGAGTACTCTTTCGCGACGTCGGCAAACGGGGTACCCGCGGCGATCTTCGCGCGCGCTTCTTCGATTCGCGATGCGGCGCGGGCCCGTGCCGCGGGGTCGTTCGCGTCGAAGCGGATCACGATCTCGCCCACCCGCGCCTGCTCCGGGGTCTTGTAGAACTGGTCCTTCCGCCGCTCGTACTCCAGCCGCAGCGTGTCGTCGCTCGTGTCGAGCTTGGAGCTGATGTCGCGACCGATGACCTTCTGGAGCGTGATCGTGTTCTTCATCTGGCGCTTCAGATCTTCGCGCGTCAGGTTCGACGACTTCAGGGCGTTGTCGAACTCGGCATCAGTCGCCAGGTTGTACTGCCGCTTGACCCGCTCGACGGCCGTCTCGACCTCCTCGTCGGTCGCGGAGACCGAAAGCTCCTTCGCGCGCTCCTCGAGCAGCTTCTCGTCGATCAGCTCGGAGAGCAGCTTGCGCTTCGCCTCGAGCGGGTTGTTCCCCGCCTGCGGCGAGGAGATGAAAACGGCAAAGCGCGCTTCGAACTCGCTGGAGGTGATCAGGCGATCGTTGACGCGGGCCACGATCTTCTCGACGAGCTCCGCGCCGAAAAGAGGAAGGGATACCAGGAGGACCGAAGTGGCGAGCAGAACTCGATTTCGCATGGGGAGATTCATAACACTTTCCGTCTGGAGGGGACAGACCACGGTTTCCTCGAGCTCAATAGGACAATTGGATATGGAGCTCGATCATGCCCTGCCGCGCCCGCCTCGCCATCCCCGGCCTTCCTTGGCACATCATCCAACGCGGTAACAATCGCACGGCCTGCTTCTATGCCGAAGAAGACTACCGGCGCTATCTCGACACCTTGCGCCAGATGGCCGAGAAATTCGAGTGCGCCGTCCATGCCTACGTGCTCATGACCAACCACGTGCATCTGCTGCTTACCCCGAGCCGGAAAGAGAGCGCGGGGCTCCTGATGAAGCACCTCGGCCAGCGCTACGTGCAGTACATCAACCGTTCCTACCGCCGAAGCGGCACCCTCTGGGAGGGTCGATTCGATCCTGCCTGGCGCAGAGCGAACGCTACGTCCTCGCGTGCTATCGCTACATCGAGCTCAACCCGCTGCGGGCGAACATGGTATCCCACCCGCGGGATTACCGCTGGTCAAGTTACTGCGCCAACGCCGAAGGCCATCCGAATGCGTTGCTCACGCCGCATCCCGAGTACCTGCGTTTGGGCCTTGATGAATCGGATCGCCTCCATACCTACCGCGAACTCTTCACGGCGCATCTTGATCCACAGCGCATCGCCGAGATCCGCAATGCGACAAACGGTAACTACGCCCTGGGCGACGAGCGCTTTCGAGACGAGATTGCCAGAATGCTGAACCGGCGTGTAGCGCCAGGCCAGAGTGGACGCCCGGCGGGGCGAGGAGAGCGCTGCTGAGAAACCGTGGTCTGTCCCTATGCCGCTTCCCTCCTTTCGAGTGCGTTCATCCAGGAAAGGAGCGCCGCGAGCAACTCCGCCCCCGGCGGAGCGGGAAAGGACAGCAGCCCCACAGGGGAAAGGGCCGCCCCCGACGTTCCGCGGACGAGCGCCGCCAGATTCTCTCCGTCCACGCGGGCGTCCTCGGCCAGACGCAGGTGGACGCGGCCGGCCTGCCGCGTCACCGAAGTTACGCCGAGGCGCTCGGCGCGATTGCGGAGGCGTGAGTACTCGATCAGGCGCCCGAGCGCCGGCGGGGGCTC
The DNA here is from genome assembly GCA_036505815.1 of Thermoanaerobaculia bacterium. GTDB lineage: Bacteria > Acidobacteriota > Thermoanaerobaculia > UBA5066 > Gp7-AA6 > Gp7-AA6. The sequence goes on from DASXSX010000210.1 coordinate 13,299, forward strand.
GCCGAAACGGTCGGCGATCTCGCGGCGGGTCTCCTCGAGCTCCGCGTCGTCCTTCGCGCGCGCCACCTTCTTGTAAATCATCATCCGCCAGTTCTCGTCGGCGACGTACGCGGGCGGGATCGTCAGGTCGAGCCCGAGCGAGAGCGTGACCGCCCTCTCCGGCCGGACCTCCTCGCCCTTCATCTCGCGGATCGCCTCCTCGAGCAGCGACAGGTACATCTCGAAACCGACCGACGCGATGTGCCCCGACTGCTCCCCGCCGAGGATGTTCCCCGAGCCGCGGATCTCGAGATCCTTCGCCGCGATGCGGAAGCCGGCGCCCAGATCGCAGAACTCCTGGATCGAAGCGAGTCTCCGTCTCGCCGTCTCCGACAGTGCGACGGTTTCGGCGACCAGCAGGTAGGCATAGGCGGGCTTGTCGCTCCGGCCCACACGGCCGCGGAGCTGATAGAGCTGAGCCAGCCCGTATGTTTCCGCGCGGTCGATCAAGATGGTGTTGGCCGTCGGAATGTCGAGGCCGTTCTCGATGATGGTGGTCGCGAGAAGGACGTCGGCCTCCCTCGTGTAGAAGCGCATCATCGCCTTCTCGAGCTCGGTCTCGCGCATCGCGCCGTGCGCGACCGTGAACCGCACGGAAGGCAGGAGCTCCTCCAGCGTCTGCCGGACCCGGCCGATCGACTCGACCCGGTTGTGGACGAAGAAGACCTGGCCGCCGCGCTCGATCTCCGCCTCGATCGCCTCGCGGATGACGTCGGCCTTCGCGGGGACGACCTGCGTTTCGATCGCGAGCCGGTCGCGCGGCGGGGTCTCGATGATCGAGAGGTCGCGCAGCCCCGACAGGCCCAGGTGCAGGGACCGCGGAATGGGCGTGGCGGACATCGAGAGGACGTCGATCGAGGCCTTCCACTCCTTCAGCTTCTCCTTCTGCGCGACGCCGAAGCGCTGCTCCTCGTCCACGATCAGGAGCCCGAGGTCGCGAAACGCCAGGTCCTTTCCGAGCATCCGATGCGTGGCGATCAGGATGTCCACGCTGCCGGCGGCGACCTTCTCGACGATCGCTTTCTGCTCGGCGCGCGAGCGGAAGCGTGACAGCAGCTCGATCGTGACGGGGAACGCCGCGAACCGCCGCTGGAAGGTGCGGAAGTGCTGGTCGGCGAGGATCGTCGTGGGCGCGAGCAGCGCGACCTGCTTGCCGTCGAGCACCGCCTTGAACGCCGCGCGCATCGCGACTTCGGTCTTGCCGTAGCCGACGTCGCCGCAGAGCAGCCGGTCCATCGGCTTCCCCTGCTGCATGTCGCGCTTGACGTCGGCGATCGCCTGCGCCTGGTCAGGAGTCTCCTCGTACTCGAAGGCGTCCTCGAACTCCTTCTGCCACGGCGAGTCGCGCGAGAACGCGAACCCCTCGGCCAGAGTCCGGCGCGCGTACAGCTTCAGGAGCTGGTCGGTCATGTCGCGCATCGCTTTCTTGACCGACGCCTTGCGGCGGGCCCAGCCGGCGCCGCCGAGCCTGTCGAGCGCGGGCTGCACGCCTTCGACCCCCGAGTACTTCTGAACGAGATCCAATCGCTCGACCGGCAGGAGGAGGCGCTTCTCCTCGGCGTAGGCGATCTCCATGAACTCGCGGTCCTCGCCTTCCACGGGGACCCGCGTCAGTCCCTGGAAGAGCCCGATGCCGTAGTCCCGGTGGACGACCGCATCGCCCAATTTCAGGTCCCGCAGGTCGGAGAGGAAGGCCTCGGACGGCCGGCCGCGCGAGACCGCGGAGCGTTTCTCCTCGCCGAAGATCTCGCTCTCCGCGAAAACGGTGATGCGCGGCTCGCGCAGGCGGAAGCCAGCCGAGATCTCGGCGGGCAGCCAGACGAGCGCTCCGGGCCGCCGCTCGGAGGAGACGTGGAGCGAGTATCCGAGCGCGAAGCGCCGCAGCTTCTCGGCCCCTCCGGTCGGACGCACCGCGACGAAGATCTCTTCGCCAGCCGCCAAAGACAGCGACATCTCCGCCGCCGCCTCCGCCGTCCGCCCCGCCCAGGCGGCAATCGGCTCCGCCGGCAACCTCCACAGGTCTCCGCGCGCGGACAGGCCCACGCGGTCGAAGAAGAGGTGCGCCCTTTCGACGGCCGCGCGGATCTTCTCGACCGGATGGACGAGCTCCTCCGGATCGAAGAAGTCCCGGTCGGGGTCGCGGTCCGCGCGAACGCGCTCCGCGAACCCTTCGAGCTCCTCCTCCACGGAGGAGGGCTCGATCACGACCACCGTCGCGCCGCGGGCGTGGTCGAGCCAGCTCGCCGACATCGCCTCGACCGCCGGGGCGAACACGATCCGCTCGGATTCGGACGGCGGGCGCCCGATGCGGTCTTCGAGAAGAGCCCGTGCGTCGCCGACGTCGGCCGACGCCGCGAACGGCGGGATCGTCGCCGCCGCAAGCCGCTCGCGGGAGCGCTGCGTGTCCGGATCGAAGACGCGCAGCGAGGCGACGCGGTCGCCGTCGAGCTCGACGCGAACCGGCAGGTCCCGGTCGGGGGGGAACACGTCGAAAAGGCCGCCACGCACCGCGAGGTCGCCGGTCTCGATGGCGAGGTCGGCTCGGCGGTAGCCGACGCGCGTCAGGTGGCCCACGACGCCGGAGAGCGAGATCTCTCTTCCCTCTTCGAGCGAGACCGAGAGCGTCTCGAGCCTCTCGGCGGCAGGCAGCCGCGTGAAGAGAGACCGCGCCGGCAGCACGATCGCGTCCACGCCGTCCGGGCGCGCGAGCGCTGCCAGGAGCGCGAACTCGTCGCGCCGCGCCTTCAGCGACGGCGGAATGCGCTGGTAGGGAGTGAGGGTCGGCGCCGGGGCGTGAAAGACGAAGCCGAGACCGGCCGCGGAAAGGTCGGCGAGGAGCCGTTCGGCTTCCTCCTCGTCGGCGACGATGATCGCGACTGGGCGGCCGAGGTCCTGACGGAGCGCCGCGAGAAGCACTCCCGGCAGCGCCCCCGCCGCGGCGGCAACCGTCCCGCCGCGCTCCCCGCGCGCGAGCCGATCCCGGAGATCACGGTATGCGGCGAGCTCCCGCGCGATCTCGACGAGAAGGTCCGACCCGTGCTCCTCCGGCATGCCGGAAGGGTACTAGCGCCCGAGCCCGGCCCGCAGCTCGTCGACCTTCCGCCGCCAGAACCGCGCCTCGGCGAGGGCGTCCGCCGCGGCGCTGACCTCTTCGACCAGAGACCGCTCGAGCCTCGTGAAGCTCTGCCCCGCCGCCATGATCGCAGAGGCGAGCTTCTCTTCCGCTTCGAGGACGACCGCCGCAAGCCGTGCCGCGTCCCCTTCCTGCCGGGCGGTCGCCGCCATGCTGTCGATCTCCATGACCTCGCTCTGAAATTCCCTCTTGCGTACGGGCTTGTCCCGTTCGGCGACACCGTACGAGGCGAGGAGGTACTGCGCGCGCTCGAGCGGATCGAGAAGGAGCTTCCGTGCGGCGTCGATCGCTTTGGACGCGGCGGCGGCCTTGTCGCGAAGCTCCGCGCGCGACGCGGACTTGTCCCGGAAGGCCCGCGTGATGGCCTCATACTTCTCGTCGAGCTCCGAGCTGTCGACCGACCACGAGCGGGCCAGGCCGAAGATCGCGAAGGCGTCCTGCGGGACCTCGAAGACCTCGCCGCACTCCTGGCACACGGCCGGCGAAAGCCGAGAGGCGCCGCATCCGACACACTCGCCGGCGAGCGTCGGGGTCCCAGTTCCGCGCAGGTTCGTCATTCCTCGGGGTCTGACCCCACTTTCCCCATTTCAGCCACCGTAAGCGGGCATCAGCTCCCGCAGGCGCTTGACCGTCGCGGCCACTGCGCCAATAGTGAAATCGACCTCTTCCGCCGTGTTCGGGCGCCCCAGGCCGAAGCGGATCGAGGCATGAGCGAGCTCGTCCGGCACCCCGATCGCCTTCAAAACGTGGGACGGCTGGAGCGACGCGGACGTGCAGGCCGAGCCGGAGGAGACGGCCACATCCTTCAACCCCATCAGGAGCGCCTCCCCTTCGACGCCCGCGAAGGAGAGGTTCAGGTTGCCCGGGAGACGGCACTCTTCGAAGTCCAGGGCGAGCGAGCCGTCCGCTTCGATCTGCGGCAGCGCGGGGCCGTTCAGCGACACGTCGGAGACTGCCGCCAGGATGCCGTGGTACAGGCGCTGGCGAAGGAGCCGCAGGCGCCGTGCCTCGTCTTCACGCTCGGCCATCGAGATCTCCACCGCTTTCCCGAACCCGACGATGCCCGGCACGTTCAGCGT
>DASXSX010000211.1:0-2167 GCA_036505815.1 Thermoanaerobaculia bacterium
CGGAGAGCCGTCGAGCTCCATCCGGAGCACCTTGCCGTTGAACCGGGACGAGCTCGTCGAGGAAAGGTCCTGAGCTTTCGGCGGGTTTGTCGACGCTCCGGTTCCCGAGTCTCCCGGCGCGGCCCACAGCTTTCCGTCCGGTCCGATCAGGACCGTGCCTCCGTTGTGGTTCCCGTTCGTCGACTCGATGTTGTCGAGGACGACGACTTCGCTCGCCGGATTGATCGTGTTGCCGGTCAGCGTGAATCGGGAGATCCGGTTTCGCGGCGTGTTCGTCGTGTAGTAGAGGTAGATCCAGCCCGTCGACGGGAAGCTCGGGTGCAGGCAGATTCCAAGCAGGCCTCTCTCGGAAAAGTCGTCGACGTTTCCCGTGATGTCGAGCGCGACGGTCGTGGCTCCGCCGCCGATGCCGGCGACCAGCACACGCCCCGGCTTCTCGAGGATCAGCATCCGGCCGTCCGGCAGGAAGGCGAAATCGGTGGGCTGGTTGAGCCCGGTGACGACCGCGGTGTCGGAGAAGCCGGCCACGGAATAGGTGGCGGCCGGCGCGCTTGACGAAAAGAAGACGGTGAAGAGCAGCCCGAGGAGAGGAAGTCGAGGAAATGAACGTACTGTGGGAAGGATCATCAATTTCCGGTTCGTCAGCAAGATAACCGACCGAAGGCCCTGGTTCAACAAGAAGCGGGCGAACGAAAAAAAAGCCGCGGCGCGATGCCGCGGCCGAACGAAATCGCACGAGGCAGCTATGGGCTCGCGCTCTTCGTCGGTTGCCGAGCCGTTGTCGCCGAAGGCGGAGTTTCACATCTCCGGCTGTAGCTCCCGCGATGCCAGAGCGACGTCGGCGTCGATCATCATCCGAACGAGCTCGGGGAAGCTGACTCGGGGAGTCCACCCGAGCTTTTCGCGAGCGCGGCGAGGGTTCGAAATGAGCAGGTCCACTTCGGCCGGTCGCACGAGCTTGGGGTCGATGACGACGTACTTTCGCCAGTCCAGGCCGACGTGCGCGAAGGCGGCCTCGACGAACTCCTGCACGGTGTGGGTCTCGCCAGTGCCGATCACGTAGTCCTGGGGCTCCGCCTGCTGCAGCATCAGGCGCATCGCCTTCACGAAGTCTCCCGTAAAGCCCCAGTCGCGGCGGGCGTCCAGGTTGCCGAGCTTGAGCACCTTCTGCTTGCCGGCGGCGATCCGCGCGGCTGCCAGAGTGATCTTCCGCGTCACGAACTCGGTCCCGCGGCGCGGCGATTCGTGGTTGAAGAGAATTCCGGAGACCGCGTACATCCCGTACGACTCCCGAAAATTGACGGTGATCCAGTGACCATAGAGCTTGGCGACCCCGTACGGGCTGCGGGGATGGAATTTCGTCTCCTCGTCCTGCGGAACGGATTGGACCTTCCCGAACATCTCGGAGGAGGACGCCTGGTAGAAGCGGATCTTCGAGTTCACGATGCGGATCGCTTCGAGCATTCGCGTGACCCCGAGCGCCGTGAACTCTCCCGTCAGCACCGGCTGCGAGAAAGAGGCCGGGACGAAGGATTGGGCAGCGAGGTTGTAGATCTCGTCCGGCTGGGCTTCTGCAACGGCGTTGATGAGCGAGTTCTGGTCGAGGAGATCGCCGTTCAACAGCTCGAGACGTTCGAGCAGATGCGCGACGCGCTCCAGGTTGCGAATGCTCGTGCGGCGAACGAGACCGTAGACTCGATAACCCTGGTCGAGCAGGTGCTCGGCGAGATACGAGCCGTCCTGGCCGTTGATTCCAGTGATGAGAGCCGTCTTCATCCTCGTCTCCTGATTGCGGTGGCCGCGGAGTATACGGGCGCGGTTCACCGACTCGGACGAACGCTCCGTCTCACTCCCCGCTTCCTGCCCAGCCGATCCGCGCCCGCGCGTCGCGCCTCGGCAAAGGCGATCGTCGGATGACTGCCCACGGCGACGTCGCCCGAGCGTTCGCCAACCGTGGGGCCGGCGTCGGCCGGATCTCCCGACAGTGACCGATCGGACGTTGCGGGCGAAGCAACGGCGGATCAGTAGTTTACCTGTCCTCTCGGGTTCTCGGCCGGCGCCCCGTTCCGCTTTCGATTGCTACTAGCACTCGACGAGGAGGAGTGCTAACATCGGGGCGTCCCGGCCGTCACGAGACGCCCTCGGGGCATTCAGAAGGAACCAGACA
>DASXSX010000212.1:0-9606 GCA_036505815.1 Thermoanaerobaculia bacterium
AGCTCGGCGTCGATGCCAACGAAGTGACCCCGGAAGCTTCTTTCGTGGATGACCTGGGTGCAGATTCTCTCGACACCGTCGAGCTCGTAATGGCATTCGAAGAAGCCTTCAACATCGAGATCCCGGACGAGGCCGCGGAAAAGATCCAGAAGGTCAAGGACGCCGTCGAGTACATCGAGAAGAACTCCCCGCAAAACTGAACAAACCATGCCTCGCGCTTCCTCTCCGCGCCGCGTGGCCGTGACGGGGGTGGGACTCGTCTCGCCTCTCGGGATCGGCAACGAAGACAACTGGGCCGCGCTCGTCGCGGGCAGGAGCGGCGTGGGTCCCATCACCCGTTTCGACGCCTCGGCGCTCTCCTGCCGCATCGCGGGCGAGGTGAAGGGGTTCGATCCTTCTCTCTACATCGAGAAGAAGGAGATCAAGAAGATGGACACCTTCATCCACTACGCGATGGCAGCGGCGCAGTTTGCATTCACCGACTCCAGCCTCCCGATCAGCGACGAGAACCGGGAGCGAATCGCGGTCGTCATCGGGTCGGGGATCGGAGGCCTGCCGATCATCGAGGAAACGCAGAAGAACTACCTCGAGCGCGGCCCGCGCGTGATCTCGCCGTTCTTCATCACGGCCCTGATTGCCAACGAGGCCGCGGGCAACGTGTCGATCAAGTACGGCCTGAAAGGACCGAACCTGACCACGGTCACCGCATGCACGACGGGCGCGCACGCGGTCGGCGAGGCGTACCGGATGATCCAGTACGGCGACGCGGATGCGGCGATCGCCGGCGGGACTGAGTCCGTCATCACGCCGCTCGCCGTCGGCGGCTTCGCCGTCATGCGCGCCCTCTCGACTCGCAACGAAGAGCCGGAGCGCGCCTCCCGCCCGTGGGACCGCGACCGCGATGGCTTCGTGATGGGCGAGGGCGCGGGCTTGGTCGTGCTCGAAGAGATGGAGGCGGCGAAGAAGCGCGGCGCCCGGATCTACGCGGAGCTGGCGGGCTATGGGCTCTCGGGCGACGCGTACCACATTGCGGCACCTTCCGAGGACGGGGACGGTCCCGCCCGCGTGATGAAGAACGCCCTCGCGGACGCGGAGATCGAGCCGGATCGGGTCGGGTACATCAATGCACACGGCACATCGACGCCGATGGGAGACAAGGTCGAGACGATCGCGATCAAGATGGTCTTCGGCGAGCACGCCTACAAGATGGGAGTCTCTTCGACGAAGTCCTCGACCGGGCACCTGCTCGGGGCGGCCGGAGGCCTCGAGACCGGTATCGTCGCGCTGGCGCTCCATCACGGCGTCCTCCCTCCCACGATCAACTACGAGACTCCGGACCCCGAGTGCGATCTCGACTACGTCCCGAACGAGGCGCGACAACAGCGCGTCGAATACGCGATCTCGAACTCGTTCGGCTTCGGCGGCACCAACGGTTGTCTGGTCTTGAAGGCCGTCTGACCCCGGTCCTTCGGCCCGTGAACTCTCTCGTCGCGATCGCCTATGTCCCCGACACCGAGACCCGGATAAAGGTCGCGGGGGACGGCAAGTCGCTCGACGAGAGCGACGTCAAATGGATCGTTTCTCCGTACGACGAGTTCGCGCTCGAAGAGGCGCTTCGCACGAAGGAGGCGGCGGGCGCGGGCGCGGTGACGGTCGTGACGGTCGGGCCCGAGCGCGCCAAGACCGGCCTGCGCGAGTGTCTCGCGCGCGGGGCGGACGATGCGGTCTGGATCGACTCGGGCGACTCCCGATATCTCGACGCGCTGGCGACGGCGAAGGCGATTGCCGCGGTCGCCCGCGAAGGCCAGTACGACTTCTTCTGGTTCGGACAGAAAGGTGTCGGCGCCGATGAGTCCCTCGTCGGCCCGATGGTCGCCGAGCTCCTCGACCTGCCGCACGTCGGCAGCGTCGTGAAGCTCGAGGTTGCCGGCGGCAAGGTCACGGCGCATCGCGAGATCGAAGGCGCGCACGAAGTCGTCGAATCAACGCTCCCGGTCGCGCTCACGGCGCAGAAAGGATTGAACGAGCCGCGCTACGCGTCGCTGAAGGGAATCATGGGCGCGAAAAAGAAACCGATCGCCGAGAAGAAGCTCGCGAGCCTCGGCATTCCGGAGGCCGATCCCGCCAGTGCCAAGACCCGCTGGCGCAAGCTCGAGCTGCCGCCGCCCCGCCAGGCCTGCCACATGATCCCCGCGGACGATCCCGCTGCCGCCGCGAAGGAGCTGGTCCGGCTTCTCCGGGAAGAGGCGAAAGTCCTGTGATTCAACCCGTCATCCTTGGCGTAGCGACTCAGCCTGTCATCCTGAGCGCAGCGAAGGATCCCTCGCTTTTCGAGGGAGGGATTCCTCGGCCCTTCGGGCCTCGGAATGACAACGGCAGATGAAATTCCTCGTTTTCATCGAGCAGCGCGAGGGCAGGGTCCGCAAGGCCTCGCTCGAGGCTCTGGCTCTCGCGCGGCGGCTCGCGGGAGCGCCGGTCGCCGCCGTGCTCCCGGGAAAAGGCGTGACCCCTCTCGCCGCCCCGCTCGGAAAGTCCGGCGCGGGCGTCGTCTACGTGGCCGACCGTGACGACCTCGAGCTCTACAGCAACAAGGGCTACGTGGGAGCCCTGGACGCGGCGGCGCAGAAAGAGGCTCCCGACGCGGTCCTGATCGCCGCAACCGCGATGGGCAAGGACGTCGCGCCGCGCTTTGCCGCGCGCCGGGACGTGTCGGTGCTCGCCGACGTGATGGACTTGCGCCTCGAAGGGGATCGCCTGGTCGGCTCCCGCCCGGTGTACTCGGGAAAGGCGCGCGCGGAAGTCGACTGCGGCACGGCGGCGCTCCAGATCGCGACCACGCGGCCCAATGTTTTTCCCGCCGAGAGAGACGAAGCGGCGCCGGACGCGCGGGTCGAAAACCTGGATTTGGGCGAGATCGCCCCGCGCGCCCACGTATTGCGGGTCGAGACGTCCGAGTCGAAGGAACTCGACGTTGCGGAGGCCGACGTCATCGTCTCGGGCGGCCGCGGCATCAAAGGGCCGGAGAACTGGCCGCTCATTCGGGATCTTCAGCAGGCCCTGGGCGCTGCTCTCGGCGCGTCGCGCGCGGTCGTGGACGCGGGCTGGATCGACCACCAGCACCAGGTCGGCCAGACCGGCAAGGTCGTTTCCCCCACGCTTTATGTCGCCTGCGGAATCTCCGGCGCGATCCAGCACCTGGCAGGCATGGGGACTTCGAAAGTCATCGTGGCGTTGAACAAGGACCCGGAGGCACCGATCTTCAAAGTCGCGACCTACGGGATCGTCGGCGACATCTTCAAGACCGTGCCGGAGGTGGCGAAAGCGGTGCGAGCCGCGAAAGCCGAATAGGCAAGTCCCAGGTCGCACTCCGGTCGCGGCGCGAGGAGTCTCCCGAGGGATCGAGGGAGGAGCCTCGCGTCGCGGGAGCGCGAGCAAGCAAGGGATCAGGCGCTCGGTCGAGACTTGTTTGGCGAGCCGAGCGGCGGTGGCGAAGCCAGATCCCGAGCGCGGCGAGCGCGACGGGTTAGAGTTGGCCCGTGCCCCGGCTCCCGACCGAACGAGCGATCCTCGGCGTCCCCGGCACCTTCTTTTTCGGTCTTCTCGTCCTCCTGGCGGTCGCCGCGTTCGTCTACTCGATGTCGCGCCGGGTTCGCGTCCTCCTCGCGACCGCCCCGGAAAACCGTTTCGACCGGATCGGCACGCGGATCTGGAAGACCATCGAGTACGCGTTTCTGCAGAAGCGGATGTTCCGCGACCTCTACGCGGGGGTCTTCCACATCCTGCTGTTCACCGGATTCGTCGTCCTGCTGGTTCGGACGATCGCGCTGGTCATCGAAGGCCTCGTGCCCGGGTTCGTCCTGCTGCCAGGGGCCGCGGGCAACGCCTACACGCTCGCGAAGGACGTCTTCGAGGTCCTCGTGCTCGTGGGGGTCGCGATGGCCGTGGCCCGGCGCGCTTTCGCCCGGCCCCCGCGGCTCGACCTGACCGCCGACGCCTGGTTCATCCTCTTCCTGATCGCGCTCCTGATCTCCGCGGACCTCGTCGCCGAGGGCGCGAAGGTCGCTCTCGCGCCCCGACTCGCGACCTCTTGGGCGCCGGCGGTGGCCGCGATCGCGCGGGGCCTCGCCGGCCTACCCGCGGAGCGTCTCCGCGCGCTGTACGACGTCGCGTGGTGGACGCATCTCGTCGACATCCTGTTCTTCGGTAACTACCTGCCGTACTCGAAACACTTCCACATCATCACGGCGGTTCCGAACGTCTTCTTCATGAAGCTCGACCCGATGGGGCGCCTCGGCACTCCCGACCTCGAGGCCGCGGAGCGGTTCGGCGTCTCGCGGGTCGAGGACCTCTCGTGGAAGTCGGTCTTGGACGGCTACACGTGCACCGAGTGCGGTCGCTGCAGGGTCGTCTGCCCGACCGCGCTGACCGGCAAGCCGCTCGACCCGAAGGTGTTCATCGGCGACCTGCGGGACGCGGCGTACGAAGCGACCCCGCAAATCCTCGCGGCGGCGTCCGGCCGGGGAGACGGAGACGCATCGCCGGCCCGAAGGGACCTGATCGGCGGATGGCTCACCGAGGAGACGATCTGGGCGTGCACGACGTGCGGCTTCTGCACGACCGCGTGCCCCGTGTTCATCATCCCGGCGGTCGACAAGATCACCGAGCTGCGGCGCCACCTCGTTCTCGAGCGCGCCGATTTTCCCAAAGAAATGCAGACCGCGTTCCGCGGCATGGAGACCAACGGCAACCCTTGGGGGATCTCCGCGTCCTCGCGCGCGGACTGGGCGAAGGACCTCCCGGTCGTCCCGATGGCGCAGGCGGCGGGCAGCGACGTCGAGGTCCTCTTTTGGGTCGGGTGCGCGGGCTCCTACGAGGACCGGGCGAAGCGGGTCTCGAAAGCGATCGTCGAAATCCTGAACGAAGCCGGCGTCTCGTTCGCGATCCTGGGAACCGAGGAGACTTGCACGGGCGACTCCGCGCGCCGGATGGGGAACGAATACCTCTTCCAGCTGCTCGCGCAGCGGAACGTCGAGACGCTGAACGGGTACGGCGTGAAGAAGATCGTCACGAACTGCCCGCACTGCTTCAACTGCATCAAGAACGAATATCCGGTCTTGGGCGGGGCGTACGAGGTCGTCCACGCGACGGAGCTCGTGGAACGGCTGCTCGAAGAGGGGCGGATCCGCTTCACTGAGCCGGTCCGCGAAACGATCTCCTACCACGATGCCTGCTATCTCGGCCGGTACAACGGGGTGTATCAGGCACCGCGCAACGTCCTGCGAGCGATTCCGGGCCTTCGGATCGAGGAGCTTCCGCGCACGTGCGAGCGGGGCCTCTGCTGCGGCGCCGGCGGCGGGCGCATGTGGATGGAGGAGAAGCTCGGGACGCGCATCAACCAGACGCGGATGAGGGAGATCGAGCAAGCGGGAACGGCTTCCGTCGGACTCTCCTGCCCCTACTGCATGATCATGCTCGGCAACGCGAAGGAGGAGATCGGTGCAACGACGACGCCGTTCGACGTGCTGGAGCTCGCGAGGCGAGCCCTGTCGCTCTCGCCCGCGGGAGAACGCGGCTGACGCCGGGCACCCGCCTTGCAGCCCGGAAGACTCCGAGGAGAACGACAACAATGAAGAGAGCCGTTTGTTCAGCCCTTTCGATCGCCCTGTGCCTGGCCCTATCCGCCTGCCTGCTCCACCGCTCGGCGACGCCTCCGCCCCCCTCCGGTCAAGGCGCCGACAGCAAGAGCCGGCAGGAGGCGTTCCGCGCCTCAGTGAAAGACCTCGCCAAGAAGATCGGCGCGCCGGAGTCCGATATCGCGGGGGTCGCGCAGGACGACGCCACCTGGCCCGACTCCTGCCTCGGATGCGTCAAGGCGGGGGAGAGGTGCGCGCAGGTCCTGACTCCCGGCTACCGGATCACGCTTCGGGTGAGGGACGCGACCTACGAATACCACACGAACCGGACCGACCGGGTGCGTCTCTGCGGCCAGTCCGCGGTCGCGCCGGTGCCGACGCCGGCGATGTAGCGCGGCGGCTCCGCACCCTTCTCCTCCTCGCGGCGCTCGGGTCGCTCGCGACGCTGACTGTCGCGCCGGCTCTGCTCGCCGAGACTCCGGCGCCGGTCCGAACCCCAACCGCCTCGGCGTCCGCCGCCGCCGTGACGTACACCCTCTCTCCCGAAAAGTACGAGAAGGCGGTCGCGTACTCGCGCGCCCGGTACCGCCTCCATTTCGAGGCGACGGCGTGGGAAATCCTCGTGCTCATCGCGCTCGTCGCCGCCGGCGTCGCTCCGCGATTCCGCATGCTCGCCGAGCGTATCTCCGGCAACCGCTTCGTGCAGGCGCTCGTATTCGTCCCGCTGTTCCTGATGCTCTGGCAGATCCTGAAACTCCCGGTCGACGCCTACGGGCATCACCTGTCGCTCGCGTACGACCAGTCGGTGCAGGGATGGGGATCCTGGTTCTGGGACTGGCTGAAGGGACACCTCGTGGTCCTCGTGGTCGTGACGCCGCTCGCTCGGTTGCTCTACGGAATCTTGCGGAAGAGCCCGCGGCGGTGGTGGTTCTACTTCTGGCTGGCGACGCTGCCGGTGATCGTCTTCGTGGTGTTCATCGCGCCGCTCGCAATCGATCCTCTCTTCTTCCATTTCGAGCCGTTGGCGCGCAAGGCGCCCGACCTGGTGACGCAGATCGAGAAGGTCACGCGGCGGGGCGGCCTGTCGATCCCGCAGGAGCGGATGTTCCTGATGGATGCCAGCCGGAAGCTGAAGTCGCTGGACGCGTACGTGACCGGTTTCGGCGCCTCCAAGAGGGTCGTCGTCTGGGACACGACTCTCGCGCGGATGACGACGCCGGAGACGCTCTTCGTCTTCGGGCACGAAATGGGGCATTACGTGCTCGGGCACATCCCCAAGACGATCGTTTTCGTGGCGGGGGTGCTCCTGGCGACCCTCTTCCTCGCGCACCTCGTCCTCCGTCGAGCACTTCCCGCGGGCGAAAGTCGTTGGGGGATCCGCGGGCTCGCGGACTGGGCGTCGCTTCCGGTGTTGCTGGTCATCCTGTCCGTCTCGGGCGAGCTGTTTTCGCCGGCGATCAACTCGTTCTCGCGCGCGCAGGAGCACGCGGCGGACGTGTACGGTCTCGAGGTCGTCCACGGCCTGATCCCCGAATCGCAACGCGCGGCGGCCGAGGCCTTCCAGATCTTAGGAGAGATCAATCTCGCCGACCCGCATCCCGGCCGTTTCGTGGAGTTCTGGCTCTACAGCCACCCGCCGCTGGCGGAACGCCTCGCTTTCGCGCGGAATTACGATCCGTGGTCGAAAGGCGAGACGCCGCGCTACATCCGGCAGATCGGGACCCCGTGACGCCGCGCGCGGTCCTCGAACGGCTGCTCGCGTGGGCGTCGGGAAGACCGCCGCGTCCCCGCGGGCTGCGCGGGGCGGGCTACGACTGGGAGCGGCTCGCCGAGAAGAGGCTGACGGAGGCGGGTTACCGGATCCTCGACCGGAACTTCCGGGCCCGTCCGGGCGAGCTCGACTTCGTCGCGGAGGAAAACGGCGTCGTCTGCTTCGTCGAGGTCAAGGGGCGGCGCGGCGTCGGGTTCGGCGGTCCGGCGGAGGCGGTCACAGCCGAGAAGCGGCGGAGGATCTTCCGGACGGCCGAGGCGTGGCTCGCGCGCGAGCGGCGCGCCGACGCACCCTGCCGCTTCGACGTCGTGGCGATCCTCGAGAGCGAGAGCGACCTGCGTGTCGAGATCTTGCGCGACGCCTTTCGCGGACCGACCGTCCACCGGCGACGGCGGTGAGCCGCCGCTGCTGAAGACGTCGAACCGCGTGCTAAAATTTTCCTTCCCCGGAGACCGTTTGAACGAATCGGAGCTCTCGTACAACTACACCTGTCCGAGCTGCTTCTCCAGCTTCTCGATGTCTCTCGAGAAGATCCCTCCGGTGCGGGCCCGATTTCCCTGCCCGAACTGCGGCGACCCGATGGATTTCCCCTCGCGCGAGCAGGCGCAGATCCAGGCGCGCCTTCAGGCCGAGGCGGCGAAGAAGGCCGCCGCCGCCGCGGCCGCCGCTGACCTCGAAAAGACCGGTGCGATCGCGGTCGGCGGCGAAAGAGCGTTCCGGGTGGACAAGCGCGGCTTCGAAGACGATCACTTCGACCGCCGCGGGATCCGGAACCTGATCCGGACCGGCGAGATCGGAGAGACCGACCACGTTTTCGCGCCGGACGGCTCGTGGGTCGTGGCCGGCGAGATGGCGGAGTTGAAGCCGCTCTTCGATCTGAAGCGCAAATCGAAGAACACTCCACCCCGCTCCTGCCGCACGCACACGGACCGGCTCGCGCACTTCGTCTGCCCCGACACCGACCGGCCTCTATGCGAGGAGTGCGCCCCCGAGAAGAAGTTCGGGGAGAACATCGTGCGCGTCTGCAGCCACTGCGGCGGGACGACGACGCCTGTCTCCGCGTCTTGATTCCGAAAGGCCGCTTCGCTATCCTTCGCGCTCCCCGAGCGGGAATAGCTCAGTGGTAGAGCGCCACCTTGCCAAGGTGGATGTCGCGGGTTCGACCCCCGTTTCCCGCTCCAATTCCCCGGCGGCAAGGGCAGCTGGAACGGGATCACCTGAAATCGCGGCATAGAATCCTCGCCGCCGTTATCCGATGACGCTTTCTGCTGGTACCCGCCTCGGCGCCTACGAGATCCTGTCGCGTCTGGGTGCGGGCGGGATGGGCGAGGTATATCGGGCGCGGGATGCGAAGCTCGATCGGGACGTAGCCGTCAAGGTTCTGCCGGCGTCGGTCGCCAACGATCCCGACGCCCTGGCTCGGTTCGAGCGCGAGGCCAAGGCGGTGGCAGCCCTGTCGCACCAGAACATCCTGTCGATCTTCGACTTCGGCCGGCACGAGGGCGTCGCTTACGTCGTCACGGAGCTCCTCGACGGCGACACGTTGCGGGGGAAGCTCGACGCAGGTCCGGTCTCTCAGAGGCTGGCGGTGGACTACGGCCTACAGATCGCGAAGGGCCTCTCGGCGGCGCACGAGCACGGGATCGTCCACCGCGACCTGAAACCCGAGAACGTGTTCGTTATGAGGGACGGTCACGTCAAGATCCTGGACTTCGGGCTGGCGAAACGGATCGAGGCGGCAAAGCCGGGGGAAGCGACGGAGGCCCCGACGATCGAGGGCCAGACGGAGCCCGGGAAGGTGATGGGGACGGTCGGGTACATGTCGCCGGAGCAGGCGCGCGGGCTCCCGGTCGATCACCGTTCGGACATCTTTTCTCTCGGGTCGATCCTGTACGAGCTCTTCTCGGGAAATCGAGCGTTCCGGAAGGACACGCCCGGTGACACGCTCGCCGCGATCATCCGGGACGAGCCGGAGCCGCTGCAGTCGCTCTCGGTCCAGATGCCGACCGCTTTGCGCTGGATCGTCGAACGCTGCCTCGCGAAGGATCCGCAGGAGCGCTACGCCTCGACACGCGATCTCGCGCGCGACTTGTCGCACCTGCGCGATCATGCCTCTGAGGTCTCGCAGGAGGCGGTCGTCCCGGGGATCCCCCCGAGACGCAGCGGGTGGGTCATGCCGGCTTTGGCGATAGGACTGGGCCT
>DASXSX010000213.1:0-6007 GCA_036505815.1 Thermoanaerobaculia bacterium
CTCGGCGCCCTCGTCGTCACCATCGTCAGCGTGCTCCTCTCGCTCGCGATGCCCGACAGCGGTTGAAGAGACCCAGAATGCGGGACCCAAGACTCGGGTGATCCAAACTTACGGCCTGACTCATCTCTCGCTCGCGGTCAGGGATCTCGAGCGCTCGCTGCGCTTCTACCGCAAGGTCTTCGGCGCGAAGGTGTATTGGCGGGAAAAGGGAATGGCGCAGGTGAAGACGCAGGGCTGCCACGACGTGATCGCGTTCGAGGAGAGGAAGCGCAACGTCGGAAGGACGGGAGGTATCCACCACTTCGGGTTCCGGCTCGTCGACCCGAAGGACATCGACAAGGCCGTGAAGGACGCCGTCGCGGCGGGCGGGAAGCTCCTTCGACGCGGCGAGTTCGCGCCCGGCGTCCCGTATGCATTCGTCGCCGATCCCGACGGCTACGAGGTCGAGATCTGGTACGAGTGAGGACAGAGGTGAGCAGAGGCCGGTAGTGGTCGAGTTTGATTCGGCCGTTACGGGATATGAAGAAGTACTTTGAGGCGGTCGAGGACTCTAGCAATCACCCTGACCCCCACCCTGCCCCGCCTGTACAAAAGCCGACCCTCGTCGAGCATGAGGATCTGGTCCGTTTGTGCCCAAGAGGCGACCTCGAGGCCACCCTCGCCCGCCGCTATTCGTGGACGGAATGCGCTGAACTTCGGCTTCTCTACGCTCGTCACCGGGACGCCAATAAATGATCCGCTGCTCTTATTGAAGCCGTCGTCTGACAGAACCAGAAAGGGCCGACTTCCTGCCTGCTCGTGACCCTCGCGCTTCCCACCCTCTCCCGGTAGCGCGTCGATCCTTACCTGCCATATCTCCCCGCGCGCTGGCGAGGTAGAAACCTGCTTACTACTCGTCTTCCAACCTCTCTAGTGCGGCGCTCTGCCATGCAGCCCGCTCTGCGACCTCCGTGGCCCAAGCCTCTGGATCATTCTTGAGGTCGCGGTAGGCTTCACAAAGCGCGTCCAGCAGGGTTTGGCGGCGCAGCATTTCGACGGAGTCAGCCAAGACCTGCTTCTTGTCCTCATTGCGTTCTCTGGCCAGCGCGGAGAGGATCTCGTCCGTGTGAGAGTCGATCCGCACCACAGCGTCTCGGTCGCGCTTTCTAGTTGGAGTCATCCGGCCTCCCATCTGGCCAATTCGCTCCGCGTACCTGGTAATCCCAAATGCTACGATCTAGTATACGCAATTGTAGGCCATCTGGTCCCGTTTTTCGACTCTGGCTTTCGAGAGGCGGCCAGAAACAGTCCCATAACTCCATTAAATCCAGAGCCTTGGAATCCGCTTGATCCGGTCACGCAAAAGTCCCGGGTGCCTACTAGCCGAAGAGGTGCGCGACCGAGTTCGCGTAGTACGTGAGCAGAGGCAGCTCCTCCGGCCGCGCCGTATAGAGCCCATCCTTCTCTTCGACGAGGTGCCGGAGAGTGAGCGTTCGCAGACCGACCGCGATCGCGTAGTCCTGATCCTTGCGCGGCACGTAGACGTGCGCGCCGCGATCCGACAGCTCCCGCATGAGAGCGAGGACTTCCGCCTTCAGCTCCAACTCGCTCCTCGATCTCTGCGGCTGTCGCACGAAAGCAGTGGCGACGAGCGGGACGGGGACGACCGGGATCACCCGCGCAACGGCGGCCATGAGCTCCCGGCCGAGCTCTTCGACCTGCGCGAACCGTTCTTCCCTGCCCAGAGCCTGGAAGTCCACTCCGCGAGCCTCCGCCCATCGCGCGAGCGAGACCGGCGACCCGAAGTCGACGCACGCGTAGCCGAAGCGGTGCCATTTGTTGCGCGCCATCAATGAGAGGTTGCGCATCAGAAATCTGAGCATGTTCGAGACTACGCCGCCGCGTTGCGACCTCGGCGCGGCGGGGTCGCTCTCGATCAGGAAGCTCCGGTCCTCGAAGACCCGGTCGTAGTTGACGCCGACGGGGATGAAGGCGACGTCGCGGCCGGCCGGTTCGAACGCGCGGACCATGTAGTCGAGGAGGCCGAGCTTCGGCGGGCGAAGCGTCCCCTCGCGCGAGAGGCCGCCTTCCGGAAAGACCGCCTGCGTGAGGCCCGCCGCGGTCGCCATGGCGACGTAGCGCTCGAGCACCTTGCGGTAGAGGGGGTCTTTCGAGTTCCGGCGCACGAAATAGGCGCCCATCGCGCGGATGAGCGTCTGCAGCGGCCAGATCCGAGCCCACTCGCCGACCGCGTACGACAGAGCGGCCTTCTCGGCGGC
Source organism: Thermoanaerobaculia bacterium (assembly GCA_036505815.1). Classification (GTDB taxonomy): domain Bacteria; phylum Acidobacteriota; class Thermoanaerobaculia; order UBA5066; family Gp7-AA6; genus Gp7-AA6. Next base: position 2,259 of record DASXSX010000213.1, read on the forward strand.
CAGGTAGGAGACGAGGATGTAGTCCATGTTGCTGCGGTGGTTGATCAGGAACACGACGGTCGCGTTCGGATCAAGGGCGGCGAGACCCTCCTCGTCGGAGTAACCCAACCGCACGCGGTAGAGCGAACGGCCCACCCACCGCGCGAACGCGTAGCCGATCCGGAAATAGAGGTATGCGTTGAACTGGGGAACGATCTCGCGCGCGTAGCCTTCGACGCGTCGCCGAACCGCCGAGCGCGACGCTCCGGTGTCCTGCGTTTCTGCGTCGGCGGCTTCCTGGACCTGCGAATCGTCGATCAGCCGGGAGATCAGGATTTCGCGCTTCGTGAGCTTGAAGGGCGGGATCCGGATCTTGAGCCGCATGTCGATCTCCTCGAGCACGCGGTTGACCCGACGCTGCAGGACCCAGCGGGCGCCGGGCAGCACGAGATGTCCGACGAACGCCCACGTCGCGAGCGCGATCAGGAGAACCACCAGCCATATCGGGAGGGCGACCACGGGTCAACGCTGAGTTGGGGTCAGGCCTCCACTTGCCACTTTGGAAGCAGAGTGGCAAGGCCAGCCCGGCTGATCCGCCGAGTCGGCGACTCGTGAAGGCCTGACCCCGCGATCAAAACGTGTACGCGGTGCGGAGGTAGACGTACCGCCCGTTGAAACCGAAAGGCGCGTTGCGGGGATACGTGAAGATGCCGAAGTTGAAGTTGGCCGGTATGTTCTTGTCGGGGAAGTTGTCGAAGAGATTTTCGGCGCCCGCCGCCAAGAGCACCCGTCCGAGCCGGTAGGACAGCTCGAGGTCGAAGACCCACTCCGCGCTGAACGTCTGGTCGTTCGCCGGATTCGCGCTGTCGATCGAGCAGTACGTGCCGTAGCGGCTCGCGCGCGCGGTCGCGCCGAGGTCTCCGCCGCGCCAGTCCGTCGTCAACCGAAGGTTGTCCTGCGGCTGACCACACGTCAACCGGCGCTGTTCGAGCCGATCGAAAAGAACCGACTGGAACGCGGCCAGCTGCGGAGGAGTCGCGGCGATTCGCCGGATCCCGGTCTGGGAGTGCGCGAATGCGGCCTGGAAAGCCAGTCTCCCCGCGGAGCCGAGGCCCGCCCGTCCGTTGGCGGTGAGCTCGTAGCCCTGCGTCCGGGTGTCGATGGCGTTGGTGAAGAAGCGCGCGCCGGTCGCGTTGAAGGGGGCGAGGATCGGGTTCAGGCTCGCGCCCGTGAAGTTGCCCGACAGGATGATCCGGTTGTCGATGTCGATGTGGAACCAGTCGGCGGTGAAGTCGAAGGCGTTCGACGGGCTCACGACGAACCCCGCGCTGTAGTTCACGGAGTCCTCGGGCTTCAAGTCTTTGGCCCCGAGAGCGCGCGCGACCGGGCTGTTGACGCGGAAGTGTCCGACGTCGAACGGCGTGAAGACTCCGTTGATGTTCAGGAAGTTCGTGCTGATCGCCGAGAAGTAGGTCTGTCCGAGCGAGGGGGCCCGGAAGCCCGTCGAGGCCGCCCCGCGGAAGACGAGCTTCTTGCTCGCTTCGATCCGCGCGGTCAATTTCACGTCCTCCGTGTTGCCGAAGTCGGTGTAGTGCTCGAACCGCCCCGCGAGGCCGAGCCTCAGGAAGGACGTGACGTTGCCCTCGAGGTCGACGTACGCCGCCACGCTGTTGCGCGAGGCGTCCACCTCGTTGGAGGGCCGGAAGCCGGGGAAGACCTGAGCGCCGGCCGGCGCCCGGGCGTCGAACTGGTCGAGGTGACCGCCGTCGATCCAGGACGCTTCTTCTCCCGCGTGTTCCTGGTAGTTCTCGCGCCGGAATTCCGCTCCCACCGCGACGTTCAGCGGTCCGGACATCCCGACCTCGAGCTCGCGGGTGACGTCGAGATTCGTGACGAGCTGATTGAACTCGAGCGCTCCGGCGTAGAAGTTCTTCTGATTCGGCGGGATGTCCGGACCGAGCGACGTGTTCAGGCTGTGCGTGACGTTGAAGTCGAACCGGTCATGGCCGTACTGGGCCGAGAGGTCCCAGAACCAGCTTCCGGCCACGACACCGCGCATCCCGAGCGTCCCGGAATAGTCCACGATCTTCGGCTCAATCAGGGGAAGGAATCCGAGGGGATAGATCTGCGGCCAGTTCTGACCCTGGAGGGCGCGCCGATAGTTCCCGCCATGGACGCCGTCCCGCCGGCTCGCGCCCCCGAAGAGATAGAAGTTCACCGTGCCCTCGTCGTTCAGGGGCACGGAGCCGTTCGCCCAGCCCAGGATGTCGCGCTCCTCGGCATCCCCCCAGTGGTAGCTCGGCTGCTTGACCGGGTTGTGGCCGGCGTCACCCGCCACGATCTGGTCGCGAGGGTCCGGGCCAGCCCGGTTGGTCGCGTTGCGCTTGCGGTACTCCCCGGTGAAGTTGATCGAGCCGCGGCCGACCTGGACGCCGGCGTTGCCGGCCCCGTCGAAGAGCTCGCCGTCGGAGTGCGTGGTCGTTCCCCCCTGCAGGCGGAGCTCGAGAGGGGAGACGCCCGACTTCAACACGATGTTGATGACGCCCGCGATGGCGTCCGATCCGTACTGCGCGGCGGCGCCGTCGCGCAGGACTTCGATCCGCTCGATCGCGCTCGCCGGGATGGCGTTCAGATCGACCCCCGTCGAGCCGCGGCCGATCGTCCCGTTGACGTTCACGAGCGCGCTCGTGTGGCGTCGCTTCCCGTTGATGAGGACGAGCATCTGGTCGGGACCCAGACTGCGCAACGTCGCCGGGCGGACGGAATCCGTCCCGTCGGAGATCGTCGGCCGCGGAAAGTTGAACGATGGCGCGATCGTTTCGATGATGTGCGCGGTTTCGGCGCTCCCCGAGGCGCTCTCGACCTGCTGCTCGGTGTAGACGTCGACCGGGACGGCCTTTTCCGCGGCGGCACCGGGAGCCCTCGATCCGACGACGACCTCCTCGCCGAACGCAAAGCCGAGCGCGAAATCCTGCGTCAGCGAGCTCGCCGAGAGCGTCACCTTCGCGGTCTTCGATTGAAGGCCGACCGCGACGACCCGGACGTCGACCGTCTGACCTTTGACCGACTCCGCGGGAACGGTCAGCCGGTAGCGGCCGTCCTTGTCGGTGGTCGCCGTCAGGCCGAGCTCGGGGATCGAGACGGTCGCGCCGGCGATCGGCGGGCCGTCCTCCTGAGTGACTCGGCCCGTAATCACCGCTTCCTGGGCGAAGAGAGGCCGGGCGCAGATCGACGCGAGAAGGAAGAGAACTGCGGGAGCGAGACGGGTCTTCATTTTCCCCACCTCCAAAAGAAAAAAGAAGAGGGGTGATCTTTGAAGGGATTTTACCGGCTTTTTCTCACCGGACCTTTCCCCGCGCCGCGACGGCCCATTCCTCTTCGACTCGGTCGCCGCGCGCCAGAACGACCCGGTCGTGGAGGTTCGAGACGACGCACGCGTGGTTCGGGAGGACCCGGACCTTCTCCCCGACGCGGAAGCTCTCGCCCGGCTCGACCCGGACGACGCCGTGCTCCTCGGAGAGCTTCTCGATCCGACTCCTTCGCCCCGGGATCCAGCCGTGTCCCCCCGGCCGCGGCCGCAGCGGGTCGGAGGAGATCGTCTTCGAGCCGCAGTCGAGGACCGCGCGGTCCGCCGCCGGCACGGAGACCACGGTCGCAAGCACGGTCATCGCGCAGTCTTCGATTCCGCACGTTGCGAGCGAGACCTGCGATGCGTCGTGGTAGACGTAGTTGCCCGGCCGGCACTCGGTGACGCCGCCGACCGCCATCGC
>DASXSX010000214.1:0-22496 GCA_036505815.1 Thermoanaerobaculia bacterium
GTACCCGCTCGCTTCGCGGGCGTTCTTCTCGCTTCCGTCCGTGTAGAGAACTTTGCCGCCCGGACCGACGGCGCGAGCGAAGAACGCGGTCGAGTATCCAATCGCGCTTCCCAGCTCGCAGACGCGCCGTGCGCCGATCGACTCCGCGAGCGTCGCGAGCAGGGTCGCAACCGCGGGACCGACGATCGGAACGTCGCGCTCGCGGGCGACGGCCTCCATCTCCGCGAGAACCGGATCGCGCTCCGGAAGAAGGTCGAGCAGATAACGGTCGAGCTCCGGTGAAACGAGAGGAATCATGCGGGAGATCTTAGCGCCGCCGTTCGACCCGGATTTCGCCTCGAGCCGCTCCTATAATCCGCCGCGTGCCGGCGTCTTCCGGACCGCTCTCCGAGCTGCTCGATCGCTTTCCCGCGGACGAGTACCGATCGGTCGTCGAGATGCGCCGCGATCTCCACCGGCATCCCGAGCTCGCGTTCGAAGAGACCCGCACCGCGGGGAGGATCGCGGAACGTCTCGGCTCGTTCGGGGCGGCCGCGCGGACCGGCGTCGGCCGAACCGGAGTCGCCGCGGATCTGGGCGACGGAGACAACCGGCTTCTCGTCCGCGCCGACATGGACGCGCTGCCTCTGACCGAAGCGAGCGGCGAGGAATTCTCTTCGGAGGAGCCCGGGCGCATGCACGCCTGCGGCCACGACGGCCACGTCGCGATCGCACTCGCCGCTGCTGGCCGGCTCGAGCGGAATCCGGCGGCGCGTCCTCTCCGGTTCCTCTTCCAGCCGGCAGAGGAAAGAGGCGGGGGCGCGCGCGCCTGCGTCGCCGACGGCGTGATGGAAGGGGTGAACACGGCGATCGGCCTCCACCTCTGGAACCAGCTTCCGGTCGGGAAGGTCGGAGTGCACCGCGGCGCGATGATGGCGGCGGTCGACGAGTTCCAAATCGACGTCGAGGGGCGCGGAGGGCACGGCGCGGCTCCGCACGAGACCTCCGACCCGATCGTCGCCGCGGCGCGGATCGTCGACGCCCTCCAGACGATCGTGTCGCGGGAAGTCTCGCCGCTCGATCCGGTGGTCGTCACGATCGCAAGCGTTCACGGAGGCGATGCGTTCAACGTCATTCCCTCGACCGTGCGCCTGACCGGGACCGCCCGCTGGTTCAGGGACGCGACCGGGGCGGCGATGCCCGGCAAGATCGGAAGGATCGTTTCGGGTACGGCGGCGGCGGCGGGTGTCTCAGCGCACCTCGACTACCGGCGGATCAACCGACCCGTCGTCAACGATTCGCGGATCACCGACCTCGTCATCGAGACGGCGCGCCGGCTGCTCGGAGAAGAGAACGTCGAGACGGAGACTCGAACGCTCGGCGGCGAGGACATGTCAGTCTACCTCGACCGCGTGCCCGGCTGCTTCTTCTTCGTCGGCTCCGCGCCGGAGGGAGCGCACCGACCGCACCACTCGCCGACGTTTGCGATCGACGAGCGTGCCTTGGCCGTCGGAACGGTCTTGATGGAAGCCGTGGTGAGGCGACTCCCGGCGTCGGGAGGTTAGGTTTCGCTCGAGTCCGGAACCTCGATAATCGCGACAGTGCCTCTTTTGACCGGAGCCTTCCTCACCGTTTACCTCGTCTGCGTGCTCGCCATCGGCTTCCTTTACCGCCACCGAGCCGGAAGAGATCAGATCTCCTATTTCGTCGCCGACCGCAGCCTCTCGACGTTCTGGGGCTTTCTCGGCCTCGCCTCGCTGACCACGGGCGGCTCGACCACCATCGTGCTCGCCGCATTGGTCTACGCGCACGGCATCTCGGGCCTTTGGCTCGACGTCGCGGGAGCGATCGGCCTCGTCGCGCTCGGTCTCCTCCTCGCCCGGAGAATCCGGCGGGAACGCGCCGTGACGCTGCCCGAGATCGTGGGCCGTTACTATGGGAATGGCGCGCGACGTGCGGCCGCCGCGCTCGTGCTCGTCTCGGAGATCGTCTGGTTCGCCCTCCTCGTGGAGGCGACCCAGACGGTGCTGACTGTGGCGCTGAAAGTGCCTCCGCTGCCCGCGCTTCTCGCCTCGACGGCGGTCTTCCTCGCGTACACGTCGCTCGGCGGCCAGTTCGCCGTGGCACGAACGGACCTCGTCCAGTACGGCGTCATGCTCGCGTCGATCCCCGGCGTGGCGCTCTACTTCGCGTTGACCCGCGCAAAAGGCCTCGGCGGCTTGCCGCCGGAAGCCTGGAGCTTTCCGCTGTCGCGGGACGTCCGCGCGGGAGACGTCCTGGCGCTCGTCGTCTTGATCGGGCTTCCCCACCTGGTGGGAAGCGACGTTTACGCGAAGCTCCTCTCGTGCCGCGACGAGGCGACAGCGCGGCGCTCGGCGCTCCTCGCCGCGGTCTCGAAGGTCGTGTTCGGATTCTCGGTGGCCGCCATCGCGCTCGCGGCCCGAAAGGCGCTGCCTCCGGTCGATCCCTCGAACGCGCTGCCTGCCGCCGTTCTGGGATTTGCGCCTCCCGCCGCCGCGGCTCTCATCCTGGTCGGCCTGGTCGCGACGATGCAGACCTCAGCGGACATCGTGCTCCTCTCCGCGTGCGCGGTGACCGTGCGCGATCTCGCTCCCGGCCTCCTCAGCGGAATTTCCGGCGTCCGCGCGGCGCGATGGCTGGCGCCGATTTACGGAGCGCTCGGACTTCTCGTCGCGCTCTCGCTCGGGCAGGACGTTGTCGAGACGCTGAAGCTCGGTTACTCGATCTTCGCCGCCGGGATCATCCTGCCGGTGCTGGCGGCGCTCCTCCCGCGCAAGCCGGTCGTGTCGCCGCAGGGAGCGATCGTCGCGATGATCGCCGGGGGAGCGATCGCCGCGGCAGGCCGTCTCTTTCCGGGCCTCGCGTTCGGCGTGGATCCGGTTCTGCTCGGGACCGGGGTGAACCTGGTCATCCTCCTGATTGCTTTCGCCGGCCGCGTTCGCCCCGTTTCCCGTTTCCCGTTTCCCGTCTTCCGACGATGAGCGAGAAGGAAAAGCTCGAGCGCGGTCCTGCCCATCCCGCCTTTCTGAAGCCGGCCGGGCCGAGCCTCGGCGTCGCTCCGCCGAGAGGCGAGACGCCGCCGCGGCGCGGGATGTTCGCGTCGCTCGCGCACCGGCCGTTCCGGCGCTACTGGATTGGTCTCTTCCTCTCGAACATCGGAACCTGGATGCAGGTCGTGGCTCAGGGCTGGCTCGTGCTGCGTCTATCCGACTCCGCTCTCATGCTCGGGCTGGTGGGATTCGCGGGATCGATCCCGACCCTGCTCCTCGCGCCGCTCGCCGGGGTCGCCGCCGACCGCGCGGACCGCCGCCGCCTGCTGATGTCGATGCAATCCGCCCAGATGGTCTGCGCCCTGACTCTCGCCGCTGCGACCGGGTTCCACTTCGTGTCGGTGCCACTCGTCGCGGCGGTGGCGATCGCCAACGGCCTCGCGAACGCTTTCACGATGCCCTCCCACCAGTCGCTCTTCCTCGACCTCGTCGGGCGCGAGGATCTGATGAATGCGATCTCGCTCAACTCGATGCAATTCAACCTCTCGCGCGTCATCGGCCCGATGATCGCGGGACTGACGATCGCCGGCTTCGGCGAGACCGGATGTTTCCTCCTGAATGCGGTTTCCTACCTCGCCGTCATCTCCGCGCTCGCGGCGCTCCCCGCGCTCCGCCGGCGACGGGCGGGCAGCCGCGGAGCCTGGGTGGATCTGCGCATCGGGATGCGTTTCGCGCGACGGCGCGCGATTATCCTGCCGCTGCTGGCGATCGCGGCATCTCTCGCGGTCTTCGGCACGCCCGCCGTCACGCTCGCTCCGCTCTTCGCCCGCAGGCTGCTGCACGTCGGCCCCCAGGGGCTCGGAGGGATGCTGTCGGCGGTCGGGCTGGGCGCGGCCGTCTCCGCCCTCTTTCTCGCATCGCTCGGCGACTTCCGGAACAAGGGATCGGCGGTCTTCGTCGCCGCCTCCGGGTTCGCGTTTTCGCTCGCCGGGCTCGGTATTTCCCGCTCCTACGTTCTGTCGCTCGCGTTTCTGGCGCTTCTCGGCGCGTCGATGTCGTCCTCGGCGTCTCTCATTAACACGCTCCTTCAAACGAGCGCGCCCGACCGGCTGCGCGGGCGCGTCATTTCGCTCTACGCGCTCGCCTGGCTTGGTCTCGTCCCGATCGGAAACCTCCAGGCGGGCGCGGTCGCGGAACGATTCGGGGCGGCGGCGGCGCTCTTCGTCGGAGCGGCCGGGATTACCGGGACGCTGGTCACCGCGCTCATTCTTCGACCCGGGCTGAGGACAGCGGATGAGGGCTCACGACTTCCCGATCATTCGAAGCAATCCTGATGCGGAAGGGAGGCCGGTCCCCGGTCCAGAGTCTCCCGTCCCACGTCGGCCTCCGATATGTTTGCGCAGCGGATGAGCGTCGCTCCGGCTGATCTGGCGTCGTCGCTGCTTCGATCGGGTAAGCACCGGGCGCTGGCACTGGCGCTCTTCACGCTGGCGCTCGGCACCGCTCTTTACACGAGTCGCCTCGACGGCACGCCCATCCAGTCGGGAAACGAGGCGATGTACACGTTTCCTCCACTGCAGATGCTCCGGACCGGCGATTACCTCGTTCCGCACTACGAGCATGGGCCGTTCCTGGAAAAGCCGCCTCTGACCTGGTGGATCCTCGCCGGGAGCTACAAGATCTTCGGGACGACGATCTTCGCTGCGCGGCTTCCGGGAGCGATCGCGGCGCTGCTGACGATCCTGGTCGTCGCGGTCTGGGCGCGGCGACGCGCGGGACCGTCAGCCGGGCTCCTGACGGCGCTCGTTCTCATGTACTCGTTCAAATTCGCGGCCTTCGCGAGGGAGTTCGCAGCCGACACGTTTCTCACGCTCGCCGTGACCGTCGCGGTCATCGCGTTGGACTCGGCGGCCCGCGACGCGGGCCTGCCGGACGGCCGCGCAGGAGCTCTGGCCGGTCTCTCGCTCGCGCTGGCTTTCGCGTTCAAAGGTCTCATCGGCGTCGTTCTGCCTTTGGGCGGCGTGGTGACCGGGCTCGTCCTCGATCGCAGCGAGCCCGAGCGCTGGAAGAGGCGGGCGCCGATTGCCGCGGCGACGTTCCTCCTCGCCGTCGCGCCGTGGCACATCGCGATGAGCTTGCGTTTCGGAGCGGAGTTCTGGGAGCAGTTCTACTGGCGAAACCAACTTCTCCGAGGCGCCACCGCCGTTTATGAGCATCATTCCCCGGGACCGCTCTATTACTTCGGCGTCCTCGCTTTGGCGACCTTCCCCTGGATCCTCCTGCTTCCTTCGGCTTTTCGCCGCCGTCCCCGCTCGCCGAGCGCCGGAGGCTCGGCGGCGCTCGGCTGGCTCGTCTTTGGATTCGCGTTTCTTTCGTTGTTGAGAAGTAAGCGCGAGGTCTACCTGATGCCGGTTCTGCCCGCCGTCGCCTTGCTGATCGGCGAGGGCCTGGGATCCGAGGGGACATCCGGTCGACGGACCCGATGGGCATGGGGGATTGCGGGCGTGATGACGGCGGGCACGGTCCTCCTCTGGATCCGGATGGCGCCTGCTTTGACATCCCTGGCCGGCGGAGATGCCCACGCGGCGCTCGGTGTCGGGCTCGTCGCGCTATGCGCCTCGCTTCTCGCGACTGCTACGACGATACGGGCGCGTGCGGGTCCCATTCTCATTTCCGTGGCCTGCGGTCTCCTGTTCATTGCAATCCTGATCGTCGAGTCGCGGATCTCGCGCTTCGACCCGGTACCCCATTGGGGCCGTCGCGTCCGGCGGGAATGCGGCGATGGCTGCGCCGGCCTTCTTCTGAAACTCGACTTTCGCAGTCTGGCCCTCTATACCCGCTTCGAGTGGGAGGAAATCGGCAACGTGCGCGAGATCTCCAGCCGCCGCCCTCTATCGAAATCGTTTCTCATCCTGCGCTCCGCCGACGAGGAGAAGCTTCGCGCGTTGCCGGTCGGCTATCGAGTGCTGGACCGCCGTCTCTGGCTGGAGCAGAACTGGATCCTGGCGAGCCTGCGACCGGATACCTATCCGCTGCAATCGCTATCCCTCGTGGCGCTCGACCCCCCCGGCGAAACCTCCCGGCGGCCGAACGCCGAAAAGGTCGCTGGAGGGGACACGGTTCACCGGAGGTTCACGGGAGGCCCTCATTGGATCCGAGTCGAGCGATGAAGTATGTCGTCCTCGGCTTCCGGCAACCCCGGTCCCACGCCCTCTCGCTCGCGTTCCTGGCACTTCCCGGGGCGTCGATGTCCTCCTGGGTGGACTGAGGCTTCCGATATATTTCGCTTCCCCGATGAGGCGGTTTGACAGCGCCGCGCGAGTCGCGGTCCTCTGCGCGGTCGCGATCGGCGCTCTCCCGGCGATCGAGACGGCTCAGGAGCTGTTCCGGCCTCGGGGCGCCTACAACAATTCGGTCCACCGCTTCTTCCCCGACCTCGACTCCCGGTTGAACGCGGTTCGATACGGCCGATGGCGCGCTCTCGAGATCGCGTGGAAGGCCGGCATCAACCCGGCGCTCGACTTGGAGTTCTCCGCGTTTCTACTGAAGCTGCTCGCCGATCCGCCCCGGTTCCCGCCGGAGGCCCAGCTCGTGGCGCCCCGGTTCGCGCGCGAGGCGCCGACGGTTTTTCACGCTCTGCGATGGGGCCAGCTCCTCGAGCAACAGGTCTCCGACGTCCTCGCCGCCGCCGATGCGACGCCGGAGCTGACGGGCCGGCGGCTGACGCGCGTCGTCGATTTCTACCGCGCCGAGCGATGGGCTCTTTCCGAACCGGCGGGAGAGGCGCCACCTCCCGTGGCGGTCGCTCTCGCACCGATGTCCGCCCGGATCCTCCTGTCGGGGACGCGGCTGTTCGCCCGCGCCATGGAGGCGCTCGCCCTCGCGGACTTCGGCCAGCAGCGCTGGAAGGTGAGGGACACGATCGAGGAATTCGACTCTTCCCTCTCCCGCGAGAAGGCGCTCGAGGAGTCCACTCACAAGGTCTCGGCGCCCACCTTCGTCGAGCGCTATCCCTCAGCTGCAGCTCACCTCGACCGCATGACACGGTTTCGGCTGGAGGTGTACGGCGCGCTCGTCGGCGGGGGCGCCACGGCGCAGAAGCGTCGGGAGCGCAACGCGCGGCTCTCCGAGGTCGCGCGGCGCTACGGCCTCCCGGGCGGGGGAATCGGTGCGCCGTAATCGCGGACCCTCCATCGGGGGGCTGATTCTCGCGGCGTTGCTCCTTTCTTCTTCCGCCGCGCACGCACAGCTCCTCTCCAACCTCGAGCCGGAGCGGCCGATCGCCGTCGAAGACGCCGCGCCGGTCCCGTACCGGGCGATCTCCGCTTCCGTCGACTGGACGTACAACCTCCGCAAAGGTGGATTGAACGACCAGGGACCCGGCTTTTCCGTCCTCTACGGCGCGCTGCGGAATCTCGAGGTCGGCGCGGCGGACCGGTACGTCACCCGGCCGGGCCGAAACGCCTTGCGCGGGATCTCGTCAGGCGACCTCGAGCTCCACGCGCTCTATGGGGTCCTGTCGGAAACCGCCCGGCGCCCCGCGCTCGCCGCCCGCATCGGCGTCATCTTCCCGACCGGCCTCGACTCCCGCGGAACGGACCTCGAGCTCGGCGCCATCTTCACCCGCTCGTTCGATTCGATGCGGCTTCACGGAAACGTGCTGTGGACGCGGCTGGGTGACACGGGGGCAACGGAGCGGTCGAATCGTCTCCGGGGAGGGCTCGCGGTCGATTTCCTGGCGAGCCGATCGGGCCGCACCGACACACTCGTCCTGGCCGGCGTGACGGTGCGGTCGAGCCCGGTGCGAAAGGGGGACGACGTCGTCGCCGTCGAGGTCGGCGCGCGGCAGCGCATCGGCATCCAGACGATTCTCTTCGGCGGACTCGGCTCCGAGGTCTCGGACGGACCGGACCGTTCCCGCTTCCGCGTCCGGCTCGGGATCTCACACGTCTTCTAGCCCGAGCCTCCGTTGACGTTTCGCGTCTTCGACTGCCACATCCACGTCCAGCCGTGGGAGCAGCTCCATCCCGCCGTTCACGCGACGATGATCCGCGGACGCTCCGACGGCGAGCGGCTCGAACGCGTCATCGCCGACCCCGCCGAGCTCCTCCGGCTGATGGACGAAGAGCAGATCGAGCGCGCCGCCCTGATCAACTACGTGGCGCCGGAGGTGATGGGCTTCGACGAGTCGGTCAACGAGTGGGTCTCCCGCTACGTGAAGGGCCACACCGACCGTCTCGTGGCCGTCGGCTCGGTCCATCCTCGCCGGACGAAAGATGCCCGCGGCGACACGGCGCGACTGTTCGAAGAGCTCGGGATCCGGCTCGTGAAGATCCATCCGCCCCACCAGGTCTTCGCCGCCAACGAATATGTGTCGGGAAACGCGGCGCTCGCCGAGATCTACCGCGTCGCGCAGGAGCACGGACGCCCGGTGATGATTCACACGGGGACCTCGATCTTTCCGGGCGCGCGAAACCGCTACGCCGACCCGATGGCCGTCGACGACGTGGCCGTCGATTTTCCGCGTCTCCCGATCGTGCTGGCGCACGCGGGACGCCCGCTCTACATGGAGACCGCCGTGTTCCTCGCGCGCCGCCATCCGAACGTGCACCTCGACCTTTCCGGGATCCCGCCGCGCAAGCTGCTCGAGTATCTGCCGCGTCTCGAGGAGATCTCGGGGCGGTGCCTCTGGGGAACCGACTTTCCGAGCCCCGGAATACCGTCGATGCGCGGCAACGTCGAGGACTTCCTCGCCCTGCCGCTCTCGGACGACGCGAAGAGACGGATCCTCTTCGACAATGGGGCGGCGCTGATTCGGTAATAGCATCCGAGCCCGTGAGAGTTCTCGTCGTCGGGGCCGGCGTCATGGGCCGCGGGATTGCCGGGCTCTGCGCGCTCTCCGGACACGAGACCTTCGTGTTCGATGCCGATCCCGATGCGCAGCGCCACGTCCGCGCGTCCATCGAGGGATCCTGGGCACGCGCGCTCGAGCGCGGAAAGGTCACGGCCGAGAGGATCGACACCGGTCGGCGCCTCCTCCGCGTCGTCGAGCGGCTGCGCGACGGCGCCGCCGTGGACTTCGTGGTCGAAGCAGTGCCGGAAGCGCTCGAGCTGAAGCGCCTGGTTTTCAGCGAGCTCGACGACCACTGCCCCGACCGGACGATCCTCGCCTCGAACACTTCGTCGCTCTCGATCACCCGTATCGCGCGCGCGACCGGACGGCGGGACCGCGTCGTCGGAATCCACTTCTTCAATCCGGTCACCGCGATGCCGCTCGTCGAAGTCGTGCGAGGCGAGGACACTTCTCCCGAGACCGAGCGCCGGGCGCTCGAGCTCGTCGCCTCGCTCGGCAAGGAAGCGGTGCAGGTGAAAGACTCCCCCGGCTTTGTGACGTCGCGGCTGGGCCTCGCGCTCGGGCTCGAAGCGATGCGGATGGTCGAAGAGAGAGTCGCCCGCCCGGAGGACATCGATCGGGCGATGGAGCTCGGTTACGGCCATCGGATGGGACCGCTGAAGACGAGCGACCTCGTCGGGCTCGACGTCCGGCTCGCGATCGCCGACACGCTCGCCGTCGAGCTCTCGGGTGAACGGTTCACTCCGCCGGAGATCCTGAAGAGGATGGTTGCGGAGGGAAGAACCGGAAAGAAATCCGGCGAAGGCTTCTACCGCTGGGAAGGGGACCGGCCGCAGCCCGCCGACTCGAAGAGGAAGCGCGCTTGAGCGATCGGCGCAACCTCACGCTCGGGATCGTGCTCCTCTTCATCGGAGCCTTCTTCCTCCTCTCGAAAACGTTCCGCTTCTCCGGCCCGGGCGCGATCCTCGTTTTGATCGGGGCGATCCTCCTGACGCTCTCGGCCGCTCGGGGTTTCCGCGGGCCGCTCCTGCCGGGCGGGATCCTGATCGGCCTGGGAGGGGCGTTTCTCCTCCAGTCACCGCTCGAGCGCTACTTCCCGCGCTGGGCCACGATCACCTTCGGTCTCGGTCTCGGTTTTCTGCTCGTCGCCGTCGTCGACCGCGCCGCGCGCCGGGCGCGCCGCCCGTCGCCGCTCGTGCCGGGACTGATCCTCGTCGCCGTGTCGTTCTTCGGCGCGCTCTCCCGGCTCACTCCGGTCGAGGATCTGCTGGTCCGGTTGCGCGATCTCTGGCCGTGGGCGCTGGTGCTCGCGGGGCTGGCCCTGGTCGTTGCCGCGCTGACGCGCCGCCGCGCGTAGCCTGTCACTCGGAGGAGTGAGCGACGAGGAATCCCTCGATTTCGAGAGATCCCTCGCTGCGCTCGGGACGACAGAGGCCACAGGACTCCTCGCTGCGCTCGGGATGACAGAGGCTACGACAAGTCCAGGAGCTTCGGCACCGGCGGCCGAGACGCGGCGGGAGGCGGCGTCGCGCGCGCGACCGATAGGAGCCGCACGGTCAGGGCGAGCATCGCGAGCGCCGCGACCAGAAGCGCGCCGAACAATCCGGTCGCGAGCCGGTGATTGCGCTCGAGAAGCAGCCGCGAGGGGTCCGCAGCGGGCAGGTTGTCGATCAAGCCCGGCGCCTGCTGCCGGATCCGCTCCATCGGCGGGATCAGGAGCTGATGGATCACGAGAGCGGCGAAGAAGCCGGCGATCGGCAGCCGAGTCAGAAGGCTGCGCGTCAGCCGCGGGACGCCTTCGCGCGTCAACCACCACGAGGTGGCGAAAAGAACGCCGAAGGCAATTTCCGCGAGAAGGCACGTCCCGGAGAGCACGGGGGCGACGAGCGCGGCAGCGAGGTCGCGCGTCGGCAGCACGCGGAAGACGGCGGGCGCCACGACGATTCCGAAGAAGAGGGTCGGACCGATCGCGAGAGCGAGCGCGGCGAGGTGGAAAAGAAGGATCAGCGAGTCGAGCCGACTACTCGTGCGCATATTCGGCGCGAGTCGGGGGAATCCGGCGTGCCTGCGCGCCGCGGTCGAGCAGGGTCTGGACCGCGCGGCGTCCCTCCGGACCGTAGCGCCGGGTCCACTCGTTGACGTACATCTCGACGAAGCGGTCCGCCCGGGCCCGGTCGAGGCCGCGGGCGTACTCGAGAGCGTGCGAGAGCGCCGCGTCGCGGTGGGAGAGACCGTACTCGATCGAGCGGCCGAGCGCGCGGGAGATCCGCGCGATCCGGTCCGCGCCGAGATCCCGACGGACGACGTTTCCTCCGAGCGGCAGAGGAAGCCCGGTCTCCTCCTTCCACCAGCGCCCGAGGTCCACGACGAGGACGAGCCCGTCGTCGGAGTAGGTCAGCTGCCCCTCGTGGATCAGGAGTCCCGCTGCGACCTCGCCGGAGGCGACCTGCTGCTGAATCCGATCGAAGGGGACCTCCAGCATCTCGATCCCCGGCGCCCAGAGCGAGAGGACGAGCGCCGCCGTGGTCCAGCGGCCCGGCGATGCGACGATCACTCCTCCCGACGCGAGGTCCTCGCGGGCAAGAGGGTTCCGCGCGACGACGACGGGGCCGTACCCGTCGCCGAACGAGGCGCCGTGCGGGAGCAGCAGGTAACGATCCGCGAGGTGAGCGTAAGCATGAAAGGAGACGGCGGTGACGTCGAGCTCGCCCGCCATCGCGCGGCGGTTCAGCGACTCGATGTCGGAGAGCTCGTGCGAGAAGACGAGGCCCTCGGTGTCGACTTCTCCTCGCGCGAGACCATAGAACATGAAGGCGTCGTCGGAGTCGGGACTGTGCGCCAGGGTGATCGGAGTCACGCGCGCGATTCTAGTCGCGAGGACTCCGGCGCTTGACACCGGAGTCCGCGGAGCAGGAGAATGGCGCCACGCGAGCCGCACGAAAAGAAATACTTGTTGTATCCGGAGGATAAGCTTCTAAAATTGAATCGCCGGACGGGTTGCGGCCCATCCGGCGATCAGGACGTATGACCAATCAATCGTTCGACAGCGACAGACTGAAGGCGACACGCCCCTCCGAGGGGGCGGCAAAATTAGCACCTCGCCTCAAGGCTGTCAATCAGCTGTCGGGAGGGAGGTGACGTCATGGCCACGAAGAAAAAGGCCGCCAAAAAGGCAACGAAGAAAGGCGGCAAGAAGAAGAAGTAAATCAACGGTTTAGCAAAACCCACGAGACTTCTGTGGGGGCCTGCGGGCCCCCCTTTTTTTTGCCTTGACTTTCCTCTTTTCTGGACCGATCCGGATGCTCTCGAACGGGCGACTATATCAGTGTTGATATAGTATTGCGGTGTCGCTTCCGCACGTTCTTCTCGGCCTCCTCGCGGGCCAGCCGCGGACCGGCTATGACCTCGCGCGCGTGATCCAGGAGGAGGTGGAGCCGGTCTGGAAGGCGGAGATCTCCCAGATCTACCCGGCTCTCGCGCGCCTCCGCCGGGATGGTCACGTCGTGCTCCGCGTGCTCGGACCTCGCCGGGGGCCGCACCGAAACCTCTATCGCGTGACCGCCGCCGGCCGCCGGGAGCTTCGTCGCTGGCTCTTGGAGTCCCCTCCCGCGCCCCGCGGCCGGGACGACGGCCTCGCCCGGATCGCGTTCTTGGAGCCCCTCGCGGTGCCGGAGCGCCGCCAGGTGCTTCGCGCGTACGAGAAGGCGCTCGCCGACGAGATCGCCTGGCTTCGCGCCGCCCGGGAGCCCGAGGGGTTCCGCCGGGAAGCCCGGGAAGGCGCCGTCGAGAAGCTGGAGGGAGCCCGGCGGTGGGCGCGCTCGCTCGCGAGCCGTCCGTCGCTCGTTCCGCTCCAATCCGCCGCGCGGGTGGACCGCGCGACGCACGGCAAGAAGAAATGAAGCTCGGCGCCGTCGTCCCCGCCGCGGGCCTCTCCCGCCGCATGGGGCGCGAGAAGATTCTCCTCCCTTTCGGCAGCTCGACGATGCTCGAGACCGTCCTCGCGCGGCTCGCGCAGGCGAACATCTCACGAACCGTCGTGGTTCTTCGTCCCGACCTGCCGGCGGCGGAAGCGGCCGCCCGGGCGGGAGGCGCGGATGTCGTCGTGAACCCGCATCCCGAGGACGAGATGCTCGTCTCCATCCGGCTCGGCATCGAGCGGATCGCGGGGACCGTCGACGCCGTTTTCGTCTGGCCGGCCGACCATCCCGCGGTCTCCGCCGACACGCTCCAGCGTCTTGCCGCCGCGGCGTCGCGCGAAATCGCGGTTCTTCCGATTTACGAAGGGAGGCGCGGGCATCCCGCTCTCGTCGGCGCGGAGCTTCTCGCCGGCGTCGCGGAAATTCCGCCGAACGAAGGGCTGCGGTGGTTGTGGCGGGACCGCGCCGACGCGGTGCGCGAGCTCGCCGTGGACGATCCGGGCGTCGTCGAGAACCTTGACGACCCGGACACCTACGAGAAGGCCCGCCGCCGCGACACGAATTCGCGGAGCGAGTGATCGGCGCGATCGGAACGACGAAAACGGAGTAAAATTGTCCAAAACCCGGCAGCGAATGAAACCGACCTTCGAAAGCGCTTGAAACGATCGGGCAGGCGTCCGAACCCCGGCCGCAAGGTCGAGGACACCTATTTCGGGGAAGACCCGCTCAAATCCTTCCGCCGCTTCGCGGACCCGTTCCGCGACGTTTCCCGCGAGCCCGATGCGTTCCTCTGCCGTCACCTTCGGGCCCGGGCCTGGTCCGTGACCCACCCGGTTGTGGAGCGGCCCGACCCGGCGACCGAATACTGTTGCCTGAAAACCCTTCGGCGGCAGGGGCCGGATGGTCTCGACGCAGATCCCGAGGACTGCACGGACGAGCGGGGATGCTTCGAACCGGCGGACCGCTTCCGGGAACCGGAGAGCTAGCAGGCTCGTCCGGGCGATAATCGGACCTCATGGTCCGGGCTTCGAACGTCGGCCGCGTCCTCGCTCTCCTCGTTCTGGCCGCCGCCGGCGCAGCGATCTCGAATCTCGCCGCCTCGACCCAGAGAAAGCTCGCCTGGGTCGGGAGCTATCCACGCGCCCTCCAGGTCGAGCCCGCCGCGACCGAACCGACCGCCGCTGTCGCGCCGCCTGTGACCGTACCGGTCGCCTCGACTCCTTCGACTCCTTCGACTCCTTCGACAGCAACGACGCCGACGCCCCCGCCGTCCGCGGCGCCGGCCGCGGCTTCCCCCGCGCCCGCTGAAGGCGATCTCGCCCGCTCATTCCCCCCGCACCCGGACAAGCCCGCGGTCGAGATCGGACCAGCCGACGTCGCCCACCTCTACCAGGGAAAGGCTCTCTTCTTGGACGCCCGCCGCTCCTCGGTCTACTCCGAGGGACACATCGCCGGAGCGCGCAACTTCCCGGTCTGGGAGTCCGACATCGGCGATCGCGTCAAGGGACTGTACGAGGAGGGGCTCGATCAGAAAGCCCCGATCGTCGTCTACTGCAGCGGCGGAGCCTGCGAAGACTCGCACATGCTCGCCGAAAAGCTCTACATGGTCGGGTTCGACAACGTCCTCATCTACAAGGACGGCTTCCCCGACTGGGAGAAGCGGGGGCTTCCCACGTCGAAGGGAGCGAAACCCTGAGGCGGTTCTCGGACTGGTGGACTCATCCCTGGCTGTCGGTGCGAATTCAGATCGCGCTCGGCGCCGTGTTCGTGGCAGCGGCGATCCCGAAGATCCTGGACCCCCCCGCTTTCGCCCACATGATCTACAACTACCGCCTGCTCCCGGGCGGTCTGATCAACGGGCTGGCTCTCGTCATGCCCTGGATCGAGCTCTGTGTCGGGCTCGCCCTCGTGCTCGGCGTCTGGAAGAGAGAGGCAGCGCTCGTCGCGGGAGCTCTCCTCGTCGTTTTTCTCGTCGCGATCGGCTGGAACCTCGTCCGCGGCCACGCCATCGATTGCGGCTGCTTCGACGTCCGCTCCGCCGGGAAGAGCCGGGAGGAGCTCTTGACCGACATGCGGTGGGTCCTCCTGCGGGACGGCGGTCTCCTGATCCTCGCCGCGCAGGTCCTCGCGGCGACCTCGGCGCGCGCCGCCTCTAGCTCGCGGCTGTCGCGCGGGTGAAGCCCGACGGGGTCCTTCTCCTTCGAAGGTCGAGCAGGACCTCGCGCGCGATCGACTTCAGCGTCTCGAACACTCCTCTCCCGGTCACCGCCGTCGCTTCCAGCGTCGGCTCTCCCTTGATCGCCAGGCGGCGGGAGAGCTCCGCCGCCGGCATCGCCGAAGGCAGGTCGCGCTTGTTCAGCTGGAGAACATAAGGGATCTCCGCGATCTCATAACCCTGCTCGCGGAGGTTCTTCTCGAGGTTTCGGATCGATTCGACGTTCGCGGCCAGCCGCGCCTCCTGCGAGTCGGCGACGAACACGATCCCGTCCACGCCCCGGAGGATGGCGCGCCGCGCCGCGTCGTAGAAGACCTGCCCCGGGACCGTATAGAGGTGGAGACGGGTCTGGAAGCCGCGCAGGCTGCCGACATCGAGCGGGAGGAAGTCGAAGAAAAGAGTGCGTTCGTTCGGCGTGGCGAGAGAGATGAGCTGGCCCCGCCGGGACGGACTCGTCCTCTCGTGGAGAAACTGAAGGTTTCTGGTCTTCCCGCAGAGCCCGGGACCGTAGTAGACGATCTTGCAGTGGATCTCGCGGGCCGAGAAATCAACGAAGGCCACTCGTCACTCGGAAAACAGCCGGTCGATGTCCTCGTCGGTGATCTCGGCGAGCAACGGCTCGAAGGAGGAGTGGAGGACCGGCTCTCTTTCCATTCGCTCGGTGATCTCCGCGAAAGCCCGCTCGAGCTCGGCCCCCGCCTGACGGACCCGGAGCCGCACGAGACCGAGAGAAGAGCGGTCACCGAAGATGACGACGAGGATCACCCTCTGGGCGACGATCGAAACGTGAATGTTCTCTTTTTCCCCTTCGTGCAGCAGGACAGAAAACTCCCGCTCTCCAAGGATGCGCGCCAGTCCGTCGGTCGCCGCCACGTTGCCGGCCGTCAACGAGGCGAGAGCCGTCATGTCGAGGGCTTCGACGTCTCCGACCGACGCGATCCGCTGACCGTTCTTGTCGACTAAGAGGACGACGCTCGCCGACGATTCCTGCCGCAACCGGCGCAGGATCTGCTGCAGGCTGCGGAAGTCCTCTTCGTAGAGGACGAGATCGGCCGGCGACATCAATTCATTGTAGCCCCGAGCTCGGATTTCAGAGCTCTCTTCGGTTCTCCAGCGATCGCGCCATCGTCACTTCGTCGGCGTATTCGATGTCGCCACCGACCGGCAGCCCGAACGCGATCCTCGTCACGCGCACCCCGGCCGGCTTCAACCGGCGCGCGATGTACAGCGCAGTCGTCTCCCCTTCGACGTTGGGGTTCGTCGCGAGGACGACCTCCTTGACCTCCGGCGTGACGCGGGCCACGAGCCCCGCGACGTCGATCTCCTCGGGACCGATTCCCTTGAGCGGCGAGAGCGCTCCCCAGAGCACGTGGTAGCGCCCCCGGAACTCCCGCGTCTTCTCGATCGCCGCGACGTTGCCCGGCTCCTCGACCACGCAGAGGAGCGTTGGATCACGCTCCGGGTCGGAGCAGATCTCACACGGGTCGGTTTCGGTCAGCGTGTTGCAGACGGAGCAGCGGCGGACGGCCTCCCGCGACTCCGAGATGGCCTGCGCGAGCCGGTCCGCCTCCTCCTGCGGGGCGCGGAGGAGAAAGTAGGCGAGCCGGGCGGCGCTCTTCGCCCCGATGCCGGGCAGGCGCTGAAACTCCGAGACGAGGCGGTCGAATCCCTTCAGCCTCACCGGTCGGCGCCGATTCCCGATTGCCGATTCCCGATTCCCGGCATCTACCGCATCCCCGGGAGCATGCCGCCGAGCATCGCCGAAGTCTTCTTGCGCACCGCTTCGTCCACCTGACGGGACGCGTCGCGCAGCGCGGCCAGCACCAGATCCTGGAGCGTTTCGACGTCGCCGGGGTCGACCGCCGAGCGGTCGATGGAGACCGAGAGAACCTCTTTCTCGCCCGACATTTCGATCCGGACGAGCCCCCCTCCGGCCGAGCCCGTGAGACGCATCGCTTTCAACTCCGCCTGCACCTTGCCCTGCATCGCCTGGGCCTGCTGCATCATCTTCTCGATGTTCATGACGTCGAACGAAGCTCGCGGATCACTCCTCCTCCTTCACTTCCGTCAGCTCCGCGCGGAAGAGATCCATCGCCGATCGGACGACCGGGTCGGTCTCCGCCCGGCTCGTGGCGTGCTCGCGGGCGATGGTGGATCGCGGGACGTCCTGGGCCGCCATGCCCAGATCGCCGTCGGCCGGAGGCCCGGTGGCAAGCCGCACCCGCATCGGACGGCCGAACGCCTCGGTGGCGACGTCGGAGAGGAGCTTGCGGGTCGACGGATCGTCGAGCGCCTCCTTTGCGGCGGCGCGGTCGATTCCGAACCGCAGGACGACCTCGTCCCCTTCCACAGTCGTGGATTCCGCGAGACTGACTTTCGCCGCCGTCACGCGCCGTCGGGCGCCGAGCAGCTCCGCGAACCGCCCGATTCGGTTTTCCTCGCTCGTGGCGGGCACCGCGCCGGACGGCTCCTCGGGCTCCGTATTCACCGGCACGAGCGAGAGGATTCGCGGACCCTCCGGACGGGAGCGGGAACCTCCTTCGGCAACGGTGGACGGCGGCCGCGACGTGGACCTTTCCGGAGGGAGACCGGAGAGCGTCTGCTCGATCGATTTCAAGCGGGGCAGCTCCGCCAGACGCAGGACGAGCATCTGGAGAACGAGAGCGCCCTCCTCCGACCGGCGGGAGAGCTGATCCGCGTCCACGGCGAGGGAGAGCGCGCGAAGCAGGTTCTCGTAAGGCATCGCGCGGGCGAGCGCGCGAAGACGTTCCCGGTCGCCTTCGGGAACGTCGGGTGAGGCGCCCGCGGAGAGGAGCAGCAGCCTTCGCAGCAGCGCGATGAACTCCTTCAGGACGTGCCGCGGATCCTCTCCTCCTTCGGTGAGCTTCGACAGCGCGGCGACGGCCGCGGAGCGATCGCCGGAAGCGATCCCGGAGTAGACGGTTTCTAAGAGCTCCCGGTCGACGAGCGCGAGAATGTCGGCGCACGTCGCCGCGTCGACGTTGCCTCCGGAGAGCGTCGCCGCCTGGTCGAGGAGGGAGAGAGCGTCGCGGAGGCTCCCTTCCGCGGCCGAGGCCAGCGTCTCGAGCGCGTCGGGAGTCGCCCGGATGCCCTCCTCGCGGGCGACCTTCTCGAGATGGCGCGAGATCTCCGCGACCGACAGCGCCCGGAACGTGAACCGCTGGCAGCGCGAGACGATGGTCGCCGGGATCTTGTGCAGCTCGGTCGATGCCAGGATGAAGCGGGAATGGGGCGGAGGCTCCTCGAGCGTCTTCAAGAGCGCGTTGAACGCTTCGGTCGTCAACATGTGGACTTCGTCGATGATCGCGATGCGGAATCGGTCGCGCTGCGGGGCGTACCGGACCGTTTCGATCAGCTCGCGGGCGTTCTCGATCTTGCGGTTGGACGCGCCGTCCATCTCGTGGACGTCGAGCGAATCCCCGCGCGCAAGGATCTCCCGGCACGAGGCGCATTCCCCGCACGGCTCGACCGTGGGGCCGCGATCGCAGTTCAGACAGCGCGCCAGCAGCCGGGCCGTCGACGTCTTTCCGACCCCGCGGGGGCCGGTCAGCAGGTAAGCGGGCGCCACCTTCCCCTCGGAGATGGCGTTCGTCAGCGTGCGCGCGACGGAATCCTGGCCGATCAGGTCCGGAAAAGTCCGTGGGCGCCACTTGCGCGGAAGAGAAAGGTGCATGCTCACTAAAATGCGGCCGCCGAAGATGGGCTCAGGTTGACCTGCGGCGCACGGGGGCGCCTCCTGATCGCTGCTTCCTTCCGGATCTGACGAGGTTCAGAGGCTTCCGTCGCACAGGACCCGAACCCATCTCCGGCGGCCGGAGCGCGATTCTATCCGAATCGGCGGACGTGAGGACTCGGGAGCGCGAGCGCCGCGAGAAGCGCGACCGCACCGGCGAAGCCGGTGACGAGATCGACGCTTTGAAAGCCGCCGGGCGGCAACGTCGGCCAGGCTCCGATCTCTTCACCGAACGTGTACAGCAGAGAGAAGAGAGCGAGCCAGATGAGGCCGGCTACCGCCGCGGCCGCGAGCCGCCGGTCCTCGATCACGCCTTTCGGCCGGCTCGCGATCGGACGAAAGCCAGTACGGACTGCGCGAGGTCCGGCGGGATTTCTTCGGGCTTCAGGAGCTTCAAAGTTTTGCCCGTCGCCCGATAGCTCGTCAGGAAGCGCAGGCACGGCGGGCACAGCTCCATGTGCTGTTCGAAGAGCGCGCGCTCGTCGGCCGGCATCGTGCCGTCCTCGTACTCGATCAGGCACTCGAGAATGAATCTCTTGCAGTTCAGGTCGCTCATCGGGACACCTCTTCCGGCGCGGGCGCCCGCGAGATTTCCGCCAGCCGCTGACGGACATAGAGCCGGGCCCGGTGAAGCCTCGATTTGAGAGCGGGAATCGAGATTTCGAGCGTCTCGGCGATGTCCGCTGTGCTCATCTCCTCGACGTCGTACATCCAGATCACGTCGCGGTACGCCGGGGGCAGATCGGCGATGAACTCGCCCGCCCGCCCGGCGAGCTCGCGGGCGATCGCGCCGTCCTCGATCGAGGCGCTCCAGTCGGGAAGCTCCGGCGACGCGATGTGCCCGTCGGAAGCGAAGCGGGGCAGGTAGTCCTCGATCGGTACGGCGGCAGTTGTGGGACGCCGGCGGCGGGCGCGACTGTAGGCCTGGTTCAGGGCGACCCGGTAGAACCAGGAGAAGAACTTCTTCGACTCGTCGAAGGTCCCGATCTTCCGGTAGAGGGTCAGGAAGGTGTCCTGGGTCGCCTCCTCCGCGTCCTCCGCGTTGCGAAGGACGCCGTAAGAGAGCGAGTAGACCCTGGCGTGATAGCGCTCGACCATCTGCTCGAATGCGTCCTCATCCCCCGACTTGATGCCCCGAACCAGGTCGAGGTCGGTCGGCTCCGCTTGCGCGGCGCTGCCGTCGGGCTTCATCGGGAAAGACGCGCGAGAGGGCGAAGAGGATTCAAGGGGGAACATTCTAGTCGGCGGCTGAAAAAGAGGTCTGAGGTACCATTTCCGGCCCCGGAGAGGTGTCCGAGTGGCTTAAGGAGCACGCTTGGAAAGCGTGTGTGCCCAAAAGGTACCGAGGGTTCGAATCCCTCCCTCTCCGCCACCATCCTCGCCTGTCATTCCGAGGCCGAAGGCCGAGGAATCCCCTGATCGTCAGAGATCAAGAGATCCCTCGCCGCCTTTGGCGGCTCGGGATGACAGAGGGTAGGACGGCTCGGGATGAGAGTGGTGGGATACCGCTATTTTCTGGTCTCCTCCCCCATCCCCCGCAGCGTCTCGTACGAGTAGATCCCGTCGTCGTGACCGTCGGCCCATCGGATCTGGAGGGCGTAACCGCCGACCGGACGGTGGGAGACGAGCTGGAACGAGCGCTCGGTGAGCTGCCGCGGCGGTCCACGGTGGACGTAGCCCAGGAGATCGCGCTCTCCCCGGCACATCGCGCACGGGCAGTTGCGCCGCAGCATCTCGAGCGGCAGGTAGTCCTCGCGCCCGTCCTCCCAGACGATCACGAGCTCTTTGCCCACATCGACGACGGCCTTCGGGGGTGGAACCGGCATAGGACTCTCTACCGCGTCCCTTCGAGGACGTAAAGGTCCGAGAGCTGGCGGATGTAGGAATAGACGTAGGAACGACCGTCGGAAGTGGGTACGACCGTCGCGACTTGACCGACTCCCGCGGAGTCAGCGGGAATCAGCTCTTTCCAGAGCTCCTTGCGGCCGATCGCGACGTCGAGCAAAACGACCCTGGCCGGCATCTGGTCGCGGCGATGAACGAAGAGCGCGCGACCGTCGGCGGTCCATCGGTCGGGAATGTCGCCCGGCAGAGAGCCCGGGAGTGGCGTCGGCTCACCGCCCGACAGCGGGTACAGATAGATTCGCTGATCCGGTCCGGTGGCGACGACGAATCGACCGTCGGGAGAGATCCCGTGCCGGAACATTCGGTAGCCCTCGGGACTCACCGGCCGCGCCTTTCCC
Organism: Thermoanaerobaculia bacterium; assembly: GCA_036505815.1. Classification (GTDB taxonomy): domain Bacteria; phylum Acidobacteriota; class Thermoanaerobaculia; order UBA5066; family Gp7-AA6; genus Gp7-AA6. The sequence continues at coordinate 20,974 of DASXSX010000214.1, forward strand.
CCCGTGAAGTCTCGTACATAGATCCGAATCCCGTGTTCGGGTTCGGTCCCGGAAAAGACGATCTGCTTCCCGTCCGGCCCCCAGTCCGCGAGCTGAACGCGCAGGCCGTCGCGCGGGATCCTCCGGATCTCCCCGGCGCCGGTCGGGTAAGCCACGAGCTCGGGGTCGGTCACAGGATGAATGATCGACAACACCCACTTTCCGTCGGGCGACAGACTTTCTCCCGTACCCTCCCCCAACCGGATCGGCGGCGATCCGTCCGTCTGTCGAAGGTAAACAGAGTAACCGGTGCCTCCCCCCTCTCCGCTCTCGAAAAAGAGAAGAGTTCGACCGTCGGGCGAGAGATCCCGCGCCACCGACCAGTCGAGCCAGGTCAGCTCGCGCTCTTTGACCACACCAGGAAAAAACCCGAGATTGCCGATCCGAAGCGTCTCGCGAACGATCAGAGCCCGTCCGTCGGCCGAGATGTCGTGCAACGTAAGAGAACCCGCGACGCGCGCGCGAACGGTCTGGCGCCCGGAGAGCGTCGCCGAGTACAGATCCCGGTTCGCACGCTCCGCGGCGGTGAACCAGACCTCGCTGCCCGAGGGAGCCCAAGCGATCCCCTGCACGCTGGCGAACGTGCTCGACAGCGCCTTGCGTTTTCCGTTCCGATCGACGATGGCAACCGTCCCGCCGTCGTCGCCCTTTACCGGGTGATCCGCGAACGCGATCCAGTCGCCGCGTGGAGAAACCCGTGGATGGCCGATCCACCCATTCGACTGGTAGAGCACCTTGCCGATGGGGTACTCGAGTCGGTTCAACGCGCCGACATCTCGAACGACCGCCAGGCTCTCGCCGTCTGCACCCCAATCCGCCCACTGAACGTCTTCGAGGATTTCCCGCGGCGCGACCCCCCCCGCGGCGCTCACGCGGGCGAGCGTGCCGGTACGGATGAACGCCGTTGCGGCGCGGCGGCGAAGCGAGATGGCGAGCTCCCCGGCGCGCGAAACCGAAAGCACGTCGGCCCCGGCGAGTCCGTAGGGGCGCGACTCTGGAGCTTCCACGCGGCTCGAAAAGATCTCCATGGGCGCCCCCTCCCACGCCGCCGAGTAAAGGATCGTGCGGCCGTCGGGCGCGAAGCGAGCCGAAGAAATTTCGCCGCGCCGGAAGGTGAGCTGGTGGAAGGAGGACGGAGGAACGCGGCCGGTCCGTGTGCCGAGGACGTAACCGAGCGCGAGCGCCGACGCGGCTCCGGCGAGGGCGGCGATCGGTCCGAGAAGCGATCGGCGTCGTAGCCGGGCACGCGATGGCGCGACGGCGGCCGTCGGCGCCGAAACCCCCGAGAGAGCCTCGAGGTCGAACGCCAGGTCGTGCGCGGAGTGAAAGCGCTCGTCGGGGTTCTTCTCGAGGCAGTGCCGCACGATCCGATCCAGGCCCGGATGGACGTCCCGATTGGTTGCGGAGAGATCGGGCGGCTCCTTCGTCAGGATCGCCGACATCGTGTCGGCCGCCGTGTCGCCGTGGAAGGCGCGGTGGCCGGA
>DASXSX010000215.1:0-2638 GCA_036505815.1 Thermoanaerobaculia bacterium
GTGCGGTGGACCTTTCCGGCGATCTTCTCCGCGGCCGCCCGGATGCGCGACAGGGGAATCAAAACGGTCCCGCTCCCTCCGTCATCACGCCAGCGCCTTCTCCATCCGGACGCACGCGAGCTCGACCTTCTCGCTCACGCGGTGCGTCGCGCGACCCAGCCAGCGGTATCCCTGGCGCGCGTAGAACTTCTCGGCGTTCAACGTCGCATTCAGACGGACGATCCGATGCCCGCGGCGCCGCGCCTCGTCTTCCATGCGCGCGAGCAGGGCCGACCCGATCCCCGATCCCACCGCTTCCGGAGCGACGTAACAGGCTTCGATCTCGCCGCGCGCCGGATCGAGCTGTCCGAACCCGACGACCTCGCCCTGCCATTCGGCGACGAAGAGCGCTCGGGAATCGAGCGCCTTGAGATACGCGTCGGGAGGGCGAAACGCGATCCATGCCGTGATCTCCTCGGGCCCGTAGCGCTCACAGCAAAGCTCCCGGATCGAATCGGTGTGGACCCGCCAGATGGCCGGCACGTCCGCCTCGCTTGCGGGCCTCACCCGGCTCTCCGGGGAGGCGTCCGGCTCACGGGACGAGCTGTCGTCCATCGGCGTCGAAGGCGGCGAGCGCATCCACCGGGCAGACCCGGCAAGCCTCAACTGCGCGGTCGGGTTCGACCTCGGCGGGCGGCTCGCGAAACGTGATGATTTTCTCGTCGTCGAGCACGAAGAGCTCCGGCGCGACCTTCGCGCAGTTGCCGGTCCCGATGCAGGTCGTGCGGTCGATCCGTACCGTCACGGCACCGACCTTGCGCTCCTCGAAGTCCGTCACGGATGCCGCGGGATTGTAAACCGGCCGCTTTGATAGGGTCCGGGTCGACGATGTCCCGGATCAACGCAAAGCGGGTCGTGCTCGGCGGGATCGTCGCCGCGATCATCGTCAACGTCGGCGAAGGCCTGCTCGGCTACCTCCTGAAACGGGACTACGAGGCCGCGATGCGCGCGCTCGGCATCCGCATGGGCGCGAGCCCGGCCCTGTTCCTTCCCATCGCGTGGAGCTTCGTCGTCGGGATCCTGGCGATTTGGCTCTATGCGGCGATCCGCCCCCGATACGGATCCGGCCCGGCGACCGCGATCCGCGCGGCGCTCGCCGTCTGGGCGTTCACGACGGTCACCTTCTCGATCGCGATGGCGAGCCTGACGATCTTCCCGGCGCGGCTGATGGCGATCGCCACGGCCTGGTCGCTCGCCGAGGTCGTCGTTGCCGTTCTCGCCGGGGCCTGGCTCTACCGCGAAGCGTGAGCCTGGCGATATCCTTCTCGACCCGAAAAGCAAACGGAGGAACCGAATGCCGAAGCAAATCCCATTCACGCGAACGAAGGCCGCTTGTGCGGCGGTCGCCGGCGCCGTGCTCGCAGCGGTCGCGAGTGCCCAGCAGCCGATGCGGCTGCCCCAGACGAGTCCCGCGGCGTCCGTCAAGCAGACGATCGGCCTGAACGACGTGACCATCACTTACAGCCGGCCCGGCGTGAAAGGCCGGAAGATCTGGGGCGGTCTCGTCCCCTACGGAACCGTCTGGCGGACCGGGGCCAACTCCGCCACGACGATTCAGTTCACGGAGGACGTGCTCGTCGAGGGCCAGCCGGTCCCGGCGGCAACGTACTCGCTCCACACGATTCCCGGCGAGAGGGAGTGGACGCTCATCCTCAACAAGGAAGCGAACCAGTGGGGCTCCTACAGCTACGATCCGGCAAAGGACGCGCTGCGGGTGAAGATCACGCCCATCGCCGGGCCACCGCAGGAATGGATGCAGTTCCGCTTCGAGGACCCGACGATCAATTCCGCGCGCGTCGTGCTCGCTTGGGAGAACCTCCAGGTGCCGTTCACGATCAAGAACCAGACCGACACCAACGTCCGGGTCGTCGCGATGCTGCGCGAGAGCGTCGCGAAAGCGAAGCCCGACGACTGGCAGGCGTATTACCGCGCCGGAAACTACCTCGCGCAGAACCGCCTTTACTTGGACGACGCCGGGGCATGGCTGGACAAGGCGATCGCGATCAGCCCGACTCCGCAGACGCACTACGCCAAGGCGCGTCTCCTCGACGCGCAAGGGAAGACGGGTGAAGCCGTCGCGGAGCTGGACAGAGCCCTCGCCGCGGCGACCTCTCAGACGCCGGCAGCGCTGGTGGAAGAGATTCGGAACGCCAAGAAGACCTGGAGCGAGAAGAAGAGCTAGACGTCTGGTCTCTCGAGCACGGCGGCGACGGAATCGAAGGTGAGTCTACCGGCGCCGCGCCGGCGCGAGGTAGTCGTGCGCCGCGACGATCTGCCACCGGCCCCCGCGGCGGACCCACGTGTCGGTGAATCAGTACCGCCGACCGAAGGGGCCTTCTGCGCCGCGGCCGCGAACGACCAGCCAACCGGTGACGACGGCGGTCGTGCCGAAGCGGTAGACGCGCATGTCTTCGTTGTGCGCTGCCTCCACCCGGTCGGATCCCTTCTCAACTTCGTGCAGGACTTCCTCGCGCGTCGAAGAGCGGTCGTTCTCGGTGTACACGAATCCATCGGCGAGGAGCCGGCGAAACGTCCTCCCGTCGCGGCGCACGAGGGCGACAGCCCAGGAATCCTCCAGTTGAAGAAGAGTTCGTTCGTC
>DASXSX010000216.1:0-3563 GCA_036505815.1 Thermoanaerobaculia bacterium
GATGGCGAACTCGCCGACGCGGTTGGAGTTCTCGTCGGTGGACGTGTAGGCGCGGAACTCCTCGACGAGGTCCTTCCGGTCGCACCGGATGTCCACGATGCGGCTGTCCTCGATCGTGATGGCGAGGGGATTGTCCTGCAGGTCGCCGTAGCGGGCGCACAGGTAGTCGCCGACCACGCCGTCGGCGACATAGACGCCGTCCACGCGCGCCGGAGCGGTCAAGACCTCGCCTCCCGGCAAGTTTCCCCACTTCGCCGTCGAGATGATGCCGGAGGTCTTCAGCCACTTGATGGCCGGGTCGAACGTGGCCTCGATGCGGGAGCCGCCGGGCGAGGTCGCGACGATTCTCGCGGCCTTGACGGCCCGCTCGAGGACGCGCCGGGAGATGGCGTCGACCTCGTCGAAGTTTGCGCGCATCGCCTCGACCATGATGCGGTGCGAGATCGCGACCATGTGCGCGTGGCGAATCTGCCGGCGATCGATGATCGCGGTCAGGGCCCGGCGGAAGGCGAGCTCTCCCTGCTTGGGCTGGCCGGCATAGATCGAGACGTCCGCCCTCTCGAGCGCGGCCGCGATCGGGGCCGGCAGCGCCAGCATGGGCCGGGCCCCATAGTCCTCCATGATGTGCACTTCGACCGGGGCCCCCACCTCGCGGACCTGGTCGGCCAGGCTGGCGGCGATGTCCTCGGTCTCCCGGTCGGTGACGATCGTGACGCGTTCGTTCCGAAGGACGCGCAGGCAGGTCTGGACCGCGTTCCGGGCGCCGGGAACGAGGTCCTCGGCGTAGGCCGTCTGTAGTCCCGTCGTGTTCGACATCGTGATGCTGCTCTCCTGTTCGTTGAGTTCTGTGCGCGTTACGCGCTGCGCGTATACGGCGTCTCGACCGGCAATCCGTGGCTCGACTCGTCGCAGATGTAGTCGACGACTCTTTTCAGATCCCCGCCGGCCTCTTCGTACACTCTCAGTTGCCGGTCGGCTCCCGACCCGTTCTTCAGGATCCAGTTTACCGCCTCGACCTCCCTGCGGGAACCGAGATCGTCGACGACGTCGTCCACGAACTCGAGCATCTCGGGGACGAGATCCCGGAAGGGCACCTCGATCTCCTTGCCGAAGTCGATCATCTTTCCGTCGATTCCGTACCGGCTGGCGCGCCACTTGTTCTCGAGGATGAGCGCGCGGCGATAGCGCCGAAACCCGAGGTTCTGCTGGCGCAGCTTGTAGAGCTTGACGCAGATCGCCTGAAAGAGCGCGGCCAGCGTGACGGTCTCGTCGAGACGCATCGGCACGTCGCAGACGCGGAACTCGATCGTCTCGAAGAAGGGGTGGGGACGAACGTCCCACCAGATCTTCTTGCCGTTGTCGATGCAGTTGGTGTTGACGAGGATCCGCACGAACTCGTCGAACTCCGCCGGAGTTTCGAAATAGTCGGGGATGCTCGTGCGCGGAAAGCGGTCGAAGACCTTCGTCCGGAAGCTCTTCAGCCCCGTGTTGCGGCCGAGCCAGAACGGGGAGTTCGTGGACAGCGCCAGCATGTGCGGGAGAAAGTACAGCGACTCGTTCATGATCTGAATCGCCAGGGAGCGATCCTTGATGCCGACGTGCACGTGCAGGCCGAAGATGAGGTTCGCGCGCGCCAGCAGCTGCATCTCCTGAACGACCGAGTCGTAGCGCGGGTCGGGAAAGATCTTCTGGTCGGCCCAGTTGGAGAACGGATGGGTGCCGGCCGAGGCCACGCGCATGCCGTTCTTGCGTGCGAGGCGGATGATCTCGGTCCGCATCTCGCCGACGTCCTGGCGGACTTCCGCGATGTTCTTGCAGATGCCCGTGCCGATCTCGATGACCGACTGGTGCATCTCGGGCTTGACCCGTTCCTTCAGGACGAGCTTGCCCTCGTCCAGAATTTCCTGGACGTGGGAGCGCAGCTCCCGCGTCTCCGGATCGATGATCTGGAATTCCTCCTCGACGCCCAGGGTGAAGGCGGGGTTCTCCATCCCGGCGTCAGGCCTCGCCGCGCGGTCCGGGCGCGGAGGACCTCGGGGAAGCCGGCCGTCTGGGCCGGGCCGCCGGACGTTTCGGGGTCGCCTCGCTCCCGGCCAGGTAGGTGGACCAGTGAGAGTCGGTCAGGGGCTCCGGGCCCTTTGCGACGCGCTCGATGAGCCACTTCGCGGCGTGCTCGACGACCCATTCGAAGTTCTCCTGACCCACCGAGTGCACGTCGGCGTCCGGCGCGGGGTTCAAGAAGTCGATCGCGTAGGGGATCCCGTCGCGGACCGCGAACTCCAGGGTGTCGAAGTCGTAGCCGAGCGCTCCCGTCAGCTTCAAGCAGTCGCCGCGCACGCGCTCGTGCATCGCCGGGTCGATGGGGTTCGGATTCTTCACGTAGCGGTTGGCGTGCGGCTCCCGCGGGTCGTACCGCATGATGTGAACGTGCTGGCGCCCGATGGCGTAGCAGCGGAAGTACTCGTCGAAGACGATCTCCTCCTGGAGCGTCATCACGTTCTGGCCGGACTCCCGGTAGGCGTTGAAGAACTCGTCCGGGTTGGTCACCCGGTAGACGCTCTTCCATCCGCCGCCCGAGTACGGCTTGAAATAAGCCGGGAATCCGATGTGCTGGAAGATCTCGTCCCACTCGAGCGGGAAGACGAGGTTCGACATCGATTCCGACGTGGTGTCCGGCGGGTGCTGGTTGGAGGGCAGGATGACCGTCTTCGGGACCGCGACGCCCACGCGGCGGGCGACGACGTTGTTGAAGAACTTGTCGTCGGCGGACCACCAGAACGGGTTGTTGACCACGACCGTGCCGTCCGCGACGGCCTTCTTCAGGATCGCGCGGTAGAAGGGGATGTCCTGGCTGATCCGATCGAGGATCAGGTCGTAGCGCTTGGGGCTGTCGAGGCCCACGCCGCCGATGCGGGCCGGCTCGGCGACGACGCCTCCGGCTTCGCGGTTGATCCGGTCGACGAGGACGTTGGGGAAGGAGCGTTCCTGGCCGAAGAGAATGCCAATGCGTTTCATTGAGAGGTCCTTTGCTGCAAAGGTGGCCGGGCCGGGCCCGGGGGAGGCGGATTATCTCACGCCCGCGGGCGTATTCGTCTACACCCAGCCGCGTTTGCGGAACCAGCGAACCATCATGCCGGCGAGCACGAGGCACACGACCCAGAACACTGGATAGGAGCCGGCCCAGTGGTTTTCCGGGATGGGCATGTTCATGCCGTAGACGCCGGCGAGAAACGTCAGCGGCATGAAAATCGTGCCGATGACGGTCAGGACCTTCATGACCTCCGCCAGGCGATTCGACATCGCCGTCATGTAGGTCTCGGTCAGGCTGGTCGCCACCTCCCGGTACGTCTCGACGATGTCCATGATCTGAATGAGGTGATCGTACACGTCGCGCAGGTACGTGCGCGTCGTCTCGCTGATGCACTCGTGCGGCTCTCGCTGCATTCCGTTGACGACCTCCCGCATGGGCCAGACGGCTCGCCGCAACAGGAGCAGCTCGCGCTTCAATTCGTGGATCTGGGTGATCGTCTGGCGCTCGGGGCGGTCGAGGACCAGCTCCTCCA
>DASXSX010000217.1:0-2355 GCA_036505815.1 Thermoanaerobaculia bacterium
GTCGACGGGCGGGGACGGGCGATCTCCGTCCGCGGCGACATCTCAGTCGGCGCTTTCGTGCGTATCGATCTGGGCCCTCTGCAGCCGGCCGGAAAAGTCCACGTATATGGACTTCCATTCGGTGAAGACGTCCAGGCCCGCAATCCCGGCCTCGCGGTGGCCGTTGCCCGTGTTCTTTACGCCTCCGAACGGGAGATGGACCTCCGCCCCGATGGTCGAGGAGTTGACGTAGAAGATCCCGGTCTCGAAGTCCCGCATCGCGCGGAAGGCCCGGTCGACGTCGCGGGTGTACACCGACCCGGAAAGCCCGTACTCGACCGAGTTGGCGACCCGGACTCCTTCCTCGAACGAGGTGACCGGAATGACCGTCGTGACCGGGCCGAAGATCTCCTCGCGCGAAATCCGCATGTCGGGCGTCGCCTCCGCAAAGACCGTCGGCGCGAAGAACCAGCCTCGCGCGAATTCTCCATCTGTGAGCTTCTCGCCGCCGCACATCAGCTGCGCGCCTTCGCGTTTTCCGATCTCGACGTAGCGGGCCACGGTCTCCCTCTGGCGTTCCGAAACGCACGGGCCCATCTGAGCGTCCGGTTCGAGCCCATTGCCCACGCGAAGGGAGCGCGCCCGCGCCGTGAGCTTGTCGACGAACTCGCCGACGACTTCCTCGTGGACGAGAAGCCGGGACGCCGCGGTGCAGCGTTGCCCGGTCGTCCCGAAGGCGCCCCACACGGCGCCTTCGACCGCGAGATCGACGTCGGCGTCCTCGAGTACCAGGATCGCGTTCTTTCCGCCCATCTCGAGATGGAGTCGCTTGAACGTCGGGGCGCAGGCGGAAGAGATCCGGCGCCCGACCTCGGTCGAGCCGGTGAAGGAGACCACGCGGACGTCCGGATGCGTGACGAGCGGATCACCCACCTCGCCTCCCGAGCCGATCAGGACGTTGAAGACGCCCGGCGGCAGCCCCGCCTCCTCGAAGACCCGAGCGAGCGCCACGACCGACGCCGGGGTATCGGTCGCAGGCTTGATCACGATGGTGTTCCCCGCGATGAGCGCCGCCATGGATTTCCATGCGGGGATCGCCATCGGGAAGTTCCACGGAGTGACCAGGGCGCAGACCCCCAGCGGCTGGCGAATGCACATCGCGAACTTGCTCGGCAGCTCCGACGGCGTCGTGAATCCGAAGAGGCGGCGGCCCTCGCCCGCAGCGAGGTAGGCCATGTCGATCGCTTCCTGTACATCGCCGCGCGTCTCGGCAAGGACCTTCCCCATTTCGCGCGTCATCAGCCGCGCGAGCTTCTCCTTGTCGCGCTTCAGGATCTCTCCGGCGGCGAACAGAATTTCCGCGCGGCGGGGAGCGGGGGTATCGCGCCATCCCGGGTAGGCCTTTCTCGCGGCGGCGACCGCCGCCTCGACGTCTTCCCGTCCGCTCTCGGGAAAGATCCCGACGAGATCGTCCTGGTCAGCCGGGTTGCGGTCCTCGAACGTCTTCCCAGAGGAAGACGTCACCCACTCGCCGCCGATGAAGTTGCCTTGCAGGCCGACGGCGAGCTCGGTCGTCATCCGCCGCTGCCCGGCGGCGACGGACGCCGCGCGGTGTCCTCCTGCTTGGGAGGCGCGACCTCCTGCTTGGGAGGCGCGACGTCCTGCTTGGGAGGAGCGACGTCCTGCCGGGGCGGAACGATCGGCCGCTTCGTCAGGTCCTCGGCCTTCGGAGCAGAGAGCGGCCGCGTCGCCGCGTCGTTCGGCATCACGACCCGACCCTGGATCTGAGCGCCTTCGGCCATGACGATGCGTGGCGAGTGGACGTTGCCCTGGACTCGACCCGAAGGGAGGAGCTCGGCGCGCTCCGATGCCATGACCTGCCCGTGCACGCGGCCGCCGATGATGACCGATTTGGCCTGCAGATCCCCTTCGACCTCCGCGCCGGCGGAGACGACGACCTTGCGGTCGACACGGATCTTTCCTTCGAGCCGGCCGTTGACCAGGACGTCCTCGTCCCCGGAGAGGTCGCCGACGATCTTCACCCGCGAACCGATGACGGTGGCGGCTGACGATGACGTCGAAGTGGCGGGAGGAGAGACCGAAACGCGTTCAGGCGGGGCGGGCGACGAAGTGGACGGTGAGGGAGGAGACGCGGGTGTATCGGGTTTACCAAAGAAGGCCAAGGGGTACCTCCGAAAGTTGGCAGTATAAGCCTCTCGAGGCCTCTCCGCGCGGCCGGATCGCGTGAGAAAGGGCGTTGCGATGATCTGGCGGAATGGAGCGGGCAACGGGGCTCGAACCCGCGACATCCAGCTTGGGAAGCTGACGCTCTACCAGCTGAGCTATGCCCGCGCGATCGCGCGAAATATAGCGGAA
>DASXSX010000218.1:0-35308 GCA_036505815.1 Thermoanaerobaculia bacterium
GAGGTTAATGGCGTTTTGTCCAACGGGCGGCGGCGGCCCTTCTCGCACTCGCGATTCTTTCCTTCTTAGTCATCTTCGCCGCCCGCGCGTTTCCGCCCTTCGCCCCGCCCATGCGACCGAGCGCGACGGCGTGGAGATTCTTCTCCCGTTCCGCTGGCGGCTTCGTCTGCCCGGTCGCGATTCTGACGATCTCAAACGCGCGGGCGTTGGGGTCGCGGGGGAGCTTGCGTGGGCGCTTAGGCACGCTCCGGATGGTAGCATTGTTGCCTCATGTTCTGCCGAAACTTCGGCTGCAGCTCACCGCTGAACGCCCGACCGTTCGACGGCTTCTCGAAGACTGGATACCTGGCATTCTTTCAAGTGTCAAAGTCATTATTCCTTCCCGGGAAGGAAAGGAGGATTAATCATGGCGAAGACTTATACCTGTAGAGATGTAGGGGTCGATTGCGACTGGAGAGTCCGCGGCGAGACCGAAGAAGAAGTAATGCAGAAGATCCGCGACCACGCCCGCGTTGCACATAACATGCAGGAGATTCCCAAAGACCTCGCCTCAAGAGTGCGGGACGCGATTCACGACGAGAAGCAATGAGGTACAGCCGAATTACTTGTGCAAGGCGGACGGCCGCCGAACATGGCGTTGCAGCGGACTCGCTCCGCTTCGCTGCATCTAAGCCCACCCGAAACTAGGACACTACCCGGCGCGCGCAATCGCGACGAACGAAGAGGGGTCGAGGCTGGCTCCGCCGATCAAAAAGCCGTCGACCCTTCCTTTCTGCAGAAGCTCTTTTGCGTTTCCCGGATGGACGGAGCCGCCGTAGAGGATCTGCAGCTCCTGCCGCGACGACAGCAGGTCGGTCAAATGCGCGGCGGCGAAGGCCGAGTCTTCCGGCGTCGCCGCGCGGCCGGTTCCAATCGCCCACACCGGCTCGTAGGCGACGACGAGCGGAGCGTCCGCCGGATCGTCCGCGAGCGTTTCGACCTGTCGCACGAGAGTCGCCGCGGTCAAGCCGGCCTCCCGCTCCGCTTCCGTCTCGCCGACGCAGTAGATCGGGACGAGATCGCACTCGCGCGCCCGCCCGAGCTTTCGCGCGAGGATGGGCCCGTCTTCGTCGAAGAGAGAGCGGCGCTCGGAGTGGCCGACGAGGACGTACCGGCATCCCGACTCCGCGATCATCGCGGCGGAGATTTCTCCCGTGAATGCGCCCGCGCCGTGCTCCGAGAGATTCTGAGCGGCGAGCGCCCAGCGCGCCCGCGGATCCCGTGCTGCTTCGAACGCCGTGAACGGCGGCGCCAGAACGAGCTCGGCGCCCTCGATTCCGTCGCCGATCATCGCACCGAGCTCCAGCGCGTAGGCACGCGCCTGCGCGCGCGTCATGTTCATCTTCCAGTTGGCGACGAAGAGATTCATCGTTTTCCCCTGTCATTCCGAGGAGCGAAGCGACGAGGAATCTCTCACGACCTGAAAGAGATTCCTCGCTGCGCTCGGAATGACATCTAGTTGGACAGCGCCTCGATTCCCGGCAGCGTGCCGACGGCGACGAACTCGAGCGAGGCGCCGCCGCCCGTCGAGACGTGCGTGAACCGATCGGCGACGCCGGTTTCCTGCACCGCAGCCACGCTCTCGCCGCCCCCTACCACCGTGACCGCGTCGGACTCGGCGAGAAGCAGCGCGAGCGCGCGGGTGCCGCGATCGAACGGCGGCTTCTCGAAGACGCCGAGCGGGCCGTTCCAGAAGATCGTCCGCGCGGGCTCGAGAAGGCGTTCGAACTGCTCGAGCGTCTTCTGGCCGACGTCGAGCGCCATCGCGTCCGGAGGGATGTGCGAGATCCCGACGGTCCGCGCGTGGCCGCCGTCGTCCGGAGAGCTCGCGACGACGAAATCAGAGGGAAGGGCGATCTCCTTCCGGTTCGCGCGGCAGAAGTCGAGGATCTCACGCGCGACTGGGACCTTGTCTTCTTCGAGAAGCGAGCGTCCCACCGAAAGACCGATCGCAGAGACGAAGTGGTTCGCGATTCCGCCTCCCAGGAGAAGAGTGTCCGCGCGCCGCGCGAGCACGCGCAGCGTATCGATCTTGCCGGAGATCTTGGCGCCGCCGAGGATCGCCGCGAACGGCCGCGCCGGCTCGAGCAGGCGCGAGAGCTCGCGGATCTCCTTTTCGAGGAGAAAACCCGCGCCTTTTTCCGCGACGAGAGCAGGGACGCCCGTCACGGAAGCATGCGCGCGGTGCGACGAGCCGAAGGCGTCATTGACGTAGACGTCGGCGAGCGCAGCGAGACCCTTCGCAAACTCCGCGTGGTTGCCCTCCTCGCCTGCGTGAAATCGGAGATTCTCGAGCAGGAGAACTTCCCGCGGCTCGAGCGCCGCGACGAGCTTCTCGACGTCGGGACCCACGCAGTCGTCCGCAAACCGGACCGGCTGCCGGAGCCGGCGCGCCAACTCCACGGCCACGGGCGCGAGCGACAATTCCGGTTCCGGCTTACCCTTCGGTTTTCCGAGGTGCGAAGCGCACACGACGCGGGCGCCGCGATCGAAGGCGTGGCGGATGGTCGGGAGCGTCTCCTCGATCCGCGTGGCGTCGAGGACTTTTCCTTGCGCGAGGGGAACGTTGAAGTCGACCCGGAGAAACAGCCTCATTCCTTCGAGAGGCAGGTCCCGGATGGATTTCATCGGCGCAGATCTTACTTTTTGTCCGTCATCCTGAGCCCTTCGCTTCGTGCAGGGAGGCTTCACGAGGGATCCCTCGGACTTCGTCCTCGGGATGACATGCGAGAACGCCGATAGAATTCGCCGGATGCGCCGGGCCACAGCGTTTCTGCTCCTTTTCCTCCTGGCGCTGCCTGCCCGCGCCGCCTCGTCGCAGGTCGCCCGCGGCAAAGGGGGAGCGGTCGCCGCCGCCGAAGAGAATGCGGCGAAAGCCGGGATCGAGATCCTGAAAAAGGGGGGCAACGCCGCCGACGCGGCCGTCGCAGTCGCCTTCGCGCTCGCGGTGACGTGGCCGGAAGCCGGCAACCTCGGCGGCGGCGGTTTCTGGATCTCGCGCGATGCGAAGGGCAAGACGCTCGCCGTGGATTTCCGCGAAGTCGCGCCCCGGGGCGCGCGGCGGGACCTCTTCATCAAGCCGGGCCGAAACGGAAAGCCTCCTTCTTCTACGGAGGGGCCGCTCGCATCCGCCGTCCCCGGCTCCGTCGACGGCCTGTGGCGGGCGCACCGGCTGGCAGGCCGCCTTCCGTGGAAAGCGGTCCTGGCTCCGGCGGTTCGTCTGGCCCGCGACGGATTCGTCGTTACCGAGACGATCTCGCAATCGATCGCGAAGCCAAAATACCGGAAGCGCCTGACCGCGGACCGCGAGACCGCCGCGATCTTCCTGCCGAACGGGGAGCCGCCGGTCCCGGGAACGCTCTTCCGGCAGCCGGCGCTCGCGCGCACTCTCGAGGCGATTCGCGACCGCGGCAGCGACGGCTTCTACCGAGGTCACGTCGCGCGGATGATCGAGGAAGGTCAGAAGCAGGTCGGAGGGCTCATCACCCGCGGCGACCTGGCGATCTACTCGGCGAAGATCCGCCGCGCGCTCAAGTTCCGCTTCGGCGCGGCGGAGATCGTGACGATGCCGGCGCCCGCGTCCGGGCCGGTGCTCGCCGAGATGGCGCTGCTGGCGAGTTACATCGGGCTCGAGAAGTTCAAAGGGCGCGATCCCGACTCGGCGCACCTGCTCGCGGAGATCGAGAAGAGGGCGTTCCGCGACCGGAACCGGTTCCTCGGCGATCCGTCCTTTCCCGGCATTCGAGAGGGATATTTCACCGACCCTTCGCGCTTAAAGCGGATCGCCGCGACGATCGATCCGCACCGCGCGACCCCATCCGACGCGCTCGGAAGGTTCGAGGTGGAGCGCGCGTCCACCACGCACTTCTCCGTAGTCGACGCGGCGGGAGGAGCGGTCGCCGTGACGACCACATTGAACGACTCGTTCGGAAACGCGCGGGTGGCGCCGGGACTCGGGTTCCTACTGAACAACGAGATGGACGACTTCGCGACTGCGCCGGGTAAGCCGAACATCTATGGCCTGATCCAGGGCGAGGTCAACGCGGTCGCCCCCGGAAAGCGAATGCTGTCGGCGATGTGTCCCTCGATCGCGATTCTCGGGAACCGCAATGCATTCGTCTGGGGCACGCCGGGCGGATCCACGATCCCCACCACGAACTTCCAGGTTCTGCTGGGCATCCTCCTGCGCGGCGAGACGCTCGAGGCGGCGGTGGCCGCGCCCCGCTTTCACCAGCAGGACTTCCCCGACAAGATCCAGATCGAGCGCAATCGCTTCGACTCCGGCTGGATCGAGGCGCTTCGCCGTCTCGGACACACCGTCGAGGAGCGCGAGCCGGACAAGGATCCGATCGGGCGCGTCCACGCGATCGCGCGCGGTCCCGACGGCACAGTGACCGCGGTAGCCGATCCGCGGGCAGGCGGCGTCGGGCTCGTCGTCTCGGAGTCCCGTTGACGGAGATCCTCCTCCCGGTTTACCGCGAAGGTCCGCTGCTCCGGGTTCTCGACCAGAGGCTTTTGCCTTCGAGCGAGGTCTGGCTGACGCTCGAGAAAACCTCCGAAGTGGCGCTCGCAATCCGGGAGATGGCGGTGCGCGGAGCGCCCTCGATCGGAGTTGCGGCGGCTTACGGAGCGGCGTTCGCGATGAGAAGCGGCCGGACGACGACAGTGCAGGAGCGCTTCGAGACCGCGCGCAACGTTCTCGCGGCGACGCGGCCGACCGCAGTCAACCTCTTCGGCGCGCTCGAGCGGGTGGAGCGCCGCTTCCGGGAGGTCGCATCCGAGCCGCCGGAACGGATCGAGTCGGCGCTCCTCGCCGAAGCCGACGCGATCGCCGCCGAGGCGCTCGAGTCGTCGCAGCGTCTCGGCCGCGATGGAGCGCAGCTTCTGGCGGGCGGCTCGACCGTTCTCACCCACTGCAACGCGGGCGCGCTGGCCACGGGCGGCTACGGAAGCGCGCTCGGGATCATTCGCGCGGCGGTCGAATCGGGGAAAGCGGTCCGCGTGCTCGCGCCGGAGACCCGTCCCTTCCTCCAAGGGTCGCGCCTCACCGCTTGGGAGCTCGCGCGCGAGGGGATCCCGGTCGAAATCATCACGGACGGGATGAGCGGTCATTACCTGTCGCGCGGGGACGTCGACGCGGTCGTGGTGGGCGCGGACCGGATCGCCGCGAACGGCGACACGGCGAACAAGATCGGGACGTATACGCACGCCGTCCTCGCGAAGGAGAACGGGGTTCCGTTCTACGTCGCCGCGCCCACGAGCACGATCGACCTCCGCTGCCCCGACGGGTCCCGCATTCCGATCGAAGAGCGCTCGGCGGGCGAGGTGCTCTCCTTTGCCGGCCAGAAGATCGCCCCGGCCGGAGTCGGGGCGAGACATCCCGCTTTCGACGTGACGCCGGCGCGCTACATCGCCGCCATCGTCACGGAGGAGGGGATCTGCCGGCCGCCTTATGAATCTTCGCTGGCCGAAGCGGTCGCGCGCGCGGAAGAGCGCCGGCGGTCCGGCGCCGCGCAGCGGTGATCTCTTCGGCGAGTGATCTGGCTATAATGGCGTCATGAAGAACGCCAGAATTTCCGAGCTGCGGGACAAGCTTTCCGAGTACCTCGCCCAGGTCCGCAAGGGCGAGACCGTGATCGTGTACGACCGGGATACTCCGATCGCGCGCATCGACCCAATCGCGGCGGCTGCGGGTGACCTCCCAGAATTGGTGCTGGAAGCCTATCGACGCGGAATCGCGACGCCGCCGAAGATCCGGGATGGAAAGCGACTCCCGATGCCGCCGCCGAAGCCGAAGAAGCCTCTGGATCTGCTCGAGGCGCTCCTTGAGGAGCGACGGAGCGGTAGATGAGGTTCTGGGACTCCTCGGCGATACTTCCGCTGCTCGTTGACGAGCGCACGTCCGCCAGTGTCGCCGCGGTATACGAGAGCGATCCTCACCAGATCGTCTGGTGTCTGACAGAGATCGAGGCCGCATCCGCACTTGCCCGGCGGGAACGCGAAGGTCGGGACGCCGCCGATGTCGACCGAGCTCGCTCGAAGCTGCGAATTCTCACAGAGCGGTGGGACGAGGTCACGTCTCTTCAGAGCGTGAGGGCCCGAGCCCTTCGGGTGCTGGGTACTCACGGTCTTCGCGCGGCCGATTCTCTCCAGCTTGCGGCGGCACTCGTCTTCTGTGACGAGCGCACGGAAAGCTTGCCGTTCGTCTGTCTCGATGATCGACTGGCCGACGCCGCGCGCAAAGAGCGGTTTCCCGTGGTGCCGTAAGACAGTTCCATGCGCGTCCTCGGCATCGAAACTTCCTGCGACGAGACCTCGGTCGCCGTCCTCGACGGCGACGGATGCGTGCTCTCGAACGTCGTCTCCTCGCAGCTCGCGGAGCACGCCCCCTACGGCGGCGTCGTTCCGGAGATCGCGGCGCGCGCGCACCTGGAGAACCTTCCCGTCACGTTCGAGCGGGCGCTTGCCGAGGCCGGGGTCGGCGTCCCGCAGATCGATCTCGTCGCCGCAACCGCGGGACCGGGCCTGATCGGCGCGCTCCTCGTCGGGCTCTCCGCGGCAAAGGCGCTGGCGTTCGCGCGCGGGCTCCCGCTCGTCCCCGTCAACCACCTGGAAGGCCACCTCTTCTCCGCATTCCTCCGCGCGCGCGGCGAGGCGGCTCTTCCTGTCGACTTCCCGTTCCACGGGCTGGTCGTCTCCGGCGGCCACGCCGAGCTCGTGCGGGTCGAGCCGGACCGGATCGCCCCGATCGCGCGGACCCGCGACGACGCCCCGGGCGAAGCGTTCGACAAGGTGGCGCGCCGCGCGGGGCTGGGCTATCCGGGCGGACCCGTCGTCGACCGGATCGCCGCGCGCGGCCAGGGCGGCCGCTACGCTCTTCCCGTGGGCCGACCGGGCGACGGGTCGAACGACTTCTCGTTCTCCGGATTGAAAACCGCGATGTTGCGGGAGCTGCAGAAGCGCGGCGTCACCGGAGATCCGCTCGATCCCGAGTCGCTCGCCCCCGACGTGGTCGACCTCCTGGCATCCTTTCAGCGGGCGATCGTCGCGGCGCTCCTCGATCGCGTCGAAACCGTGCACCGATCAGAAGGGGTCC
This sequence comes from Thermoanaerobaculia bacterium, assembly GCA_036505815.1. Classification (GTDB taxonomy): domain Bacteria; phylum Acidobacteriota; class Thermoanaerobaculia; order UBA5066; family Gp7-AA6; genus Gp7-AA6. Next base: position 7,136 of record DASXSX010000218.1, read on the forward strand.
GGACGCTGGCGCTGTCCGGCGGAGTCGCCGCGAACTCTGAGCTGCGGCGCACGCTGTCGGAATGGGGGGAGGCGCGCCGCGTGCGCGTGCTGCTGCCCGAGCGCGCCTTCACGACCGACAACGCCGCAATGATCGCGTTTGCCGGCCTTCTTCATCACCGGAAGAACGGCGCGAAAGCCCCAGCCGACGCTGTGGCACGCTCCCGCTGGCCATTGGGAGTGAGATGACCGACCCCAGTCGCATTCGCAATTTCGCGATCGTGGCTCACATCGACCATGGCAAGACCACGCTCTCCGACCGGATCCTGCAGCGGTGCGGCGCGGTCGCCGACCGCGAGATGCACGAGCAGATGCTCGATGACATGGAGCTCGAGCAGGAGCGCGGGATCACGATCAAGGCTCGGGCGGTGACGCTCCGTTACCGCGCGCGCGACGGAAACGAGTACGTCCTGAACCTGATCGACACGCCCGGCCACGTCGATTTCTCCTACGAGGTATCGCGCTCGCTCGCGGCCTGCGAAGGGGCTGTCCTGGTCGTCGACGCGACGCAGGGGGTCGAGGCGCAGACGCTCGCGAACGCGTATCTCGCGATCCACAACGACTTGACGATCGTGCCCGTCATCAACAAGATCGATCTCCCCTCAGCCGAGCCGGAAAAAGTCCGGGAGCAGATCGAACAGCTCGTCGGCGTTCCCTCCCACGAGGCGGTGCTCACCTCCGCGAAGCAGGGAATCGGAATCGAGGAGCTGCTCGAGCGGATCGTGCGGGACGTCCCGCCGCCGTCGGGCGATCCCTCGGCGCCGCTGAAGGCGCTCCTCTTCGATTCCTGGTACGACCCATATCGCGGAGTGACTTCGCTCGTCCGGATCGTCGAAGGCACGCTGCGTCCGAAGAGGAAGATCCGCGCGATGGGGACCGGCCTCGAATCCGAAGTCGAGGAGGTCGGAATCTTCACGCCGGCGCGGCAATCCGTTGCCGAGCTTTCCGTGGGCGAAGTCGGCTTCCTCTGGGCGAACGTCAAGGACCTCCACTCCACCCGCATCGGCGACACGATCACCGAGCTCGATCGCCCGACCGCGCAACCGCTGCCCGGTTTCGCGGAGGCGAAGCCGATGGTGTTCGCGGGACTCTTTCCGACGGAGGCGGACGACTACGCCAACCTCCGCGATGCGATGGAGAAGCTCCGCCTGAACGACGCGTCCTTCACGTTCGTGCCGGAAAACTCGACGGCGCTGGGATTCGGGTTCCGCTGCGGGTTTCTGGGACTGCTCCACATGGAGATCGTCCAGGAGCGTCTCGAGCGCGAGTTCGACCTGGCGCTCATCACGACTGCGCCGGGCGTCAACTACCGGGTGACGACGACGAAGGGCGAAATCCTCGACGTCGTCAATCCGAACCACCTGCCTTCCCCCACGCAGATCGAGCGGATCGAGGAGCCCTACATTTCGGCCACGATCATCACCCGGGACGACTTCCTCGGCGGGCTGCTGAAGCTCTGCGAAGAGCGGCGAGGAGTGCAGAAGTCGCTCGAATACCTTTCCGCGAACCGAGTCGTACTGAGATACGACTTTCCGCTGAACGAGGTCGTGCTCGACTTCTACGACAAGCTGAAGAGCATCTCGAGGGGTTACGCTTCGTTCGATTACGAGTTCGACGGATATCGCGAAGGCGACCTGGTCAAGCTGGACATTCTCGTCAATGGCGAGCCGGTCGATGCCCTCTCGCTGATCGTCCACCGGGAAGAATCCGCCCCCAAGGGAAGGTTACTCGCGGCGAAGATGAAGGAGATCATCCCCCGGCAGATGTTCGAGGTTGCGATCCAGGCAGCGATCGGCTCGAAGATCATCGCCCGGGAGACGGTCCCCGCGATGCGCAAGAACGTGCTCGCGAAGTGCTACGGCGGCGACATCACCCGCAAGAGAAAGCTCCTCGAGAAGCAGAAGGAGGGCAAGAAGCGGATGAAGAGGGTGGGACGGGTCGACATTCCCCAGGATGCCTTCCTCGCGGTCCTGAAGGTCGAATGAGTCCCAGAACCGCCGTCGCCGAACGCGAAGAGGAGCCCGCCGGCGGCCCGGCGAAACACTCGTCGACGCGCGAGTGGTACGAGTCTCTGCTCGTCGCCGGCATCTTCGTCCTCTTCGTGAGGACGTTCGTGGTCCAGACCTATCAGGTTCCGACCGGCTCGATGGAGAAGACGATCCTCGTCGGCGATCACCTGCTCGTCAACAAGTTCGCGTACGCCCCGCGGCTGGCCGGCTGGGCGAAGCTCTTCCCCTATCGCGACGTCCACCGCGGCGACATCATCGTTTTCAAGAAACCGGGGGACGACGTCAACCCCGGCAACGTGCTCGTCAAGCGCGCGGTGGCGGGACCCGGCCAGACCGTGCTCGTGCGCGACAAAGTCCTCTTCGTCGACGGAAAGCCGGCGGACGGGCCCGGCGTTCAGCACACCGATCCGGAGGTCTACCCGAACGATCCCGCCATCCCCGACATGGCGCGTCGCCGCGATCAATTCGGGCCGTTCGTCGTGCCCCCGAACGCCTGGTTCGGAATGGGCGACAACCGCGACAACTCCCTCGACAGCCGGTACTGGGGACCCATTCCGCGCGAAAACGTTTTCGGCCGGCCGACGATCCTCTACTGGTCCTACGAGGCCGAGCCGAACTCGCACGTCTGGCACGGGCCGGCGGCGAAGATCCGGCAACTCGCGGACGTGGCGATCCACTTCTTCTCGCGGACGCGATGGAACCGGATGTTCCGCCTCGTGCGCTGACGCCCGAGCCCGCCGTCGCCCGCGAGGCGGCGTCGTCTCCCGAGCCGGCCGCAACCGAGCCCGCGGAGGAAACGCCGCGACGCTCGCGGTCGCGTCCCCGCGAATACGCCGAGGCAATCCTGGTGGCGATCATCTTCGCTCTCTTCGCGCGGACGTTCCTCTTCCAGGCCTTCCAGGTACCGACCGCCTCCATGGAGAAGAACATCCTGGTGGGCGACCACCTGATCGTGAACAAGTTCATCTTTGCCCCGCATCACGAGGGCTTTCTCTCCCGTCTCCTTCCCTACCGGCCGGTCCGGCGGGGCGACGTCCTCGTCTTCAAGTTTCCGGAAGACCCGCGTCGGGACTTCATCAAGAGAACGGTCGCGCTGCCCGGCGAGACAGTCGAGATCCGCGACAAGGCCATCTTCGTGGAGGGCAGGCGGCTCGAGGAGCCGGAGGTCTATTACTCCGACGACCGGATCTGGCCGGACGACCCCCATCTTCCCGACTCCTACCGCCGCCGCGACCAGTCCCATCCGTTCACCGTTCCGCCCGACTCCTATTTCGCGCTCGGCGACAACCGCGACAATTCGTACGACAGCCGGTTCTGGGGCGCCGTCCCCGCGGGAAACCTCAAGGGGCGCGCCCTGTTCGTCTACTGGTCGTTTCCGCTCGAGCCGTCCTCCCAACGCTCCATTCGCGAGCTCGTCTCGATCGCCTTGAATTTCTTCCGCAAGACGCGATGGGAGCGCACGCTGCTTCCGGTTCGATGAGGCAACTTCTTACGGTAAGATCTTCCCAAAAACCAGGAGGGCCGGAATGAGGCGGAGACGCGGGGTCAGGGGCGCGGGCAACCTCGGGTGCCTGATGTGGCTCGTCGTATTGGCTCTCGTCGGCCACGTGCTCTGGAAGGTCGTTCCGGTCAAGATTCGCACGTCGGAGTTCTACGACGTCATGCAGGAGCAGGCCGCGTTCGGCTCGATCAAGAGCACCGATCAGATCCAGCATGAGATCCTCCGGCGCGCCGAGGAACTCCGGATCCCGGTGACCAAGGATAATTTGAAAGTAGAACGCACTCGGGAGTCCGTCGTCGTCGAAGCGCATTACCAGATCACCATCGAACTCTTCGGCGGCGCCTACAAGTACGTCTGGAAGTTCGACCCCATCGTCACGCGCCCGACATTCGCCGTCTGACGCCGCCGGGACGGTCCGTCACAAGTGCGCCGGATCGTCCGCGGGAGGCCCGGGCGACCCATGCTGCGGTCGGCTCCGGGAATAAGTCTCGCGGCGGGAGGCGTTCGGCGGCTCGAGGAGGACGATTTTCCATGCGACTCTTTCGCTCGATCCTGGTTCTCGCCGGCCTTTGCACCCTCTCGGTCGCCGCCATCGCCGAGGCTCCGGCGATCGGTGCCGCCGCTCCGGACTTTCAGCTCACGACGATCGACGGAAAGTCGTTCTCCCTTTCGACGGAGGCGAAGTCGCACAAAGCGGTCGTCGTGATGTTCATCTCGACGCAGTGCCCGTACTCGAACGCCTACAACGACCGGATGCGCGACATGGCCTCCGCCTACGCGTCGAAGGGAGTGCTGCTCGTGGGAATCAACAGCAACAAGACGGAGGACGCCTCGACGGCCCTCTCGCACGCGAAGGCGCACGGTCACTCCTTCCCCATCATGAAGGACACGGGGAACAAGGTCGCCGACCTCTACGACGCCCAGCACACCCCGACCGTGTACGTCATCGACTCGCAGGGCAAGGTGCGTTACGAGGGTCGGATCGATGAGAACTACGAGGACCCCGCGGGCGTAACCTCACCGGACCTGAAGAACGCCCTGGACGCCCTCCTGGCCGGCAAGCCCGTCGCGAGGACCGTGACGAAGGCGTTCGGTTGCTCGATCAAGAGGGTCTGAAAGACCCAGGTCGTCCGATGAGATTGCGCGCGAGGAGGGCGATGATCGCCCTCCTTTTCGTTTTCGGTGTCCGCCCGACGTCGGCAGCGGCGCCTTCCCGGCTCGCCGGCGAGCTCGACGCCGCCGGGTTTCGCGAAGTAGTTGCGCGGGAGAAGGGTCACGTCGTCCTGGTCAATTTCTGGGCGACGTGGTGTGTCCCCTGCCGGGAGGAGTTCCCGAGCCTTTCGCGCCTGCAGGAGCGCAATCGCGCAGCGGGTCTTCGCGTCGTGGGCGTCTCGACCGACTTCGAGAAGCAGAGGAAGGCCGTCGAGAGATTCCTCGCCGAGCGGCGCCCCCCATTTCCGAACTACCACCGGAAGAAGGGGGGAGACGACCAGGATTTCATCGAGGCCGTCGACTCTTCGTGGGGTGGCGAGCTGCCGTTCTCGGTCCTCTACGACCGGTCGGGAAGAAAGGTCCGCGTCTTTTCGGGCAAGCTGCCGATCGCCTCGGCTGAGCGAGAGATCCGCAAGTTGCTCGCGAGCCCTTAGCGCGCCCGCGGCCCTCGCCGGACGCGGGCGTCGACTCCCCAGACGCGGCCCGCGTCGGACAAAAAGAGGAGCCAGAGCAGGAGCAGCGCGAACTTGGTTGGAAGACCTGTGGTGACCCACTCCGCCCAGCTTCCTTTTCGGACGTCCGTCTGTCCCAGGAGGAGGATGACCATGAGGAGAACGCCTCCGATTGTCGCCGCGCGGGTCAGGAAGCCGAGAAGGAGCGCGACACCGAGGGCGAGCTCGGCGAGCGCGAAGAACCACCCGAATCCGGTCGCGTTCGGGATCACGACGGACTTGAGGAACCCGCTCCAGAACGGCCAGGCCTTGCCGGCCGCCATCTCGCGTGCCGACTGGGCGAAGCCTCCGTGCACGAAATCCCCGGCGATCTTCGAAAAACCCTCCGCGACGAAGATCACGCCGGTTGCGATTCGAACGATCGCGACCGAGTGCGACGTCCGGGTCGAAGCCATGCGGGGAGTTTAACTTCCGTCCCTGGACCGGGAATTGCTTCCCGGTGCGTGGCGGTTTGATCTGGCGCGGGCCCGGCGCCCCGGAACAGGAGAAAAAGTCCCATGAAAGCTCGCTTGCTTCGCCCGTCGAAGGCTGTGATCTTCATCACCGTCGCGGCGTCGCTCTCCGGCTCGTTCGCGTCGGCCGCTCCGACGCGCCTCGTTCGCCGGGGAGCCGCGGTCAGGACCGCGGCGGCGTCCGCCTCCGCCGTCTCCTATTCCGTCGAGGTGCCGGTCGTCACCCGCGTGGTGGGAACGGCGCTCTTCCGGACCGCGATCGACGTCTCGAACAACACCGCGACCGGCACGGCGGCGAGCCCTGTGATCGCGCGGTTGCAGTACTCCTACAACCGGATCAATTCCGACGGCACGACGAGCTTTTTCCGCACGCCGATCGAGTCGATCAACCTGCTCGCGTTCGACAACTTCCACGCCGACGATTTCGTCTCGTACCTCGGAACGCTGCCGGGGGCGCTCCAGCCCGGCGCCGATCAAAGCTCCTTCGGGACGTTGCTCGTGACCTTCGAGAACCTTCCCTCGAGCCAGGGCTGGGAAGGAACGGTCTTCGCGCGAACCTACAGCCCGAACCCGACCGGCGCGGGAACGGTCGCGATCGCGTATCCCGCGTCCCTGTTCTTCGAGTCGGCGAACGCGACTCTTGTCGCCACGATCCGCGATACGCAGACGGCCGCCTCGGTGGCCGGACGGCTCCGTACGAACATCGGCCTTCGGAATACCGATATCCGGGGAACCGGCCAGAACGTCACCGTCCAGCTCACGTTCTACGACGTGACGCCGGGCAGCGCGACGAACGGGCAGCGTGTCGGAACCGCGCTGACGCTCTCCAACCTGCAGCCGGGAGAGGTCCGGCAGGTCAACAACATCCGCGCCGCCGCGGCGATCCCCGACAACGTGACCGCCATGCTCGCGTTCGCCGACGTCCTCGGCGCGACCGCGTCGACCCCGACGATCGAAGGCTACGTGAACCTCCTCGACGGCGATACGCAGGACGGCGCTTTCTTCGAGATGAAGTGCGCCGACAGCGACGGTTGCGGGAACTGAAGAAGCGGCGAAGCCGCTTCTTCATCCCGAGCGCAGCGAGGGATCCCTTGAATGGCCCTCCGGACCGGACCTCGGAATGACAGCGGGAGAAGCTAGACCCGGTTGAGGCCCGCCGCGCCGATGTCGCGGCGAAAGTACTTCCCGTCGAACTGGATCTTCTCCGCCGCCTCGTAAGCGCGACCGATGGCCTCCGCCAGCGACGGCGCGGTCGCGGTCACCGCCATCACCCGCCCTCCGCCGGTCAGCAGCCGGTCGCCGTCCTGCTGCGTGTTCCCGTGGAAGAGCTCCACGCCCGGCACCCTCGCGGCGTCGGTCAAGCCGGAAATCACTTTTCCACCGACGGTCACGCCGGGATATCCGGCCGAACAGAGAACGACCCCGGCGCAGACCTCCGCTCGCACCTCGAGCGGCGAGAAACGATCGAGCTCGCCGTGTGAGAGCGCCGCGGAGAGCACGGCCACCATGTCGGTCGCGACCCTCGGCAGGATCACTTCCGTCTCCGGGTCGCCGAAGCGCGCGTTGAACTCGAGGACTTTCGGTCCGAGGTCAGTCACCATCAGGCCGGCGTAGAGCACGCCGCGAAAGGGCCGGCCCTCCTCGGCGAGTCCCCGCAGAGTCGGCCAGATGATCTCGCGCAGCACGCGGGAAGATCCCTCGGCGTCGAGCACGCCGGCGGGGGAATGGCCTCCCATCCCTCCGGTATTCGGTCCGCGATCGCCGTCGTAGACCTTCTTGTAATCCCGTGCTGTCGGCAGAGGCAGGGCGACTTCGCCGTCGCAGATCGCGAGGAAAGACGCTTCGTGGCCGTGGAGAAACTCCTCGACCAAGACCCGGTCCCCGGCGGCGCCGAAGACACGCTCGCCGAAGAAGAGTCCCAGCGCCCTTTCCACGTCCGCGGAAGATTCGACCGTCAGGACGCCCTTGCCACCCGCCAGGCCGTCGGCTTTCAGGACGGTGGGATAGCCGAACCGGTCGATCGCGGCGCGCGCTTCGTCGGCGGAACTGCACACGGCCGCCTGCGCGGTCGGAATTTCGTGCCGGCCGAAGAACTCCTTCGCGAAAACCTTCGAGGACTCGATCTGCGCGGCCAGCCGGCTCGGTCCGAAGATCGGCAGCTCGCGCTTCGCGAACTCGTCGGCGATTCCGAGCGAGAGGGGGACCTCGGGTCCGACGACGGTCAGGTCGATCCGCAGCTTTTCGGCGAACTCCGCGATCTCGACGATCTCCCCGGAAGAGACCGGAAGGCAGTCGGCGACCTCGGCGATGCCGGGGTTGCCGGGCGCGCAGTAGATCTCGTCGGCCTCGGAGCTCTTGGCGAGCGACCAGCAGAGCGCGTGCTCCCGGGCGCCCCCGCCGACGACGAGGATTTTCATCCGCGGGCATTCTAATCCGGCCTAGCCCGACGTTTTCTGCGGCGGGAGACGCCGCGATCTCGCGGTGCGCGCTCCCCCGCGCCGTTACCGGCAACTACCTCGAACCGGTCGTAGCGCCCCACGAAGCCGATGAGCGTCTCGAGAGATCCGTACGGCGCGAGCACGTATCCGAAGCGCCCGCGCTCCCGCGCGACGACGGTCGCACCGTCGAGCGCCCGTGCCTCGAAGCCGATCTTCCGTCCGGGCCACGATCGGCTTCCGTGGTTGGTGACGCGGACCCGGCAGAGGGTTACGGTATCGCTCGACGTCTGGTGATCTCTCTCGATCGAGAGAGTGAGCTCCTCCCACGGGGCTCCCGAGTCGGTTCCCGAGAGCGCGAGAAACAGAACGAGCAGCGTAATCATCCCGGTATTCCTTTCGGAGGCCGGAGAACGCCCGCTCGACGAGGACGGCTCGAGGCTACCGCTCCGGCGCTGTCCAAGGAAAGCTGTCGGGATATTTGACACCCGCGCGGGCCAGGTCTACTGTGGGCGCGGCTCTTTGAACCTGCCGGCCGGCTCCGATGGATTGCCATCGCAAGCCTGGCCGGCCACATCCAGAGTGGGTGAGGGACCGGCCCGACTCCCGGCCTCGCAGCGAATCGCGGGGACGGGCGCGAACCCACGGCAACCGGAGCGGCGCGTCGCGGCGCGGCTCGTCAGGTGCCAATTCCGGATTTTCCGGCGGCCGGGGACTGCAAGGTCCCCTGTCAATCGGGAGAGAAGATGCGGGGGGCGCCGCGACCGTCACGATGCCTCTCGCCTTCGGGAGGCTTTTTCGCATTCCATGAAAAAAGACTTTCGCAAGGCGATCGCCGAGGAAGTCCTGCTCGCCGACGGAGCGATGGGCACGCTCCTCGTCTCCCGCGGCGCATCGCCGGAGCAGGCCAAGTCGCCGTTGAACGTCTCGGACCCCGAAGCGGTGCGCGACGTCCACGAGGACTACTGCGATGCCGGCGCGCGCATCGTCACGACGAACACGTGGGACGCCAACCGCGTGAAGTTGACCGCGCACGAGTGGGCCGACTCGCTCGAAAAGATCAACCGAGAAGGCGTCCGGCTCGCGCGCGAAGCGGCGGTGGGAGAAATGGTCTTCGTCGCCGGATCGATCGGGCCTCTCGGCGCGCTCGTCAAGCCCTACGGCACGCTGACGATGACCCAGGTCCGCGAGATCTTCCAGGAACAGGCGCGGGCCCTGCTCGAGGCCGAGGTCGACCTCGTGCTGCTGGAGACCTTCGGAAGCCTTCTCGAGGCGGCCGAGGCCGTGCGCGCCGTCCGCGATCTCTCCGGAGAGATCCCGATCCTCGCCGGCATGACGTTCCTCGCCGACGGGCGAACCGCGTTCGGCGAGAGTGCGGCTAACGCGCTCTCGACTCTCGCATCGGCCGGAGCGGACGTGGTCGGCATGAACTGCACTCTCGGACCTCAGGAGTCCCACGACGTCTTTTCCCGGCTCCCGGCTACGATTCCGGCGCCGCTTTCGGTGATGCCGAACGCCGGCTACCCGACGATCGTCCATGGGCGCAACGTGTACCTCTCTTCGCCCGACTACCTGCGCGAGTACGCGGAGGCGTTCGTGGAGTCGGGGGCCTCCGTGATCGGAGGATGTTGCGGCACGACCCCCGAGCACATCCGGGCAATGGCCCGCGCCGTGTCCGGAAAGAAGCGCGCCGCCCCGACCGGGCGCGCATCAGTCGTCGTCGAGGGCCCGGCGCCAAAGATCGGGCAGCCGGTGATCGAGACGTCGCGGTTCAAGCGCCGCCTCGCTGACCGCAACGCGTTCGTCGTGACCGCGGAGATCGAGCCTCCGCGCGGAGTGGACCTGTCCGCCGCGATCGAGGGAGCGCGGCTGCTCAAGGGAAACGGCGCCGACGCTGCCAACGTCACGGACAACCCGATGGCGCGGCTGCGCATGTCGTCCATCGCCGTGGCCGCTCTCATCCAGCGCGAGGTCGGGCTCGACGCGGTGGTCCAGATCACGACCCGCGATCGCAACGTGCTCGGGCTCCAGTCGGACCTGCTCGGCGCTGCGGGACTCGGCTTGAAGGCGCTCCTTTGTCTCGGCGGCGATCCGCTGAAAATCGGTGACTACCCGCAGGGCAAGCAGGTGTCCGAGGTCGACGTCCTCGGCCTCCTGCGGATGGCCCGGGGATTAAACTCCGGCGCGGATCTCGCCGGTAACTCGATCGGCTCCGTCACGCAGTTCGCGATCGGGTGCGCGGCGAACCCGGCGGCCTCCGACATGGAAGTGGAGCTTTCGAAGCTGCGCGCGAAGATCGAAGCGGGCGCGAGCTTCGCCCAGACGCAGCCGGTCTACGACGCCGCGTCGCTCGAACGATTTCTTGCCTGCGACGAGGCGCAGGCGATTCCGGTTCTCATCGGTCTCATTCCGCTGCGGTCGCTCAAGCAGACGATGTTCTTCGCGAACGAGGTTCCGGGGATCATCGTGCCGGAGACGATCCAGGAGCGCATGCGCCGGGCCGCGGAAAAAGGGACCGACCACGAGAAAGCTGAGGGGCTGACGATCGCGAGGGAGCTCGCCGTCGCGATTCACCAGATCGCTCGGGGCGTGCACGTCATGCCGATGGGCAAATACAAGCTCACGGCCGAGATCCTGGAAGCGATCCCGCTCGAGCCCGAGTCCGGCCTCCGTTCTCAGGTCTCCAGGGCATAAACAGCTCCGCTCGCGGGCGGAATGAGTGTCGCGTTTCGCCCTTTTCCGTCGCCGGCAAAGGACGCGGGTCGCGCAAAACCGACTCGATTTCATAGAATTCCCGGCGGCACGGCGTTTGCGCTCCCCGCCGGCTGGAGGATGGAATGAGGAAGAAGACTCTCGCTCTCACCGCGCTCGCGGCGTTCGGCGTCGCTTCGCTCGCCCACGCAGGGGCGCAGGCACGTCTGAAGGGAAAGGTCACCGACGCGTCGGGCAATCCGATCGACGGCGTCACCGTCTCGGTGACGACCCCCAACCTGCGTCTCTTCAAAGTGACTTTGAAGACCGACAAGAAGGGGGAGTACGGAACGATCCTGAACGACGCGACGATTCCGTACCACCTGAAGTTCGAGAAGGAAGGCTTCGTCCCCATGGAGGCGGACAAGAAGGTTCCCGTCGGCGACGTCGGCGTCGTGGACGCGAAGCTCCAGACGACGGCGCAGGCAGGAGCGGCCGCCGCCGCGCATGGCGCTCCCGCCGCTCCATCGCCGAACGATCAGGCCGCGCTGCTTTTCAACGAGGGTGTGGATCTTCTGAACGCGGGCAACAAGCCGGCGGCCGAAGCGAAGTTTCTCGAGGCGGTCGGGAAGAACCCGGACCTGCCGCAGGGCTGGCAGGCGTTGACTACCCTCGCGTACGACAAGAAGGATTGGGCGAAGACGCTCCAATATGGCCAGAAGGCGGTCGATCTCGATCCCTCACTCACGCAGACCTACGGGCTCCTGGCGACTGCCGCGCAGCAGACGGGCGACAAGAAAGCGGCGGCGGAATGGCAGGCGAAGTTCGAAAGCGCTAACCCCGACACGCCGGAGAGCCTTTACAACAAGGGCGTCGACGCCTACAACAAGAAGAAGATCAAAGACGCCGAAGTCCTGCTGCAGAAGGCGGTGGACGCGAAGCCGGACTTCGCGCTGGCGCACTTCTGGCTCGGGATGGTCTCGTTCAACCTGAACAAGAAGGCGCCCGCCCGGGAGCACCTGCAGAAGTACCTGTCGCTCGACCCGAACGGCTCGGAGGCCGCCACAGCGAAAGAGATACTGCCGCTTTTGAAGTAGAGCGAGCTGTCATTCCGAGGAGCGAAGCGACGAGGAATCCCTTGATTTCGAGGGATCCCTCGCTACGCTCGGGATGACGCGCTCGCTCGGCTGCGCCGACGAGCGCCTCAGATCGGGACGCGGTCGCGCACGCGCCGCGGTCGGCGGCCGGTCGGCGCGGAAGCCGGCGAAGTGCGCGGGGGGTTCAACAGGCGATGCGCCCATCGCAGGAGCGCGTCGAAGAGGTCCTCCCGGCGAGGCGCCCGCCCCGGGACCCTGGTCGTGATCTCCATGCTGGAAACCGGGAGCAAGCCCGACGCCACCCAGCCTCCGCGCGCTAAGGCGAACTGGCGAAGGAAGTTGTGCGATCGCGCGCGGATCCCCGATGACCGCGGGCGGCAGCGCGCGCCCTCCCCGGGGCGACAGTTTCTGCCACAATCGGCCCCGTGGGTCGCAAGGGCGCCTTCAAGGATCGGCCGCTCTGGCGGCGTCTCCAAACGATCCACCATCAGATCAAGGAACGGCGATATCCGAACGCGACCGGGCTGGCCGCAGTCCTCGACGTTTCCACCAAAACCGTCCAGCGCGACCTCGACTATCTCCGCAACGAGCTCGCGGCGCCGATCGAGTTCGACCGCGACAACAACGGCTACGTCTACTCACGCGCCGACTACGTCCTTCCCTTTCTGCCGGTCGACGGTCGGGACCTGTTCTCGATCGGCGTCGCGGCGCAGATCCTGTCGCTCTTCGGCGGGACTCCTCTCGGCCGCGATCTGAAGAGCTGCTACGAGCGACTGGCGGAGCTGATGCCGCCGGCGGTCCGCGTGCGGCCGGAAGTCGTCATGGAGAAGCTCGCGCTGCGGGCGGCGGCGTTCCGCCCGGTGAAGGAGGGAACGTGGCAGGCCGTATCGGAATCGCTGCAGAGAGGGGTCGCGCTCGCGCTGCGTTACCACCGACCCGGAGAGTCGCCGGGCGAAGAACGGGTCGTGAAACCGTATTCGCTCGTCGTCTTCGGAAGAGACTGGATGATGCTCGCCCTCGACGAGACCGACGGTCGCGTGAAGAACTTCTATCTGGCGCGGATCGAGAACGCCCGTCCGACCGAGCGGCGCTACGCGATCCCGCGGGACTTCGACCCCGAAACGTTCTTCCGGAACACGTTCGGCATCTTCGTCGGAAGCGAAAAACCTTTCCGGTTCCGTGTCCGTTTCTCCAGGGAGATTTCCGAGGAGGTGCGGGAGCTGCAATTCCACCCGAAACAGAAGATCGAGAGAGGCCCGGACGGAGAGGCGATCCTCGAGCTGCCGGCCGAGTCCCTGAAAGAGGCGAGACGATTCGTCCTGGGGTACGGGCGAGACGCCGTTGCGATCTCCCCGCCTGAGCTTGTCGACCAACTGCAGAAAGAAACGGCGGTGCTCCACCGCGCCTACGAGCGAGGTTCGAAGTCCAATGTTCCGACTTCAGAGTCCATTCAAAGTCCAAGGTCCAAAGTCCAAAGTCCAAAGTAGGTCGGTTTTCGGCTTGATCGCACTCGCGGTTCTGACGGCCGCGTGCGGATCGACCGGGCTCACGCCGGCGGCCTATCCGGATTCCACCGTCCCCTGCCCGGCCGGTTTCGGAGTCTGGAAGCTCGAGGTCTTCGACCGGCGCGTGCGGCGGGAGTCGAGCGAAGGGGTCCAGTCTCTGGTCTCGGAGTCCATTCGGCGATCCTTCCCCGGGTGCCGATGGGACACGGACGGGAGCGAAAAGGCAGCGCGTGTCGTGATCGAGATCCACCGGTTCGTTTCGGAGCCGGAAGGAAATACCTGGGAGGCGGCGGCCGACTGGAGTGTGGTCGTCAGTGACCCTTCCGGGCGGACGCTCTCCGAGTTCGAGGCGGACGAAGAGGTCTCGCGGCCAAATTACCGCGGCTCGAACAACGCCAAGGAATCCCTTCGGGAGGCATTCGATCGGGCGATGCGCAAGACGCTGGCGGGTTTGCGAGCCGTCTCCTCGGCGGGGGCAGCGTGTCTCCCCGGGAGGACGCCGCCGCGTCGCACAGCGACCGCCCCGGATGTGGCGACCGTCTCATCTTCCTGGCTCGACAGGACTTCTGATCCAGGGGGTTCGGCGCGACCAGCGCCTGGCCTGGAACGGTTCTCGCACCCGGAATCGACGGAGGCTTTATGAAATCGACATCCCGATTCACCATCTTCGGGGCAACTCTTCTCCTGGCGGCGCTTCCGCTCGCCGCCGCGACCGCAAGTCACGTTTACGACCTTTCCTCGATGCTTTCCGGAACGTACGAGGGATCGACGCCCGGAAACGAGCTTCGGCTGACGATCCGCTCGATCACGACGGACCCGAGCCACCTCTATGACCTCTTCCTCCAGGTGACCGGGAAGTATCAGGGCGACAACGTCCGGCAACAGGGACTGATCCGGCTCGAATCGCAGGGCGACGGCGTCTATTTCGGCTACATCCCCCACTTCGACCCGACCGTCTCTTCGATGTCGCCGGACGCCGCGAGGTTCACCGACGACGAGGCGAACGCCGCCTGCGGGCTGGTGCTGAAGGCCAAGGGAGACGGATTTGCGGGCGAGACAGTCGGATCTACGTGCGCGCGAGCGATTCGTGGAGCCATCGGCAAGTGGACGGTCGAGATCGAGCCCGGTACGATCCGGATTCGAAACGTGAAGTCGGGCGAGACGATGAGGTTCAAGCGCGTCTCGAAGTGAAAAACGGGGTCAGGTCTCCACTTGCCACTTTGCAAGACAAAGTTGCAAGGGCAGTACGGCGCAAACGGTCAGCCATTGTCGTCGTGAAGACCTGACCCCGAGTCCGGTGGAAACCTTATTCGAACAGGCTACCGATCGTCGGCCGGGGATCGGCGGGGGGCGTCATCTTCGCGGGAGCGTTTGTGCTCTCGTCCTTCGGAAGGAACTTCCCGACGATTTCCTTGACGAATCGCGAGAAGTCGCCTTTCAAGATCCATTTGAGGACGCCCGGCTCCTCCCGGGAAAGCGCCTGAAGCGTCCGTCCGCGGTGGCGGCCGAAATTGATCGTCGGTTCGCCGTTGATGAGACGGATGCGACCTTCCGGATCCATGTCCTGGTCGATCCCGGCGCAGAAGAGGTCGTGGAGCTCCGCGACCGAGCGCGGAAGGTCCGCGTAGCGATCGAGCTGTCCGGCAATGACACGTAGAGTCATGACGGCGTCGGCGAGGGCTCCGTGGGCTCCGTCGTGCTCGGCTTCGCAGTAGAAGCGGGCCGCGGCGGAGAGGTTGCGCGGCTCCCGCGCAAAAAAGATCCGTTGCCCGTCGACGAGCCGCCGCTCCCTCACGTCGAAGACGAGCCCGGCGCGGTGAAACTCGTTGCGCAGCACCGGCAGGTCGAAGCCGGTCATGTTGTAACCCGCCAGATCGCAGCCGTCCAGGAACGCCTGGAGCTCGATCGCGCAGTCGCAGAACCGGGGTAGCCCCGCGACGTCGCGGTCGGTGATCCTGTGAACGGCCGTCGAGGCGGCCGGAATGCGAACCCCGGGATCGAATCGCCTCACCCACTCTTCCCGACGCCCGTCGGGATGGACCTTGACGCAGGCGATCTCGACGATCCGGTCGAGACGCGGATTCGTTCCGGTCGTCTCGGTATCGAAGACGACCAGCGGACGGTCGAGGGCGAGGAGCTTTTCGAACACCGGTGCAGCATGTTAAACCACGGATGATCGGCCGGCGGATTCGCCCGCGGCCGGCCTCTCCTCGGCTTATCAGGACGCAAATCCAGCGCGCCGGATGCGAAGAAGAGCCTTCCGGAGGCCTCCCGGCGAGGTGCGGCCGGAAGACGAGTGGCGCGGCTCTTGCTGTTGTTTTACCTATGCTGATTTCGCTTTTCCCCCGCGTCACCGGCCTCAAGCTGGAGAACTCCTGGGGCCGCGGGTCCGGGGGAATGGTCCGCTGCACGGCGCGCCTCTCGCGGACTCTTCGCCCCGAGGAGTGGGAGCGGCTCGATCGCCTCCCGCAGACGAACGTCGAAGGAGACGAGGTCGTGCACGAGTGCCGGCCCGAAGAGGTCGAGGCGTGGCAGACACAGCTCGTCGAGGCGCTCAGCCGCTCTTCACTTCCCGGGCAGCGCAGGGCGGCGGCTGGAGTAGAGCGGCCGGCGCGCTCGGCCGGCAGGCGCCGCAACGGACGCCGCCCCGAGCCGGCTGCCTAGGCTCCCTCTCGACGGATCAGTAATTCTCCGAGAAGAGCCAGAACAACGCTTCGGAGAGGCGCGCGACAAGGCCGCGCTTCTTCCACTTCGCTTTCGTGAACAGCTCGCTCTTCTCGAGGTCCGTCGAGATCATCTTTTCGACGATCGCGGCGAAGCCGCGGTCATAGATCACGACGTTCGCCTCGGCATTCTTCTTCATCGACCGGTTGACGAAGTTGATCGAGCCGATCGTGGTCCAGATTCCGTCCACGACCATCACCTTGTTGTGAATCATCGTGGGCTGGTACTCGAACATCTTCACACCGCCGTCGAGCAGCTCGCCGTAATGGAAGCGGGAAGCCATCCGCACCATCGGGATGTCGATGTGCGGCCCGGGCACGAGGACCCGCACGTCGACGCCCCGCTGGACCGCGCGGACGAGACCGCGCCGGACCTGCGCGTCCGGAACGAAGTAGGCGTTTTCGATCCAGATGGTCTTGCGGGCGGCCTGGATGGCCATGTAGTAGACGAGCTTCGCCATCGAGCTCGAGTCGCTCCGGGAGGCGCGGATCGCTTGCGCGAGCAGGTCTCCCGAAGCGGGAATCAGGGGAAACTGCTTCTCGCCGTTTAGGACCTCTCCGGTGGTGTGGACCCAGTCCTCCATGAAGATGGACTGGAGTTGCGCGACGACCGGTCCCTCGACGCGCACCATCGTCTCGCGCCATTCTTTCGGGTTGCGCGCATTTCCCTTCCACCGGTCGTCGATCCCGACGCCTCCCGTGAACCCGATCTTGCCGTCCACGGTCAGGATCTTGCGGTGCGTGCGGTCTCCGACCTTGTAGATCGAGTAGATCCGGAGCGGCTTGTACCATTTGAGCTTCACGCCCGCCTTTTCCATCTGGTCGGCGAGCTCGTGGGGGTGCGATCCCCAGTCGTCGAGCAGAACCCGCACCTCGACGCCCTCCCGCGCTTTCGCGGCCATCGCCTGGGCGAATTCCGCCGCGACGTCCCCCTTGTTGAAGATGAACATTTCCATGTTGACGCTCGCGCGCGCGGATCGGATGGCGTCGAGCATCGAGGGAAAGAACTCGTCTCCGTTCTCGAGAAGGGTCGCGCGGTTCTGCGGAACCAATTCCGCTCCGAGGACGTCGAGCGACCGCCGGAACTCGGCGCTGTCGACCCCGTACTCCGGGCTGTAGTTGTAGCTCGTTCGCTTGTCCCAGAAGAGGTACGAGCAACCGGTCAGAGGAAGGACCGTCAGCAGGATCGCGAGGAGCCGCGACGCGACGGCGAGCGAACGATTGGTGGATTTCATCCGTTGTATCTTTCCTCCGTGCGGCTTTTCGCGAGTCCTGCGTCCTCCCGCCCGATGAACCGGAAGGCGCCGCGATAGCCGCCGCGCGCCCTCCCGCGATGCCCCGACGCAAAAGGCGCGCCCAGCGCCGGCCCCGAGTCTACAGAATCCCGGTCGAGACCTATCTCATCGCGCTGGCAGCCGCGTTCGCGTTCTCCGTCGCGATCTCCCTTCTCAACCGGCCGGAGGAGGTCGACTACGAGCTGCCGCACGCGTTCGGCGTGCGGGACCCGACCTTTCTCGCCTCCATACAGGCGACCGAGATCCCGAGCGCGGTCCGCGGCAACCGCGTCTCGATTCTCGCGAACGGCGTCGAAATTTTTCCGGCGATGCTCTCTGCGATCGCCGCCGCTCAGAAGTCGGTGAACCTGGAGGCGTACATCTTCTGGAGCGACGAGGTCGGTTCCCGATTCCGCGACGCGCTGACGGAGCGCGCGAGCCACGGGGTCGAGGTACGACTCCTCCTGGATGGGGTCGGCTCGGCGAAGCGGCTCTCGCGGAGCGACGTCGAGATCCTGCGCCGCGCCGGCTGCCGCGTGGAGTTCTTCCGGCCGGTGCGTCCCTGGATGCTCGACGTCGTCAACAGCCGAACTCACCGGCGAATCCTGGTCGTCGATGGAAGGGTCGGTTTCACGGGGGGCGTCGGAATCGCAAAGATGTGGGACGGCAATGCCGACTCGCCCGAGCACTGGCGTGAGACGCAGGTCCGCATCGAGGGCCCGGCGGTTGCCCAGATGCAGGCGGCGTTCGAGGAGAACTGGTCCGAAGTCACGGGAGAGCTGCTGGTGGGGGACAAATACTTCCCCGAGCTCCCCGCCGCTGGAGACGTTCTCGCCGCGGTCGTGCCGTCCTCCCCGCGTCCCTCGAGCTCCGCGAATCAGACTCTGTACTCGGTCGCGATTTCGGCGGCCGAGCACACGATCTCGATCTCCAACTCCTACTTCGTGCCGAACCGCGCATCGATCGCCCTGCTGACTGCGGCGAGCCAGCGCGGCGTGAACGTCCGCATCCTGGTGCCGGGTGAGATCAACGACGTCCCGGTGACGAAGGCGAGCGGGCGCGCGAGCTTCGGCGATCTGCTGCGCGTGGGGGCGAAGATCTACGAGTATCAGCCGACGATGATGCACGCCAAGACGATGATCGTAGACGGAACCTTCGCGACGGTGGCTTCGACGAACTTCGACAATCGTTCGTTCCGACACAACGACGAGATCGATTTCGCCGTTTACGACCCGACCGTCGCGCAGCGCCTTGAAAAGATGTTCGAGGACGATCTCGGGAAGGCGCGGCGATATACCTATGAGCAGTGGATAAACCGCCCGGTCGTGAAGCGTTTTACCGAGTGGCTGCTTCTGCCGGTACGCTCCCAGCTCTGATCGCGGGCCGCGATCGGGCACGTCGAACGACCTGACACTTTCAACAAACCGCGTTACGAATTCCACGCGGGACTGACATTTCGCGTCAGTCCTGATGGGCGACTGATACCGTAAGTATCTTAAAATCAGGTACTTGCTCTCTACACGGTCGTGGCCGCCCGCTTGCTATTCACGATTGGCGAGGAACCAAAAACCTCAACCTCCTCCTTTCGCTCCCCGGGCGGCCCCACCCCGACCCGGGGCCTTTTTTTTCCCGGGCGGGCTCCCCTCCCGACCCGGGACCTTTTTTATGGGCGGCGACGGAACAGGAATGTGGAACCGGAGCCCTGTTACCTTCCCGGCATGCGGGTCCTCGCGGGAGATATCGGAGGGACGAAGACGGCGCTCGCGATCGCCGAGGTGGGATCGGGGAGCCTCTCCTTCGTCTCGAGCCGGACGTATCCGAGCGCGGCCTTCCCGGGTCTCGAGGAGATCGCCGAAGATTTTCTGTCGGGCGAGAGCCGGCGGCCGGCGTCTGCGGCTTTCGGCGTCGCCGGACCGGTCCGAGGCGGCCGCGCGAAAGTGACGAAGCTTCCGTGGTCGATCGACGAGCGCCGCCTCGCGCGGCGCCTGCGAATCGGGCGGGTCCGTCTCGTCAATGACTTCGTCGCCGCCGCTCTCGGAATCCTCCGCCTTTCCCCGCGGCGCGCGGTAGTTCTCGTGCCCGGCGAGGCCGAGCCAGGCGGTCCCATCGGCGTGATCGGCGCAGGCACCGGTCTCGGCCAGGCCGTTCTCGTCGAAGCCGGCGGCAACCGGATTGCCGTCCCCTCGGAAGGAGGCCACGCCGACTTCGGGCCGCGCGACGAACGGGAGGACCGGCTCGTCCGCTTCGTGCGCAGACGTTTCGGGCGCGTCGACCGCGACCGGCTCCTGTCCGGAGAAGGCCTCGGGCACATCTACGATTTCGTCAAGCGCGAGCGCCGCGCGACTGACGCGCCCGCCGTCGCTCGCGCATTCGCGCAAGGAGATCGGGCCGCGGTCATCAGCCGATTCGCCCTGTCGGGGCGGGATCCCCTGTGTCGCGAGGCGCTGTCTCTCTTTGTCTCGATCTACGGCTCGGAGGCGGGAAACCTGGCGTTGCAGTATCGAGCGACGGGCGGCGTCTATCTCGCCGGCGGGATCACGCCGAAGATCCTTCCGGCGCTCCGGCGCCGATCCTTCCGAGAAAGCTTCCGCGCGAAGCCGCCGATAGAAGGTTTCCTCTCCAGGATTCCGGTCCGCGCGGTGCTCGAGCCGAGGCTCGGTCTCCTCGGCGCGGCGGCGACGGCTTACCGGATTGCGATCGAGACGACGCGGCGGCGGTCGAAGACGATCACCCGGCCGATCTTTCGATAGATCCACCGTAGCCGCCCGCCGCCCTCCCCCTCGACCGGCTGGATTTCATCCGGATCGCCGAGAAGGCGGCGCACTTCCTGGTCGGTCATTCCCTCTCGGAGGGCGCCGACCGGCTTCTCCTCGTCGATCAGCACGACCTGGCTCGCCTCGCCTACGACTCGCTTCTGCTCCGACTCTTTGACTGCGGCCCGGGAGCCCAGAAGGGGACGGGTCAGATCGTCCACGAGGCCGGAGACAGTGGGGTGCTTCTCATGGATCCACCAGCCGACTCCGCCGAGCGCGGCCAGCAGGAGAAACCCGCGAACGCCCCGTCCGCTCATCGAGATGATTGTAGGGCGGAACTCACCGCCCCCGGGGGAACCGCCTAATCCGGCTGCTGCTCCATCTCGGAGAGCAAGCGATTAGCTCGCCTCCGCAGCTCCTCGAGCTTCTCCAGGCACAGCGGCCGCTGATCGGGGCGAACCACCCACAGGATCTCCGTCGGAGAGAAAACCGCATCCTCGAGTGAGGGCTCATCCGTGTCCCGTCCCCGTGTCCACTCCTCCCGGAGAAGACTGCGGCGGGCGTTTCGCAAGGCTTCCAGCCCATCCTGACCTTCGGCCGAAAGCAGGAACCGCAACGTTACCGTCGAGCCGTCCGCGAGATCGAGCGACAGGGCGGCAGCCAGGGGGGCAGGCTGCTGCACTCCTCCCGACACCTCGACGAGGTCGATCTCGGACACGCGCCCCAGAAGGTAGCGAACGATGTGCCGCGCCGCTTCGAGACGGGCAATCGCCGGGGAAGGAAAGACTTGGAAGCCTCGCGGATAAGAGCACGCGCCCTGCGGCCGCCGAAAGGTGTTACCGCCGGTGACACCCCGACGGGGCTCAGTCGCTCGGGGGTCGATCCTCGGAAGAGATCCCGACGAGCTCCCTGCGTACGCGGATCGCCCGCTCGACGAGCTCCGCGATTTTTTCCCGGCACCAGGCGGCCTGCGACGCCAGCACTGGCCAGGAAACGTCATTGACCGTGAAAACCGCGTCCTCCATCGAGGGCTCCTCCCACTCGAGACCGCGGGTCCGCTCTTCGCGGATCATCACGCGCCGCGCGTAACGCAACGCTTCGACGTCCTCTCCGGAGTCGAACTGGAGACGGAAACGCAGATTCAGGCGGCGAGTCGGATCGAAACGGAGGGCGAGGCCGTCGCGGAGATCGACGGCCGACTTCGAGAGATCGGTCGTCTCGCGATACCGGATCGAGGCGGACATTTTCGCGGAAATACCCCGTTTATTATACCCCGCCGCGATAATGCATGGCCCTTCGGAGGCTTCCATGACGGAGAAGACACCTATTACCGTCGCGACTGGCGACGGAATCGGCCCGGAGATCATGTCGGCGACGCTCGCCGTGCTCGAGGCGTCGGGAGCGCGTCTCGAGATCGAGGAAATCGAGATCGGCGAGAGGGTTTACGGGCGGGGGGCGAGCTCCGGAATCGAGCCGTCGGCCTGGGAGTCGCTCCGCCGCACCCGTGTCTTCCTGAAAGCTCCGATCACGACCCCGCAGGGCGGAGGTTTCAAGAGCCTGAACGTCACCACCCGGAAGACACTCGGGCTCTACGCCAACGTCCGCCCCTGCGTCGCCTATCACCCGTTCGTGCGGACGCTTCATCCCGGCATGGACGTCGTCATCGTGCGCGAGAACGAAGAGGATCTCTACGCGGGAATTGAGCATCGTCAGACCGAAAACGTCGTCCAGTGCCTGAAGCTCATCAGCCGGCCGGGGTGCGAAAAGATCGTCCGCCACGCCTTCGAGTACGCGCGCCGCCACGCCCGGCGGAAGGTGACTTGCTTCACGAAAGACAACATCATGAAGTTCACCGACGGCCTCTTCCACAAGGTCTTCGAAGAAATCGGAGCGGAATATTCCGACCTCGAGAAGGAGCACTGGATCGTCGACATCGGCGCGGCGAAGCTCGCCGATACGCCCGAAGCCTTCGACGTCCTCGTGATGCCGAACCTCTACGGGGACATCCTGTCGGACGTCGCGGCACAGATCGCCGGGTCGGTCGGGCTCGCCGGGTCGGCGAATATCGGAGATCGTTGCGCGATGTTCGAGGCGATCCACGGCTCCGCGCCGCGGCGCGCCGGACAGAACGTGGCCAACCCGTCCGGGCTCCTTCTCGCATCGGTCATGATGCTCGTGCACATCGGTCAGCCTGACGTCGCCGGCCGCGTCCACAACGCATGGCTGAAAACGATCGAGGACGGGATCCACACCTACGACGTCTACACGGAAGGGAAAAGCGCGGCGAAGGTGGGAACCCGGGAGTTTGCGCAGGCCGTCATCGACAGGCTCGGCGCACGACCCGAGAAGCTGAAGCCGGCGGCCTATGCGAAAGGGCCGCCGAAGGCTTTCGACTCGAGGGTTCGCGAGCGAAGCGCCTCCGACCGCGCTCTCGTCGGAATGGACGTCTTCGTCAACTGGAGCGGCCTGGTCGAAGAGCTCGAACGGCGTCTTCGCCCGCTGGCCGGAGACGATCTGGCGCTCATGACGATCAGCAACCGCGGAATCAAAGTCTGGCCCGACGGTTTCCCCGAGACGATGCAGACCGAGCACTGGCAGTGTCGATTCCTGGCGAAAAATTCGGCGAACACGACCAACGCGGCCCTCGTCGATCTCCTTCGCCGCGCCGCCCTCGCCGGAATCGATTTCATCAAGACCGAGAACCTCTTCACCTTCGACGGAGAACGCGGCTACTCGCTCGGCCAGGGCGAGTAATTCAGTCTCCGGAGAAAATCAGCAGGCCGTAGTCGCCCACCACCCGAAAGCCCAGCGCTTCATAGGCGGCGCGGGCGGAGCGGTTTTCCTCCGCGGTGAAGAGGACCGCTCGCTCGACACCCTCCTTCCTCGCCTGGAGAAGCGAGCCCGCGACCACCGATCGGGCATAGCCGCGCCCCCGCAGCTCGGGGGGAGTCCAGACGCCGCCGATCTGGACGACTTCGGGAAGACGGGCGTTGAACGCGGAGTAGCTGACCGGCCTGCCGGCGTCGAGGAGCACCCAGTGATTTTTTTCATCCTGGAGGCGCTCGATCTCCTTTCGAGACACGGCCTGGAGCTCGGGTCCGTCGGGCAGCCCGAGCGACTCGATCGCGAATTCGACGCGCCATCGGGCGAGCAGCCCGATCTCCTCTTCGTCCGGCAGCCGGCAGACGAGCCGTCCCGAGACGAGGCCTTCGGGGGTCCGGAGTCGACCGAGGGCGAGCTCGTAGAGGGCCTCGCGGCTGTCGAGAGAGGTCCGGCGGCCCTCCAGCCCCAGCGCGTGAACGACCCGGTCGATCTGCGAGCGGGGCCCGGCGAACCCTTTGAGATCGCGGCGCGATCGTGAGAGGGCCGCGCGGGCGACAGGCTCGAGGACGCGCGAATCGGGCGCCTGCAGGACGAGCACTCCATTCCAGAAGTGCGCGGCGACTCCGACGATCCTTCCCTCTTCGAGGGCGGCGACGTACGTGCCCTGCACGGACTCCCCCCGATCGACGAGCCCCGCCGCGTGCGCGTTCGACAGGAGAAACATCGAGCTGGCAACGTACGGCGCCAGAAACGCCGCGAGGGCCGCCTCGTCTCCGGTCGAGAGGGTCTTCAACTCCATGCCGAACCCCGAGTTACTCCGCCGTCATGAGAAGCAGGCCGAGAAGGCACACGATGTGGCGATCATCTTGGGCCGTCATCCAGATCGCCGAACATTGTCGATCTGCTCAAGGCCAGGCGGTCGCAGGGAAGTCGTCTCGCAAGACGAGCAGACGACCGCCCTTTGGGTCACAGACATACGCCCGGCCGTGCTGGTCCGAGACGACGCAATGCCCTTCTGCCACAGCGGGCAACCGCGCGAGCTCCGTGAGGGTGCCGCCGGCGCCAACGCCGAGAATCGAGAGGGTGGCGCTTCGACCGCCGGGGACGTAAAGGTGATGAAGCGTTGCGTCGTAATCGATGATGTCCACACCCGCTCCCGTCGGAGTATTTCCGATCACCTTTCCGTCGCGCGTGACGTCGAGAACGACCGCCTTGCCCTCGCTGCAGCCGACGAAGAGGAAACCCCGCTTCTCATCGAGAGCGATGCCCCGCGAGCCCTGGCACGTGTTCGGCCATCGGGCGAGAACGGCTTTCGTCTTCAGGTCGAGCGCGAGGGTCGTTCCCGACCAGAGATGGGTATAGGCCCGACCGCGGGTCGCGTCCACAACAAGCGACTCGGGCCCATTCGCGACTCGGACGAGCGCAGCATGTCTTGGAGCGGCTCGGCCGTCTGCTGAGAACCGGAAAACCTCGATCTGGTCCTTATCCGGCTCGGTGACCCAGATCTCTCGCGTTGGCGGGACGTAGCGGACGTAGTCGGGACTCGCGGCGAGCTTCGTTCGGGCCACGATCCTCCGCGTCGTCGGGTTGACAACCGAGAGAACGAGGGTCGTGCGGTCGGTCACGTACAGCCTGCCTCCTCCTTCACTGACTGACGTGATCCCCTCCCCGTGGCCGCCTTTGTAGGCGGTGCTCGAAGAGAAGCCACCGATCGAGGTCACGCTCGCGGTCCGGGGATCCACGAGATCGAGGTTGCCGGTGCGCCCACCCGGCACCAGAACAAGATCGAGCGATCGAGAAAACTGTAAGTCGTCGAATCCGATCCCTCCAGAGCTACCCGGCAGCGCGACCGTTCCGGCAAGCGGACCCGTCGGAGACAAAATCGAAAGCGCCAAGAGCCCGAGAACGCCGAAGACGGTCGGCATATTGAACCTCCCGATCGATATCTAGCAGTTGCCATAGCTATGAGCAAGTGCTATAAGCCAACACGCGACGCCCGAATCGGTCGGACTTCCGGCGACCGATGCTCTCGCGAAAGGCTTCTGTCTTGACAGCAGACTTCCCGAAGGTCGAGATGGCTCATTTCAGCGGCGTCAGTGAACCGAGGCCATGAGGGAGCGCCATGGCCGCGTCGGCCATCCGCCCTGGTATCTCCTGATTCACCAGCTCCCCCCCAAACCGCTCTATCTGCGGGCGAAGATCCGGCAGCGGCTGTCGCGAGTTGGAGCCGTCGCGCTGAAGAATGCCGTCTATGCGCTTCCGCGGCGGGACGACTGTCTCGAGGATCTGGAGTGGATCGCTCAGGAGGCCGTCACGGGAGGCGGTGAGGCCTATATCTGCGAGGCCGAATTCCATGAACCGCGGACGGACGAGACCCTTCGGCGACGTTTCCGGGACGAGCGCGACGCCGACTACCAGGCGCTCGCCCGGGCGATCCGGGAATGGATCCGGAAGGCGCAGCGACGGAGCGGCGCGAACCCGCCGGAAGACGACCTGCCTGCCCGCCTCGTCCGCGCACGCAAGCGCTTCGAGGAAATCGCCCGGCTCGACTTCTTCGATGCTCCCAAAAGGCGCGACGCCGCCAGGCTCCTTCGGAACCTCGAGAGGCAATTGCGCTCCGCCGATGACGCGGAATCACGAGGAGCACGCGCGGCTCGAAGCGAGCTCCTCGGACGAACGTGGGTAACCCGGCGCGGGATCCACATCGATCGCATCGCTTCGGCCTGGTTCATCCGCCGGTTCATCGACCCGAAGGCGCGATTTCGTTTCATCGATCCGAAGGAGCCCGCGCGACCCGGCGAGCTGCGCTTCGATATGGTTGGCGGCAACTTCTCCCACGAGGGAGATCGCTGCACGTTCGAGACTCTGCTGGCGCGAACGGGCGTCGCGAATCGCGCCCTCACGGAGATCGCCGAGATCGTCCACGACATCGATTTGAAGGATGGCAAGTTCGGCCGGCCCGAAGCGGCGGGCCTGGAACAACTCCTGATCGGCTTGTTGCTCGCGAATCCCGAGGACGAAGCGCGCCTCGAACGCGGCTTCGTCCTGTTTGATGAGCTCTATCAATCTTTTCGGAAGCAGAGTCCGAGAGTGTCAAAGGAGGTTTCAGAATGAAGCGACTTCTCTTCGCGGCGGCTTTCGCGCTGCTGTTTCCCCTCGCGGCCACTCTCGCGGCTTCCCCGCCGGAGAGCGGCTGGGAATCTGTCGACAAAGTGTTCGGCAATCCCGGCAAAGATCAACCGGGTGACGTCCGTCGGTACGGCTGGCCCCGGACGGACCTGCACGTCCGGATCGCGGGCGTTCCCGTCCAGCCGGCCCTCGCACTCAGCGGCTGGGCGGTCTTCAAGAAAACGGGAAACGGACAAGACGCGGTCACGATGGGCGACCTCGTGCTCCTCGGGCCGGAGGTCAATCCGGTCGCCCGGGAGCTTCAGGCAGGAGGGTTCGAAATCCTCGCGATCCACAATCACTTGATCGACGAAATCCCCCGCGTGCTGTACCTCCACTTTCACGGAAAGGGAGATGCCACAGCGCTGGCGAAGACCTTGAAGGCGGCCCTTGAGAAGACCAAAACGCCTCTCGCGCCCCCGGCCGGGAAGGCACCAGCCAAACCGACTTCGTCCCAGGAGAAAGTCTTTCAGAGAATCCAGGACGTGCTCGGACGTAAGGGCACCATCAACGGCACCGTCCTTCAGCTCGGCGTTCCACGCGCAGAATCGATCCAGGACGGGGGGATGGAAGTACCGCCGAGCATGGGAATGGCCAACGCGATCAACTTCGAGACCGTCGAGAGCCGTGTCGCGACGACAGGCGACTTCGTACTCATCGCCGACGAGGTCAACCCCGTGATTCGGGAGCTTCACGCTCACGACATCCAGGTGACGGCGCTCCATTCGCACATGCTTCGCGAGAACCCGAGGCTCTTCTTCATGCACTTCTGGGGAGTCGACACACCCGAGAAGATCGCGGAAGGAATCAAGGCCGCTCTGGCGAAGGTCGCAACCAAGTGAGGAAAAGTAAAGGAGGAATCATGAACAGTAAAACCGCGATTCTGGTCGGCGCCGCGATCGTTGGGGCGTTTCTGCTGGCGGGCAGCGGGAGGGCCGACGAAAAGGAAGGCCCGGGAGTCGATTGGAAGGCGCTTCAAGCCGCTAAGGTGTCGCTCCAGAAGGGACTCGCGGCTGCAGAACGGCAGGGCAAACCGATCTCGGCAAAGTTCGAGATGGAAGATGGGAAGCTCCAGCTCTCCGTCTACACGGCGAAGCAGGACAAGTTCTGGGAAGTGATCGTCGATCAGACGAGCGGCAAGATCTCGAAAACAGAGGAGATCAAGGAGGGAGAAGACCTCTCCGCCGCCAAGGCGCAGAACGAGGCGATGGCCAAGGCCAAGAAGAGCCTTCGCTCCGCCGTCGAGAAGGCCATATCGGGCAACGCCGGGTATCGGGCCATCAGCGTCGTGCCGTCTCTCGAGGGTGGGCGGCCTGTCGCCAAGGCCGTTCTCGAGAACGCGACTGGAACGAAAACCGTCTCGGAAGGCCTCGACTAGGGGAGAGCGGGGCCCGCATGAAGTGGGTCACACGCAAGCGCATCCACGTCAACCGGACAGCCACGGGGTGGCTGATCCAAAGGTTTCTCGATCCGCAAGCGGAGATTCTTTTCGTCGAACCCGGCGACGTCGCGGCAATCCAGCAGCGCGACGGGGCGATCGGCTTCGACGCGCCGGGAGCGACGTATCCGCACCGCGACGACCGAGAACGATGCTCGTTTGAGGCGCTGGTCGATGAAAGAGTGCCGGGAGACGAAGCTCTCCAACGGTTGAGGAAGATCGTGCATGGGGCGGACTTCCCCGCCGAGATGGACATCACGCGGGAGTCGGCGGGCCTCTGGGCGATCAGCCAGGGGTTCACCGATGTCGGGAAGGACGACGCCGACATCCTCAAGCGTGCGTCCTTCCTCTACGACTCGCTCTACGCGCACTTGAGGCGGGCTCATTCGAAATGAGAGGGAACGAAAGAGGAGACCGGAGATGGAGAACCCGATGACTACAAAATCTTGGATCGCCCTCTTCCTGACGCTGGTTTCAGTCCAGTCCGCGTGGGCGCAGCAGCCGAAGAAGCTGACCTTCGATCAGGACCCCGTCGGCTCCCC
>DASXSX010000219.1:0-12057 GCA_036505815.1 Thermoanaerobaculia bacterium
CCGCCCCCGCGGCGATGCGCTCGTGCGAGTCCCTCGCGCGGCTCGAGGTCGTAGAGAAGAGTGAGATCCGGCACGAGCCCGTCCCGCGCGAGCTGGTCCACGCTCCGGACGAGACGGCGGTCGAGGCGCCGGCCGACCTGCTGGTAGGCCTCGGTCGCGTCGGAAAAGCGGTCGCAGAGAACGAAGAGCCCGCGCGCGAGCGCCGGGCGGATGACCTCGAGAACGTGTTGACGCCGGTCGGCTTCGAAGAGCAGCCACTCCGTGACGGAATCGAGCTCGCGGTGTGCTTTCTTCATGAGCACGCCGCGGAGGATCCGCCCGATACGGGTGCCGCCCGGCTCACGCGTGGCGAGTACCGCCCGACGTCTCTTCCGCAGGCGGGCGGCGGCGAGCTCGAGCTGGGTGGATTTGCCCGACCCTTCGACCCCTTCGAACGTGATGAACGGCATGAGCCGTCGAAGAATAAACGAGGAAAGCGGCGGCGCCGGGAGGGCTCGGCTAACATTGCCTTCTTTTGAGCGTATCCGCAGAGATGAGGAGATCCGCGGGGTCCGCCCGGTCCGCGCGGACGCTCTACCTCGCGATCGGGTTCGTCGGCCTAGCGCTGGCGGTCGCCTCGATTGCGGACATGTTCGCGCCGCGCCCCTACGACGGGATCGTTCCGGTGCCGTACAGCCGTGGGGGCATCGAGGTGCGGGCCTCAATACCCGGCGGGCCCGCGGACGCCGCCGGAATCCGCACGGGCGACTGCGTGCTGGGGATCGGAAAGCGGCTGGTCAACTCGACGTCCGACGCCTCGGCCGAGCTTCGCAAGCACGCAATCGGGGAGTCCGTCCCGTATCTCTATCAGCGGGGACGGTGCGGAGGCGAAGCGAAGGCGGACATGCACACGGTGCCGGTGCGTCTTTCTTCGGAACGCCTCGGGGGAACGACGTATCTTTATGCCGCGGCTCTCGGCTTCCTCTTCTTCTTCATCGGGTTCTTCGTCTTCAACCGGCGACCGGAAGACCGCGCGGCGCGGATCTTCTTCCTGCTCTGCGTCCTCTTCCTGCTCTTTTTCGTCTGCCGGCTTCGGCCCGCGTCCTACTGGTGGATCGACCTCTTCGTCCAGAACACCGGTACGGTGTCCCTGTTCCTGCTGCCGGCGGTCTTCCTCCACTTCTTTCTGATCTTTCCGCGCCCCAAGGAGTTCGCGTTCGCAAAGCCGGACGAGTGGACGGGAGAGCCGCCGCCGCGCTGGAAAGAGAGGCTGCAGGACTTCCTCTCGGCGAGTCCGGGCCTCTTCTACCTCCTCTACTCCATTCCGCCGGTCGTCTTTCTCTACGACGTCATGCGGCAGCTCCACGGCCACCGTGTCGCCATTCTCTCGGGCGCGCCGCTCTCCTCCTGGGTACTGCTCGGCGACTACCTGGTCCTCGGCCTGATCGCGCTCGCCCACTCCGCTTTCACGCTGCCGGACGCGCGCGAGCGAAGACAGGCCTTCCACGTCTTCATCGGCACGATCCTCGGAACCGCTCCTTTCGTGCTCTTCGGGATCGTCCTTCCGTCGGCGTTCAACATCGAAGACTACGTCTTCTACGGCATCGTCCCGATGATCTTCATTCCCTTGACGTTCGCCTACGCGATCGTGCGCTTCCAGATGCTGAACGTACGCGTGATCGTGCGGCGCACGTTCCTCTACGCCGCGACGACGGCGATCCTGCTCGGCCTTTACGCCCTCGCCGTCGCGATGGCAAACGTGATCTTCGCCGAGTCGAGGCTCTCTTCTTCGCCGCTCTTCAACTTCGGATTCTTCCTCGTCGGCATCTCGCTGTTCGAGGTTCTCCGCCGCAGATTGCAGACGCCGCTCGACAAGCTCTTCTTCCGCGAGAAGTTCGACTATCAGAAGGCGCTTCTCGAGATGAGCGAGGCGATCACCGGCGAGCTCGACCTCGGCCGGATCGCGGACTTCCTGACCGGTCGTGTGGCGGCGACGATGCGACTCGAGAAGGCTTCGGTTTGGCTCCGCGACGAGCAAGGTTGGCTGGAGCGCCGCGGCCGGCGCGACGAGCGATTGTCCCCCTCGGCGGAGGTGCGCCGGCTCCTGCGCGCCGAGGGCAAGCCCGCCGTGCCCGAGAACCTCCGGGAGCGGCTGACGGACGCGGAGAGCGTGGTGTTCTGCGACGGCGTCATCGCCGAGGGCTTTCGTCTGCTCGTACCGCTCGCCTATCGGGAGCGGCTCATGGGGATCCTCGCTTTGAAGGAGAAGCTCTCCGGGGAGCGCTTCGATCGCGACGACCAAACGCTGCTTTCGACGCTGGCGAACCAGTCCGCCCTGGCGATCGAGACCGCGATTCTCCACGACGAGATGACGCGGCAGGCGGAGCTGCGGCGCGACCTCGAGATCGCGCGAGACATCCAGACGAGTCTTCTGCCGCGCTCGCTGCCGGTGGTGGCGGGATTCTCCTTCCTCGGCGGCAGCCTTCCCGCCAAAGTCGTCGGTGGAGACTTCTACGACTTCATTTCGTTCGACGACCGCCGGCTCGGGGTCGTGATCGGCGACGTGTCCGGCAAGTCGGTACCGGCTTCGCTCTTGATGGTCGCGTCCAAGGAAATCGTGTACTCCCGCGCGCTCACCACCCGCGATCCGGGACGGCTGTTCCAGGAGTCGAACCGCCGCATCTATTCGATCAAGCGGCGCATGTTCGTGTCGCTCGGGTATTTCCTGCTCGACCCGGACGCGATGAGCCTGCGATACGCCATCGGAGGCCAGCCTCTGCCGATGATCTTCCGGCCCGGCGACGGAGGGCCGAGGTTCCTGGATCCGCCGGATCACCGGCTGCCGCTCGGAGCCTTCAAGGAAGTGCCCTACGACACCCGGGAGATCTACCTGAAGCGGGGAGATCTCCTCTTCTTCTACACCGACGGATTCACCGAGGCGATGGACGAGGAAATGAACCCCTTCGGGGAGGAGCGGATCATGGAATCCCTGTCCTCCCGGCGCGACGCGCCGCTCGACGACATCGCCCGGGGCCTTCTGTCCGACATCCGGACCTACGTCGGCGGGGCCGAGCAGTACGACGACATGACCTTCCTTTTCATGAGGGTGGATTGACGCCTCTTCACCGCCCGATCTCGTCCTCCGGGACGCGGACCCAGTCCACCGATTCGGCAAGAGCGGCATTTCCTGGCAAGTCGCTGGCTGCCCGCGGGTTGGACGGGCGACGGCTGGCTTCTTCCTGCGAAACCCTCGGCTCGGGCCGCCGTATCATCGGTGTGCGATGACGAAGCGCCGTGCCGTTTCTCTGTTCGGGCTCCTCTTGGTCGCCGTCGCCGGCGTGGCGGCCGCGCTCTATCTGTCGAATAAGCGGGAGGTGACGACGTCGTCGGACGAGGCCTACCGGGTCTACCGGGAGGCGACCGAGAACGAGCGCCGCTTCTACACCAAGGAAGCCCGCGCGGGGTTCGCTCGCGCGCTCGAGCTCGACCCCGACTTTGCGATGGCGATGCTCGGCCTCGCCCGGATGTCGCAGCGGGAACAGGGGCTCTCCCTCGTCAAGCGGGCGGAGCGGCTGAAGAGCCACCTGACGGATCGCGAGCGCCGCCACGTCGATCTCCACCTCGCGATGTACGAGAAGGGCCCCGAGGAGCGTCAGAAGATCGCGCACGAAATTCTCGAGCGATATCCCGACGACTTCCGGGCGACCACGATGGTCGCGAACTACGAGGCCTCGAAGGGCCGGAACGAAGAGGCCGTCAAGGTCTTCACGAAGCTTCTCGAGGCGGACCCCAACAGCGCCGAGGCCTACAACATGATCGGCTACCACTACGGCTATCGGGGGGACTACGAAAAGGCGATCGAGAACCTCAAGAAGTACCAATTCATGGCCCCCGATCAGGCCAACCCTCACGACAGCCTCGGGGAGATCCAGGCCTATTCGGGCCACTACGACGAGGCGATCTCGAACCTCAACCACGCTCTTCAGATCAAGCCGGACTTCGCTCCGGCCTACGATCACCTCGGGGTCGCTTACGAAGGGAAAGGCGACTGGAAGAAGGCGTTTGAAATGTATGTGAGGGGATCGGAGGTCGTTCCGATCGACAAGGAGCGGGCCGGTTACCTCTACCACGCTCTCCGGGTCGCCCTCCTCTCGAACGACCTCACCGCGGGCCGGTCGCTGCTGCCGAAGTTCGAGAAAGTCCCGAAAGACGAAAACATCGAGATCGGTCGTCCTCTCGTTCTGGCCGCCTACGATCTCCTGGAAGGCCGCCCGGCGGAGGCCGAGAAGCGTCTCGTGGAGGTGAAGCCCCGGGTCGACGAGCACCTCCGGAAGATGGCGAAAAGGCTCGACTACAAGCCCTACTCGTCCGGCTGGAACTGGATCATGGTCCGCGCGAAGCTCGCGCTCGGGGAAGAGCAGGAAGCGATCCCGCTCCTGCAGGAAATGATCAACCCTCCCAACGGGTGGCAGCGGTTCGAAGAGCGGCTGATGGTGTACGAGGCGAGGGCGCAGCTGGCGGCGATCCTCGCGAAGCAGGGCGAGCTCGATCGAGCGGAGAAGCTCCTGGAGGAGAACCACAAATGGAACCCGACCTGGGCCCCTACCCGCCCGGCGGAGCAGATGGTGGCGCAGCTTCGGCGCGAGAAGGTGCTCGCCTCGGCGAAGTAATGGACCGGGCGACCTCGCCTTTCGAGACACAGCACAAGCTCCTCCTCCTCGAAACCCTCTATGACGCGGGGCTTTCGCTCGGCTCCCTGCCGAGCGAGGATGCGCTGGTCGAGGACGTCCTCGGCCGCGCGGTCGGCGTGCTCGACGCCTCCCGCGGCTACCTCGCAACCTTCGGCGACGGAGGGGCACGAAAGGCCGAAGCTCGCGTCGGATTCCCACGGCGCCAGCCGGAGTCTGTCGTCGCCGAGGACGAGTTCCTGCGCGACGTCATGAGATCGCCGAGCGCGCTGTCGCGCGAACGCTTCCGGTTCCTGCGCACGCCCGTCTCGGCGGCGGTCGGCGTGGCGATCCGCGCAGGCGGCCGGACCGTCGGGGCGCTCGTCCTCGCGGACAAGGAACAGCGCCGCGGAGGGCGCGTGTCGTTCGACGAGGACGATGCGCGGTTCTTGACCTCGCTCGCGGGCCTGTCCGGAATGGCGATCGAGAACCGCCGCCATCTTGAGAGGTTGACGCGCGAGCGCGAGCGGCTCGAGGAGGAAAACCGTCGCCTGCTGGATGAAACGGGCCGCTCGGCGGCGGGCCGGCTCTTCATCGGCGACTCCCCGGCGGCCAAGCGGGTGCTCGACCTCGTCGGCCGCGTCGCGAATTCCCGGATCTCCGTTCTGCTGACGGGGGAGAGCGGCACCGGCAAGGAACTCGTTGCCCGGATGATCCACGCGCGCAGCGACCGGGTCGAAAAGCCTTTCGTTCCGATCAACTGCGCCGCGCTTCCCGAGCCGCTGCTGGAGTCCGAGCTCTTCGGGATCGAGCGCGGCGTCGCGACGGGGGTCGAGGCGAGGCTTGGGAAATTCGAGGTCGCCAACGGTGGAACACTGTTCTTGGACGAGATCGGCGACATGCCCCTTCCCCTCCAGGCCAAGCTTCTCCGCGTCCTCCAGGAACGCGAGATTGAGCGCGTCGGCGGGCGCCGCCGCATACCGATCGACGTGCGCGTCCTGGCCGCGACGCACGCCCGGCTGCCCGAACGGATCTCCCGGGGAGATTTCCGGGAGGACCTCTACTACCGGCTCCGGGTGGTCGAGATCCCACTTCCGCCGTTGCGCGAAAGGCGGGAGGACATCCCGAAGCTCGTGCGCCATTTCCTCGAGCGTTTTGCGGCTCGTGACAGCCGCGAGGTCCCCCACGTGGATCGCGACGCGTTCGCGTCCCTTCTCGCGCACGACTACCCCGGCAACATTCGGGAACTCGAGAACGTGCTGGAAGGAGCCGCCGCCCTCTCCCAGGCCGGCGTGATCCATCGGGAAGACCTGCAGTGGCTTCCTTCGCTCGGATCGGGCGCGGGGAAGGTGCCCTTCGACGGCGACACGGCTCCGGCGAACCTTCGCGACTTGGAGGAGCTGCACGTCCAGCGGGTCCTGAAATTAGCCGGCGGCAACAAGAGCCGGGCGGCTCGCCTTCTCGGGATCAGCCGCCGGACGCTCTATCGGAAGAAATACCTGGGTCAGTAGCATCAGAGTCTGTGGCGGAAAGTCACTGTATACTTCTGTCGCGTTTTCCTATTAAAGCCCTTATTCCCTGATCTTTAGAAGCACCAGATTGGACACAAGCGACGCGAATCGCGCCGATCGGCCACACTTTGCTTCCCGATCCCCGGTGGGCTCTCTTCTGACCAAGTAACGTCTTCCCAGTGAGTTATGCCCCGATCGCCCCTTCTTGCGGCGATGGCAGATCCCTTGCGCTCTATCGGCATTGTCGCCGTGAAAAACGCAGCCGCAATCGCCCGGGAACGCTTCGATCCCTCCGCTCTTCTGTGGGCGGCGCTCGTCGGGGAGCTCGTTGCGGCCATCTCCATCGTCGCGTCCGGGAGCCTCCCGCCGGTTCTCCTCCGTTCGCTCCAACTGTTCCTTCGCTTTTAAGGTTCCTGCCATGAGACGGCCGGGAGCTTCCGAGGCCCTCGGGTCGACGGTCGCACGCGCCACGCGGTCGCGTTCCCGCCGCGCGCTTCCCGAGAAGGTATCCTGCTGCCGGAGGACAGACGCCGCGAGCCGGAAACACACCTGATGGCGCAACATGGACCGGCACCGACCGAGCCCGCGACCGCCGGGGCGCCGGAGGTCTCGCTGACGATCCCCGTGGCGCCGGAAATGGAAATCGTGGCAACGGCTCAGGCGGACGCGCTCGGTGAATACATGGACATGCCCCGCGACAAGATCGACGAGGTCAAACTCGCGCTGGTCGAGGCCTGCATCAACGCCTTCGAGCACGCGCACACTGAAGACAACCAGGTCCACATCACCTTCCGTGTGGGAGGGTCCGCGGGCGAGTGGCTGGAGATCGAGGTTCGCGACCGCGGCCGGGGTTTCGACGCGGAGGGGATCGAGGCGCCGAGCCCGCAGAAGACGTTCGAAGAGAGGCGACGCCGTGGGTGGGGTCTCCACATCATCAAGAGCCTCATGGACGAGGTCGAGATCGCGTCCGGCGACTGGGGTACCCGAATTCTCATGAGGAAGTACAAGTGAGCGAAACCTGCAAAGTCTCGGTCGAGAGGCGGGGGGACGTCGCCGTTTTCTGGACCGACGGCTACATCAACAACCAGGGGGGAGAAGAGATCGCGCGCGAGGCATACGCCGAGCTGGATCGCGGCGCCAGGGCCCTGGTGATGAACCTGGAGAAGACGCGCATCGTCAACTCGATCGGCATCTCGATCCTGATCGAGGTACTCGAAAAGGTCATGGAGCGAAAGGCAGTTCTCGCGTTCTGCGGGCTGACGCCGACGATCGACAAGACCTTCCGCATCATGGGGCTCGCGCAGTACGCCGCGATCTACCCGAGCGAGAGCGAAGCCCTTCGGGCGGTCGGCGCCCCCGCCTGAGCACGGGGACCGTCGGATGCCGAGCTCGCCGACTCGATCTGGGGCCGTAGGCGAGACTTCCGTTCGCGCGCCCGGGCAGATCGACGAGCTCGCGAAGGCGTTCGCTCACCTGCGCCGCGAGACCGAGAAGCCGCTGCCCGCCCGAATTGCCGACGCGGCGCTCGCGGTCGCCGGGGCGCGCCGCGCGGCTGTGTATCTTCGCGACGGGGACCGCTGGCTCCTCGGGTTCGACTCGGCGGGAGATGCTGCTCCAATCGAGCCCCCGCAGTCGTTTCCCGAAACGGCCATCGTCGACGCCGGTCTCCTGTGGGTGCCGCTCGACGCAGAGGGAGAGACCCACGGCTGTCTCGCCCTCGACGGACTGGATCACGAGGAGCCGGAGGAGCTGGCGGCAGCGCTCGGTCTCATCTTCGGTTCGGTGCTGGCGGCGAGCCGGCTCTCACGGCTGGTCAAGGACGCGGAGTTCGAGATCAAGGCGCGCCTCCTCGAGCTCGAGTCGCTCTACGACCTGGGTCTCTCACTCTCCGGACAGCTCGATCTCTCCGCGCTGGCGGACGAGGTCCTCTATCGGTCGATCTCCTTGACCGACGCCCGCAAAGGGACCCTCATCGTCTTCGGTGAGCGGGGTGCCGCGCCGCTCGCGAGGAGCGTCGGCGGCGATCTGCTGCCGCCGCAGGCGGTCTGGTCATGGGATCTCCCGGCGGGAGAGGTCGCGATCAACAACGACGCGGCGCACGTGCCGACGGCCGGAGTGCTTCTCACCGACTGCGAGAAATGCCTCGCGGTCTCGATTGCCGTCCCCGGACGGCGGTTGGGCGTTCTCGCGGTCGCCGACAAGGAGTCCCGCGACGGCCGGGTTCTCGACTTCACTCCCGGCGATGCGCGTCTCCTCTCGCTCTTCGCCAACCAGGCGGCCGCGGCGATCGAGACGACCCGCCTGCACCGAGAGGCCATCGAAAAAGAGCGCATCGAGCGCGAGCTCGAGCTCGCCGCGGCGATCCAGCGGCAGCTCCTCCCGCGGGAGCTTCCGCGCATTCCCGGCGTCGAGCTCGCCGGATCGACGCTCCCGACGCGGCAGGTCGGTGGCGACTACTTCGACTGGTTCCCGCTCTCCGACGGGCGGCTCGGGTTCGTCGTCGCGGACGTGTCCGGGAAGGGCATTCCCGCCGCGCTGCTCGTGTCGACCGTTCATGCCGCCATTCACCTCCAGATCGACGCCTCGGAGACGATCGTCGACCTCGTATCCCGAATTGACCGCCACCTCCAGCGGTTCTCGCCCGCCTACAAGTTCCTCACGCTTTTCTTCGGGCTGCTGGAGCCGGGCGCGGATCTCCTTCGTTACGTTTCCGCAGGACACAATCCCGCTCTCCTCGCCCGGCTCGGCGGCGGAATCGATCGTCTCTCCGCCACGGGCGTACCGCTTGGTCTCCTGCCTCACGGCTCGTGGCGGGAGGAGACCGTGCTGTTCGGCAGGGGAGACCTCCTCTGCGTCTACACGGACGGCTTCACGGAAGCCACGAACGGCGACGAGGAGGAGTTCGGGCTCGAACGGCTGGAGCAGGGCGTCCGGAGCCGTCTGGCGCTCCCGCCTCGCGAAATTTCCGACGCGTTGTACGGCGAGGTCGCGGCCTTCGCCGCAGGCGTACCGCAGTACGACGATCAGACGCTCCTGATCGTGAGGCGCGAGGCCTGAGGGTTCGGCCGCGCTAAACTCGCCGCCGTGCTGCGTCTTGCGATCGGGCTCCTGACGCTTGCCGGCGCGGGACCGACGGCCCCTCTCCTTCTCGAGGGCGGCACCGTCTATGCCTCTGCGGAGGCGGCGCCCGCGAAGGCCTCCGTTCTGGTCCGCGGCGGGAAGATCGCGTTCATCGGGAATCCGGCGAGCGCCCGGCGTCTCGCGCCCGAAGCGAAGCGCGTGAGCGTATCCGGGGCCTTCGTCTTTCCGGGATGGGCCGACGCCCACGGCCATCTGCTCGGCCTCGGCAAATCGCTCGAGATCGCGAAGTTGAGGGGAGCCGCGGACGCGGCCGAGGCAGCCCGGCGGATCGGCGAGCTCGCCACATTGCTTCCGAGAGGCGCGTGGGTCGAGGGACGCGGCTGGGACCAGAATCTCTGGCCGGCAAAGACGTTTCCGGACGCCCGCGATCTGGACGCCGTCGTGGCGGACCGGCCCGTCGCTGCCCGGCGGATCGACGGCCACGCTCTCTGGGTCAATTCGCAGGCGCTCTCGCTCGCGAGCATCGGGAAAGACACACCGGACCCGGCGGGCGGACGGATCTTGCGGCGCGCAGACGGGACGCCTTCCGGAGTTCTGGTCGACAACGCGATGGACCTCGTCGAACGGGCGATTCCGTCGCCCACGACCGACGATTTCGCGCGGCGGATCCTCGCGGCCGCGCGGGCCTGCGTCGCGGTGGGCCTGACGCAGGTCCAGGACGCCTCCGGGTACGCGCCGGAGGAGGTCGCCGTCCTCGAACGGCTCGCCGCGGGGCACGAGCTTCCCCTGCGCATCTACGCCACCGTCTCGCCGGAGTCCGCGGCGCTCGAAGCGTCCTTCCCAAAGGGCATCCACGTCGGCCGCGGCGACGACGCTCTGACCGTCCGCGCGATCAAGGCTTACGCCGACGGGGCGCTGGGGAGCCGGGGCGCCGCCCTCCTTGCCGACTATTCCGACGAGCCGGGCAAGAGGGGCCTGCTCGTGACGCCGCCCGATCGGCTCGACGAGATCGCCCGTCAGGCGCGCACGCACGGCTGGCAGCTCTGGATCCACGCGATCGGAGATCGCGGAAACCGGGTCGCGCTCGACGCTCTCCACAAAGCTTCCGGCTCCGCTCCCGATCGGGCTCCCGATCGGCCGCGCATCGAGCATGCCCAGGTGATCGCGCTCGAAGACATCCCGCGCTTCGGGCGGGAGGGAGTCATCGCCTCCGTCCAACCGACGCACGCGACCTCCGACATGCCGTGGGCGGAGGCGCGGGTCGGTCCCGAGAGGATCCGCGGCGCCTATGCCTGGCGGAGCCTGAAGAACGGCGGCGCCCATTTGGCCGGCGGAAGCGATTTTCCCGTCGAGTCGGAAAATCCTCTTCTCGGGTTCTACGCTGCGATCACGCGGCAGGACCTGCGCGGCGAGCCGGCCCGCGGCTGGCGCCCCTCGGAGCGTCTGACGCGCCGCGAGGCGCTCGCCCTGTTCACCTCCGATGCGGCATACGCGGCGTTCGAGGAGAACGTCCGGGGAAGGATCGCGCCCGGCTTCGCTGCCGACCTGACCGTCTTCGGGGCCGATCCCATGACGGCGCCGGAGAGGGAGATTCCGCGGATCCCGACGGTCGCGACCGTCGTAAACGGCCGCATCGTCGGGGGGTCGGCGGCGCCACATCCGGAGCCCGCTCCGTGAGACATGGGGGCGCGACGGTTCTTCTCGCCTCGGCTCTCGGCGCCGGCGCCTGCAGCGGCCCTCCTGCGGACGCGCGCAAAGTGACGGCGGTGCCGTCCGACGCCGACGGACAGCGGCGCGTCCACATGGTGGACACGCAGATCGTCGCCCGGGGAGTGCGCGACCCCCGCGTGCTCGCGGCAATGCGCAAGGTGCCGCGCCATCTGTTCGTCGATCCGTCGCAGCGCGCGCAGGCTTACGAGGACCACCCGCTTCCGATCCCCGGAAACCAGACCATCTCGCAGCCCTACATCGTCGCGCTCATGACCGAGCTCCTCGAGCTGAAGCCCGGCGCGCGCGTTCTCGAGATCGGCACCGGATCGGGGTATCAGAGCTCGGTGCTCGCGGAGCTCGCGGGCGAGGTCTATACGATCGAGATCGTCCCCGAGCTCGCGCGCTCGGCCGCGGCGCGCTTGAAGGAGCTCCACTACGACAACGTCACCGTGCGGGAAGGGGATGGTTATCGCGGCTGGCCGGAGCACGCCCCGTTCGATGCCATCATCGTCACCGCGGCGCCCGAGCGGATCCCGCAGCCACTCGTCGACCAGCTCGCGCCGGGCGGCGTGATGGTGATTCCCGTCGGAGGTTTCTTTCAGGAGCTGAAGGTCTTCCACAAGTCGGCGGATGGAAGGGTCACCGAGAA
Source organism: Thermoanaerobaculia bacterium (assembly GCA_036505815.1). GTDB lineage: Bacteria > Acidobacteriota > Thermoanaerobaculia > UBA5066 > Gp7-AA6 > Gp7-AA6. The sequence goes on from DASXSX010000219.1 coordinate 11,598, forward strand.
AGACATCCTGCCGGTGCGGTTCGTGCCGATGACCGGCGAGGTCGAGAAGACGCCGGCTCCTTCGGAGTAACCGCGCCCCTCCGGCGGCGTCTCATTCCCGGGTGCTCCTCGAGCTCGTCCTCTCCGCCGCGTTGCTTCCGGCTGCGAAGCCGGGGCCCGCTCCTGTCCTCTCGGTGCGCGTCGTAACCGACGAGGCGGACGCGGTCCTGGCGATCCTGGCCAAGCGCGAGGCGAAGGATCCTGTCGCCGACTCCGACTGGCAGCGTCTCTTCTCGTCCGACGGCTACCGGCGCCTGGAGAAGCGCGAGAAAGGGATGGGCCGCCCGTTCGAGGAAGAAGACTTCCGCCGCTTCGTTCTCTCCGAGCCGCTTCTCGCGCGCCGCGCGGCGCTCACCGAGACTCTCCACCGCTGGGAGACCGCCGACGCCACCGCCGCCGCATCGCGGGCGCTCGCCTACCT